>JAFULN010000050.1 GCA_017473335.1 Erysipelotrichaceae bacterium
ACCATAAAAAGATGGAATCTACAGGATAATCTCCTTTAAACTCCATCTTTTTTCTTTTCTTACACCACGTGTGATTTTATAGCAGTTTTAACCAAAACCACGCGAAATTTTAGTTAACCTACTGCTGAACAAAAAGAAAAACCAGAAATTCCAATGAATTTCTGGTAAAGTTTTATCTTTTTCTGCCTGCTCCAGCTCCACGAGTCGATCCACCAGAACGAGGACTAAACGAAGACCTCGAAGAAGATGGACGAGATGAAAATGAACCCATTCCACTCGGACGTGAAGATGAGTGAGCAGAAGGACGACTTAATGGCCTTGTAGAAGATGGATAAGAAGGTCGATGTGTATATACAGGTCGATGATATCTTGGCGGATTTGAATAAACTGGAGGAGGTGGAGGTGTTAGTGGACGATAAGGTCTGCGCACAACTGTTCTTCTACGATAAGATGACGCAAACAAAATCATCAGTATTGTCACAACCACAAATACAATCATCATAATTCTCATCACTGTCATAATATTTGATACGACAGAGAAAACTGGTGTTGTATCCGCTGATGAATTCATTGCATTTTCATCTACATTGTATAGATGAACACAGTGCTGATACAGTGCATCAAACACTTTACGAATCCCCTGCTGATAATTCCCCAGCGCAAAATCAGGTTCAAGTTCTTCATCCAAAATAGTTTGCAGATCATCAATCTGTATCTTGTTTTCAAGACCACGTCCCAGCATACAGTAATAATCCTGATCCCCAATAGAAACAAGCAATAAAATTCCATTGTTGACGGTTTCATCGCCTAATTCCCATTCATTAAAAATCGTATAGGCATAATCAGTAATATCAGCATTCAAAAGATCTACAGTCACAATCACAATAGAAGCACCACTTGTCTCATTTAAAATCTGATTCTTAGAGACAATGTACTCTTCTGTTGAAGCATCCAGTACTTTAGCAGTATCTGTCACAAAGTAAGAATCATCCTGCTGAACAATCTCTACATAGCCAAAAACAGACAAAGTACACATCATAAGCATGCTTACAAGCAGAGTGAGCTGTTTGAACCATTTACTCAAATGCATGCACCTCCTCAACAAAGGTCAGTTTTGCGATCAAACCTGCTGGAAAAGATTCCAGCATTTCTTCATACTCTCTCACATATCGATTGTATGGATCATAACTGATCGTATTCATTTTAGAGGCAAAGATAGAAGCATATCCCTCAAATTGATTTCGAATTGTATTATCTTTACAAAACATTGAAAAAATAGCACTCGTATCATCTATGCACAAGATTAAACGTGAATAAATATCATAATATTCCTGCGGTGTCTTTGCAGATTGATAATCACTGATGATTCGATTCAGCTCCACCAATTCTGGTGTTGAAGGATCTGCAACTTTCTGAGTCAGTGACAAAATACTTCTAGACGCATCAATAATATCCTTTAAATCAGAATAAATTGACAATCCATCACCACGCTCACCATGATAGAAAATATCTTCAACTTTATTTGCTTCCTTCACAAGCGCAGTACGCCCGCTTAAAAGAATGGATATGATCACTGTCACTACAAACACAGTAACAGCCACAGAGTTTTTTCTAAAAAGCTTCATCGCTTTCACCCCTTCTTACTGACGGATATCAAGCAGTTTATCTTTGAGTTCTCCCTCAATGCGAGCCAATTCAGTTTCAGCAGCACGGCGTTTCTGACGGCCTTCTTCCTGAATCTTTGCAACTTCTTCCAAAGTTTCAATCAGATTCTGATTTGTATACTGCAGAGTTTCAATTTCAACAACACCACGTTCAGATTCTTTAGCAGTTTCAATCGTTGCCATCTTCAATGTTTCCGCATTCTTTCTCAACAATGCATTTGTCATCTGAGTCACTTCACGCTGTGCTTCCATAGCTTCTTTAGAATGATTCAAGCCAAGAGCTAAAACCATCTGTGACTTCCACAAAGGAATTGTATTCACCAATGTAGACTGAATCTTTTCAGTCATCAGTGTATCATTGTTTTGTACCAGACGAATCTGTGGTCCCATCTGTACAGAAATCATACGAGTCAACTGAAGATCATGAAGTTTCTTTTCAAAACGATCACACTGATTCGCTAAATCATTTGCAGCCTGTGAATCTTCAGCCAAACCTGTTGTCTGAGCTCTTTGAATCATTTCTTTCAATTCAGTATTACGTACTTCTTCCAGCTTTCTTTTCCCAGCCAGAATGTACATTGTCAGTTCTTTGAAGTTAATCAGATTTCTTTCATACAGCTCATCCAGCATCGCAATATCCTTTAACAGGACAATCTGATGTTCTTCCAGCTGTTCACAAATCTTATTGACATTTGCTTCTGCAGCATCATAACGAGCTTTCAAAGAAGTTACCTTGTTAGATGCCTTCTTAAACAAACCGAAGAAACCCTTCTCTTCCTCTTCAGTCGCATCAAAGCCCTTCAGTTCAACAACCAGATCAGCAATCATATCACCCACGCTGCCCAGATCCTTTGTCTTTACTTTTGCCAAAGCGCTGTCACTAAAATCAGAAATCTTTTTCTGTGCTTCCGCACCGTACTGAAGAATAATATTGTTTGAAGTAATATCGATCGTTTTAGAGAATTCTTCCACCATCTTCTTTTCTTCTTCACTCAGATCCTTGTCGCTGATTTCAATCGGTACAATTACTTTCTCCTCTTCAACAACAGGTGCTTCTTCTTCCTTCTTAGGTTCCAAAGTCAATGTAATTTTGTTTTCGTCTGCCATATCTGTTTCTCCTTACTTCTTTTCTACCAAACCTTCACGGCTCATTAAATCTTCGAGAACTCTCGCTTCAACACTGATATCCAGTGCCTGCTGATCCATCAGAGAGTCTAGCTGTTTCTTAAATGCTGCATCAGCCGTTACAAGAAGTTCAGTAATTCTTTTTCGGCTTAATTCGGCGTTCATTCCAGAAAACTGAGTCGCTTCAAGTTCATCAAAGTGATTCAATAGTTCCAGAATGGATGGAACATAGTACTTCATATATTTTCTAATCGTCTGAGATGAATCCGGATGTGTCTGTACATAATCCAGAATCGCCTGATGAGTCTTTTGAATACTGTCAATCAAAGAACTTACTTGTACATCCTGAATCTTATCATTCAAAGAATTCATTTGATTCTTCATCTTTCTGCCTTCTAACACAAGCTCTTCAACTGTCTTATTCGCAAAAAATTCAGGTTCATCATAAGTCACAGTCTCTGTGATATCAGGAAAAACTTTCATGATTCTTAGGACTGCAATCAATACAAAAGAAACTGCTAATCCAATGAAGATAGTACTCATCTTAATCATTGGAAAGATCAGTGAAATCACCACAAATGCACCTGCTCCAATATAAATTGGAACTGGTGATTTAGATGTTACTGTTTTTGTTTTCAGCATTTACTACACCTCGCTCAAATCAAAGTCTTCTGCCTTCAATTCATCCAGCTGTGCACTCAAGTCTTTTAAGCAGCGGCTGGACTGTTTTAATATAGCTGCTTCTACAAGATTTCTTGCTAAACGCCCATTGCCTGCATCAGCAGCACGTGTTGCCTGTACAGTCTCAAAATAAGACAAAAGAGGTCGATCACAATCTTCATGAAGCACATACTGTTTCCCCTTGGCAATACTCTTAGTAATTGCCAGAAGCTCTTCAGCTGTATAATCAGGAAATTCAATAATATTTGGAAATCTTGATTTCAGCCCTGAATTACTTGTTAAAAACTCCTGCATTTCTTTTGTATATCCTGCAAGAATGACCAGAAGATCATCACGATAATCTTCAATTCCCTTTACCAGAGTATCAATTGCTTCTAAGCCAAAACTATCGTCTTTTCCTCGATACAGTGAATACGCTTCATCAATAAACAGCACACCACCTAATGCAGATTTCATCACCTGTTCAGTTTGAGGTGCTGTATGTCCCACATATCTTCCAACCAAATCAGCTCTTGTCACTTCAATCAGCTGACCACTGCTCAAAATACCAATCGCTTTAAGATAACGCGAAATAATGCGTGCAATCGTTGTTTTTCCTGTACCAGGATTCCCTGTAAAAATCATATGCATAGATACAGAACTTGTCTTCAATCCGCGCTGTGCACGCATCTTTTGAATTCTAAAGTGATCTTTCAAAGAAAGGACATACTTCTTCACTTCATCAAGACCAACAATTTCATTCAATTCATCCAGGATTTTCTGCTCCTGTTCAGCTTCTTTCTGATTCAATGATTTCAAAAGTTCTAATTTCTCTTCATTCATCACAATCATCAAGACTTCATTTTCTATACACAGTGAAATCTCTTTCACTTCTTCAATCTGATATTCAAGCTTTATCTGCAAAAGACATTTCAGCCATTGATTCAGTTCATTCTCAAAGCTGTTTATGCCATAGGAGGTATCATACTGTCTCACCAGATAATCCGTAACATCTGACTGGTAATTCACTTTCAGATTCAATTCTGTACATTTTAGTGCAAAAGTTTCCAGTTTTTTTTCTGCAATCTTAAATAATGAGTGCTGATCAAACTCTTCCGTTGTCAGAATATCATCAAAACCTTTAAAGAAGCCAGTTCCTACAATGCCATACAGTTTCTCCAAAGTAGTATCTGCCTCAAAAACAATCCCTTTTTTCGCAAAAGACAATGAATCAATTGCAGAAGATACCAGTGTATTTCCAGCTTCCTGAAGCTGTCCCTTATTGGATATATAGCGTTTTTTCAAAGGAAGTTTCCCAGTATTAATCAAGGTTTCAAGTATCGGCATTAAATAAGGACTAACACACTCAAGCTTGTCAAACAAGATGACATCTCCTTTTTTTAACGCTGCATATACATCCTGAACAAACAAATTCTCTTGTTCTGAGGATTCATAACGGCTCAAATCAATCATACCGAGCTCTTTATTTGTCAGATATCCCTCAGATGCATACTGTTCAACAAGAGCCTTTAAAACAGCTTTCTTGCCTGTTCCTTCACTTCCACACAAACAAATCGTAAACAAAGCCTGCTGTTCAGCTTTACGCAAAACATATGGCTTTCTCATTGCCTGTGCCAGCTTATCTACAAATTCTTCCTGCCCTGGAAAACGGCCCTTGATAACTTCACTCATCTTCTTAGAGTCCTCATAATTCATCACCAGCTTCTTTGAGACAGGTGCTTCACTAATCATTTGTGAATCATCCAAAGAAACCCCAAAATCAAGTTCTATTTCCCTTTTCAATTTCTGATAATCAGCTTCACTAAAAGAGGATTCCTTCATCATTTCATTGATCTGTTCAGACTGCTGTTTCAAAATATCAGTCAAGACTTCTGTTTCATCCTTATTCATTGAATAAACACCCAGTTTTATATCAGATGACTTCAATGATCCCAATGTACGTCGTTTGGCATTTTTCCCAAATACAGCCTCCATCAAATCTTCTTTTTCTTTGTTTCTCATTGTGAAGTCTCCTTCATCTCTAAAATGATTTTTTTAATCTCACGCATTTTTGCCTTCTTTGACTTCAATAAACTGTTCGCCAAAAGCACAAGTGCATCATAATACCCTTGTGTATATGCATCATTGCGATTCTTTCTAACCTGCTTAGAATAATATCTCATGTCAGCTTTCACCATTGCTTCAATCACACACATATTGTCGCGATTTGCCTCCATTTTTTCAACATAGCCATCTAAACAGCTGCGATGCCCTGTTCCATAATATCCTTGATATTTAGGTTCATACGTCACACTTTCAATCGCCTTCATCATATACTCAAATCGAGTTAACCCTTCTATCTGAATATTTCTTGTATTTGCAGTAGGTTTTTGAGGTTTTTCTTTCGTAATACTGCTGGAAATCTCAGAAGAAAGCATTTCTGAAAAGGTATCATACCCCTTCTTTCGAGCTGCTTCATCCATGCTTTGACGCACTACATCGCCAAAATCCGCTAGTGAAGAAGAATCACTCTGAATCTGTTCAAACAGACTATCAAACACATCCATGTTATCAGTTTTCTTATTCATGATTCTTCACCTGATTTCTAAGTGCACTCAATGATCCTTCAGATACAAGACCATCTTTCTTCAAAAGTGTTTCCAATGTCTTCATATCCGCTGAAAGATCCATAAAATGTTCCTGTGTCAAAGTATACGTAATCGTCTTCAAAGCTTCATTAATCAACAAAATCGTCTTCTGAAGACGTTCCTCTGTCTTTTTAAACTCCTCATGATTTCTTGCAGAATTCTGCAATTGTTTATATGATTCAAGTATTTCCACAAGAATAGGTAAATAATACTGTGTCAGCTTCTTTGTCTTTTCTTTGGAATCAGGGAATTCCTTTTCAATCATATCTATCTGTTTCAAATATGCAGTCACTTCATATAAACCATTTGTGACCTGTTCATTGCTGATTTCTATGTTCAATCCATTCAGTGTTTCAATAAACTGTTCAATAGAAGACAATTTCTCTTCCACCTTCACTTCTTTCTGTACAGATTTTTCAGCCTGTGGACGTTCCATAAAACGCTCACACTGTTCCAGCAAGTCCTCATATGTCGAAGGATACGACTTTTTAAACTCCTCAAGTGTCGCAACACAATCATCATCCTTGTAAAGATACAAAGCATCAACACTTGTAAAACGATCATTGTAAGGCTTAAGCACTACACCATCTTCAAGAACCAGTTCATGATGAGTCGCAAAATATTCCTTAACTAGACGCTGTGCACGTATCACTTTAGCCTTGGCAACAGATTCAGTCTTCGCTGTTTTTCGTGAAGCAGTTCTTGTCTGCTTTTTAGAACTCAAAGATGAAAAAATAAGTGTAAACACAAAGATTGGCCATATCAAACCGCCAAACCCAAAAATTGACATAAAAATTGCGAGAAATAGCATTTTTCCGAAATCAAATTTCAACGCAATCACACCCTTTACTTCTTTAAATTATACCACAAACCTCATAAGATTCCATTTCTTTATCACAAATCCCCAATTTTGATACAGTAAATTTCATGATCATTTTAGATATGTCCCCTGCTTATCCCGCTTTCAACAAAAGCTCAGGAATGCAAAAAGGAGACCTGACAAGATCTCCTTTATTATAAAAAATGGTCCCCGGAGCCGGACTCGAACCGGCATGGTATCACTACCGAACGATTTTGAGTCGTTTGCGTCTACCAATTTCGCCATCTGGGGATTGCCTAAATATAATATCTCACTTTCAACAAAAAATCAAGCAAGAATTCTATATTCTGTAAAAAACATCTGTATTACACAGATGTTTTTTCATATTTCTTCATCAAAACATACATCAGTCCACCAATTACTATACCCGTAACAGCACCTGCTACAACATCCGTTGGATAGTGCACCAGCAAGACTAAACGAGATAACGCAATCAGTATACCTGTGATAACTGCCAATTTCCCCAAAACATTCTTTTCACTTAGATACAAAAATGCAGAACAGCACAAAGATGTCGCAGAATGACCAGAAGGAAATGATGTGGATGAAGGCGGTGCAATTCTAGGAATTAATGTTGGATCAGTTACAAACGGACGAGTTCTCATCACAAGATGTTTAAGCACACCATTCACAAACAAAGAAGTTAACACTAATGTTAGAAGCAGAAACACTGCTTCTTTTCTTCTTTTTTTCAAAATCAAGACAATTGCCATCACAATCCAGACAAATCCTCCATTACCTAATGAAGTAATGATACGAAACAGCTGAATTAAATAAGGATGAGTCACAGTATCCTGTATCCAATGTAAAATACCTAAATCCATACACTAATTCTCTCCATTAGCTGTTCAATCAGCTGCCTAAATGGCAAATTGTATGTTAAAACAATCATCAATAAACACGCAAGTACTAATACCCATGATGTCGCAAACATTTTCACCGAATACCATTCATCAAGATCTGAACGAAGTACTAAGCGATTGTAGCGATTCACAAACAGGAAAATTAGAGTTACCCCATATGAAACAAGACAAATCACTCCAAAAATCCAAACTTGAGACAATGGAATCAGCATTTCTGCCAATGAAAGAATCGCCACCCCAATACGAATCCAGATTACTGGACGAATAGATTGATAATACAGCGCAATCAGTGACAGAAACATCCCCAGGAAAAAACCAGGAAGTGCTGTCTGTAAACGACCATAAGAAAGTGCAAACAGAAATGATGAAGCAGCAATCGCAAAAAAGTTTCCATATCTGCGCAGACACTGCAAAACAACTCCACGATAAATGTATTCTTCAACAATTGGAGATAAAATCACAAAATAGAAAATATATGTCCATTGTACTTCCAGAAAATTACTCATCAATGAATCAGGAATTTTCGCAACACCGACATTCTTTGATGTAATAAAACTAATTAATCCGCTGGTTGCTGCACTAAGTATCAGGTAAACAGCTATCCCCACCAGGATCAAAGCAGCCTGATTTAATAACTTAATTTTAGGTTTCGCCCAAATATGACGATTCTTTGTCTTTAATACTAAAGAAAGCAGAAAAAACGGAACAAAAGAATGAATAAACTTATCCGCAATCAAGTATAGATTATCAACAAATCCATACGCAAAGATTTGAATCACATCATTATACTTCAGCCAAAGATACTCTTTTCCATAATAAGCCAAAACACCCAGTACACTCATCATCAAAAATCCAAGCCCAATCAGATTAAACTGACTATGCATATGTTTTCTCAGCTGACGTTCATAATTGTCCATTATATTCCTCCTTTCTCATCCTTCGTATACTTTTATTCGCTGATTTCTAAATAATCCATCAGCAGACGAATCATTTTCTCATTGTTTGAAACAACTTCAGGCACTACAAAATTCTCTGCTTTTTTCAAAGCTTCTTCCAGTGTTTGATTGTCTTTAACCTGAATCAAATACCCTTTATCACTAAATGTCTCAATGATTTCACACTGATGATCATTGTGATGCTCCCCATATTTTGCCAGTCTAGCACAGGCAATCACAGGTTTTTTACACCTCAATGCAGACATAATTGTCCCTACTCCGCCATGAGTAATCAAGATACGGCATTCTTTCATATACTGTTCAAAAGAAGTCATATCAATCAAATCAAAGATTTTCATTTTATCTGATACATACGAAGTACATCCAGCCTGTACAATGACTTCTTCTTTAATCCACTGTTTCTGTACAGCTTCATCCACCATTTTAATCAAACGTTCAAAACGCTTGTCCTGAGTCCCTAAAACAACCAGTATCATTAGAATATCCACCCTCCTACAACTGCATTCGGATAATGTTCCAGCATGCTTTCCCACTGAACCACAAACAAATCCGCAATTGGATAAACCAGTCTTCCTGCCTGTGTCGGTGTTTTTGAGTTCGCAAAGGTTTCAATATAAATGACCTTTTTCTTAAAGAAATGTGCAATGTAGCACATCGGCACAGCAGTATGTGTACCTGTTGTAATCACCGCATCCGGTTTCACTTTCAAGAAGATGAAAAAAGACAATATGCAGTTATATGTAAAGATAAACAGATACTTCAATAAATGCTGTTTCGTACCATAAGCAAGATAATGAACATGCCCTGGATAATCTTTCACAAGCACTTCATTTGATTTTGTTTTTTCAGTCACCAATGTATAATCAGTCTTTTCAAACATAGGCTTCAATTGAAGAAGCTCTGTCAAATGACCACCTGTTGATGAGATAAACATTACTTTTTTCATAATCTCTCCTTGAAAGTGAAAGGGTGTTTTGCAACACCCTATAGTCTTATTTCAGACAACCTTTAACCAGTTCGATAACTTCCTGTTCTCTATCGCAAGCAACAGCCTTAGCAGCCAGTTGTTGCATTTCTGCATGAGACAGTGAACGAATCAGTTTTCTAGTGCGCAGAATTGAAGTAGCAGACATTGAGAATTCATCCAGTCCAAGACCTAACAAAATTGGAGCAGCCATTTCATCGCCAGCCATTTCACCGCACATACCTACCCACTTGCCTTCCTTGTGAGCACCTTCAATAGTCATCTTAACCAGACGCAGAATTGAAGGGTTCAAAGGCTGATACAGATAAGATACCTTTTCAGACATACGGTCAGCAGCCATAGAGTACTGAATCAAATCGTTTGTACCGATTGAGAAGAAATCTGCATATTTAGCAAACTGATCAGCCAGAACTGCAGCTGCAGGAATTTCAACCATCATACCAACTTCAATCTTATCAGATACTGCTACGCCTTCTGCAACCAGTTTAGCCTTTTCTTCTTCGAAAATAGCCTTAGCATCGCAGAATTCCTGAACAGTTGCGATCATTGGGAACATAATGCACAGTCTGCCATGTACAGATGCACGAATCAAAGCACGCAGCTGAGTTCTGAAGATATCAGTGCGGTCTAAGCACAGACGAATTGCGCGGTATCCCAGGAATGGGTTCATTTCTTCTGGGAATGTGAAGTAATTCAGCTTCTTGTCGCCGCCGATATCCAGTGTACGAACAACAACCTTCTTGCCATTCATGTCTTTCAATACTGCAGCATAAGCTTCATACTGTTCTTCTTCAGTTGGGAAGTCATTTTCTGAATCCATGTACAGGAATTCTGTACGATACAGACCAACACCTTCACCACCGTTAGCCAGAACACCAGCAACATCTTTAGGTGTACCGATATTACCAGCCAGTTCAACTTCATGACCATCTGTTGTTTCACTCTTAGCACCCAACAGAACTTTCAGTGCTTCTTTTTCAGCTAAGAAAGCAGCCTTCTTTTCAGTATATTCAGCAACTTCTGCTTCTGTAGGATTCAGGATAACCTTACCTTCAATGGCATCCAGAACCATCATATCGCCATGTTTAGCTTCTTCCAGAATACCTGCACAACCAACAACTGCAGGAATTTCAAGAGAACGAGCCATAATTGCACTGTGGCTAGTTCTTCCACCAATTGCAGTTGCAAAACCAAGTGTAAATTCTTTGTTCAGCTGAGCTGTATCAGACGGAGTCAAATCGTGTGCCACGATAACAACTTCTTCATTGATTGTTGTCAAATCAGGAATCACTGCACCCACCAGATTACATTTCAAGCGGAATGTTACGTCCTTAACGTCAGCAGCTCTTTCTCTGAAATAGTCGCTGTCCATTGATTCAAACATAGCAACCATCATATTCGCAACCTGATCAGCTGCATATTCAGCATTGCATCCTTCTGCCTTAACCATTTCTTCAATCTGGCCAGCCAGTTCAGGGTCCTGAGCCATCATCAGATGAGCGTCAAAAATTGCAAGTTCTTCTTCAGACAGCTTACCTGCTGCACGTTCTTTAACCAGTTCAATGTCACTGATTGTTTTAGCCATTGCAGACTGAAGCTTTGCGATTTCTTCCTCAGCATTTGATTCTTTCTTTACAATGTTGAGAACCGGCTGCTCAAGTTTATAAATCTTGGCGATAGCGTAACCGGATGATGCGGCGATACCTTTAAGCATTGTTTTCCCTCCTAGAATTTTTTCCATCAGATTCAAGATGTCTTTCATACATGTGATTCCATCCAAATCTTCATCATTGAAAGTGACATCAATCATTTGCTCAAGTGACAGTACTGTATCTACAATATCCATTGAATCAAGTCCAAGTTCACTGAAAGGTGTAGTTTCTTCTATGATAATATTATCTTTCAGTCTTATAGACAGCAGTTCCATCAGACATTTCTTGATTTCCATGATTCCACCTCACAAATATTCTAACATCTTTCATAATTAAAGACAACGCAAAAAATCATCAACAGCCTGATTGCGCAAGCGATAATAATTGCTTCTGGAATGCTTTTCCATCATTTCTTTGTTCCCTCTTTTTTCTAAAAATTCCCACTCCAAAATATCTCTAAGATCTTTATCCATTTCCACTAATATACGCTGTACTAAAAGACACGTCTTTTTGTCACTTCGATAATCTTCAATTCTTTCCATCACTAAATCACATTCCTCCAAATAACAAATATTCATTTGTGCCTGACGAAAACACCGCATTAAATAATGAACAATCTTGTCTTTCTCATCTTTTGATAAATGATCTATCTTCATATTTATCCCTCCTATTTAAGTTATTCTCAAAAAAATGCCAAAACCTCTTTTCTTTTAAAAAAAAGATTAAAATTTGACATTTAGTTCATTTTAGAACACAATAAAGATGGAGGTTTCACATGAAGAATCACAATACTTTGACATATATAAAAATCATTGTTTGCTGTCTAGTTTTCTTTTTTCTGCCTGTTTTTGCAGAACTTGCAACAAATATCACTGAATCAAGAACCATTGCACTGACTTTGGTTATCAGCACATCAGCACTTTTTCTCATTAGTGCTAATCATCAGCTTGCAGGGCTTCACTGGCGTCGTTTTATTGCCAACCCAAAAGAAAATATTATTTATATTTTGTTTTCTGCCTTGTTTATCTGGGCTTCAGGATATCTTTCAGAACTCTTGTTTTCATTTCAATTTGAAGTCATTGACCCAGAAATTTTAAAAAAATATTTGTTTTTTGCCCCTGTAATCATTATTACATATACTTTCTCTCATGCTTTTAGTCTAAATATTATCTTTAAACTGCTGACTGACAAAATCAATTTTCATACAGAACCGCACATAGTCATTCTATACTCAGGATTATTATTTGCACTCTATATGACATGTTCACAATTTGTTCTGCCTGCACTTTTTACTCAACAAGTTCATGTACTGACCATTTTGAAAGGATTTATCATGAACTTCCTTGTTTCACTGTGCTGCAGCTACTGTTATAATCAGACCCGTTCTATTTTCCCAATGACCCTTGGTCTTACACTTGCATCTTTATTTTTCTTGATTTAATCCTTCATCAGCTGTCCTCTCAGCTTATGAAGGATTTTTTTCTCTAAACGGGAAATATAAGACTGTGATATTCCCATTTGATCCGCAATTTCCTTCTGAGTTGTCTCTTCACAGCCTAATCCATAGCGAAGTCTAACAATCATCTGTTCTTCCTCATCCAGATGCTGCATCGCATCATACAGATTTCTTAGATCTTCACGCGCATAAAATTCCTGTGTAACATAATCATCACTTGTCCCTAAAATATCGCTCAGAAGCAGCTCATTGCCATCATAGTCCACATTCAAAGGCTCGTCGAAAGAAACCTCCTGTTTCCTTCGGCTTTTTTTACGCAAAAACATTAAAATCTCATTTTCAATGCAGCGTGATGCATATGTCACAAGCTTAATATTTTTCTCACAGTCAAAAGTACCAATGGCCTTAATCAGACCAATTGTCCCAATACTAATTAAATCCTCCATAAACACAGGATTTGTCTCATAACGCTTCGCAATATACACCACAAGTCTCAAATTATGCTCAATCAATAAATCTCTTGCATCAAGATCCCCCTCCTTCATTCTTTTTAATGCATCCAGTTCTTCTTCTTTGCTCAATGGATGAGGAAGTGCATCTGAACGCTGCAGATAATACACACCCGAAAGATTACTAAACAAAACCCATTTTAGCCATTGCCATATTTTTTTCATTTCATTGTTCTGTGAAGCAGACATTCTACCTGAAGATTTTTGACATATACTGCTGTTACTTCAATCCAGTTTTGCTGAAGCAGTATCCTAGCATCTATTGCAGGATACAGTTTATTTTCACCTACGCCATTAATTCTCAGTACTTCTATAGAAGAAAAAGGATATCGAATCAAAATCACAGGCTTCCCTTCATGCACACAGCAGTTTCCACTGTCATAATATCCAATGCATTGAATCTTTTTCTCTTGTATTTCAATCTCAACAGGTATCATCAGCTCGCTGTTTACAATCACTTTTTTCAATACATGTGCACTGAAATAATCAAAGCTCAAAAGCACCACTGATATCCATAGCCAAATCATAGAATTCGCATCAACATATACTATCCATTCACTAATCAACGCATCAGAAAAGGAAGTACAGCAATGAATCAGCAGAAAATAGAACAGAAATGATTCAATCCAAAACAGAAACTTCCATCCTGAAATCATAAAAGAAAACAGAAAGAAACTAGCCAGATATACAAAGCCATGTCCTAAAACTCCTATCAGTGACTGCACTGATGCACACATAATCAATTGACTATAACTCTTTTTTTTCTGTGTCAGTACCGCTGTAAGATGCCATGAAACATAAAGAATCACTGTATTCAACAGCCAAAGAACTTCCAGATAGCTCTTCACATAGTCCTCCTTTCTACAAGACAGATTATAAAAAAAAGAAAACAGAAAATCTGTCGCAAAAGAAAAGAGCCATTTATTTCGGCTCTTTGTGATTATTCAGTTTCGATGCAGCCGTAACCGCCATCTTTTCTCTTATAGACCACAGAAATTGCATCTGTATCAAAATCCGTGTAAATGAAGAAGCTATGTCCCAGCATTTCCATTCTCATAATCGCTTCATCTACATCCATCGCTTCAGCACGCACACGTTTTGTACGAACTACTTCATCCACTTCTGCAGGTTCAGCAGCTTCAATTTCTTCTACAAATGAATGTGCCAGCTTTTCTTTGTGTCTTCTTGAAAGACGAGTTTTCTGTCTTCGAATCTGATCTTCCAGTTTATCAATTGCCAGATCCACTGCAGCATACAAGTCAGGATGCATGACTTCTGTTCTCAGAATCCCCAGCTTCGTTGGGATCGTTACTTCTATTTTCTGAGCATTCGGATAGACTCTTGCAACAACTCTAGCCGTTGTTTCTTCATCAATCATGAAATACTTCTTCAGAAAGGAAAGTTTACCCTCAATCTTTTCTCGCATCGCTTCTGTGATTGTCACGTTTTTTCCAATGATTTCAAATTTCATATGTGTATCCTCCTTGACTACTTTTAGTATAAGGCACAATCTCACTGAAAACTATTCTTTAAGAAATTTTTATTTATGGTATAATGAAAATGTAAGCGGTCTATAAGTATTTTTCAAAGAAGTTGCAGACATTCTGGTAACAGATCATCTCAACTTCTTTTTCTGTGAAATGATGTCTGAGTGCTTCTACCATATTTTGTGCACAGGATGCATCTGTCAGACCTTTGGCCATCTTTCCATCGCCATCCTCAAAATAATCCATGAAATCAAACCCCAGTGCAACATGTTCAACACCAATTCTATCCGCAATGTATTTCGCATGCAGCGCCAAATGTTCAGCATCCTGTTCATCTGGATTTTCACTGATAAAATTGATGTAGCCATTCATACCAATCAAACCACCAGTTTTCCCAATCATATCAATCTGATCATCTTTCAGATTACGAGCAGCACCACACAGTGCACGTGCATTAGAATGTGTCGCAAGCACTGGCCTTGTGGCAACTTTCATAATGTCATAAAACGCATCATCACTCACATGAGAAACATCCAGCAGAATGTTTTTTTCTTCCATGGCCAAGATAACCTGTTTCCCCAGCTCCGTCAAGCCATAGTCTGCTTCCCCTTTAGCTCCTTTTGCCAGTGCATTGGCTTCATTCCAGCACAAAGATGCAATCAAAACATGATGATCTTTCATAAACTGAACCCACTGCTCTGGATGATCCTTAACCCCACACATGCCTTCAACTGTCATGAAAACACCTGTTTTATCTTTGAAATCTGATCCATTCTTCAAAAGAACTGCACCATTATCTTCAATCATTTTTAATGAATGATCCATCATTTCCTTCATTTCTTCCAGTGTCTGTGAACCATCAAAATAATTCGCAATTGAACAATATGCAACTTCACCTTTTTCAAGCTTATGAAGATGCTCACATGTTAAACGCTGATGATCGTGCTTATGCTGAAGCAAGTCATAGCCAATATCTGCATGAAGATCCGCAATTTTCATATTAACCCTCCTTAGAATGCTGAAGCAGCCATTTATACAGAATTACCATGGAATAAGTATCCATCCCACAATATTCTGATAAGCTTTTCTTTAGCTCTTCTTCGTTATCTGTCTCTTTTTTATCCATTAAACGCCACGAATACACCGCATCCATGCCATGATGAATCGATAAATCCTGATAAGACAAAGAATCTGAGAAGACTGAAAGCAGCACCTTTAATGAATACAGCCCTCTCATACGCACATCATAGACCATTCCCATTTGAAATGGTACTGCCAGATCAACCATAGAGTCCATAATTTTTTCTAATGGTTTACGATATTTAGGGAACTGTTCTGCCAGTTCTTTTAATCTGATTTTCTCTGCTCCATCTGCATTAAACGCAACAACACATCCTGCATTGCCTATATCATGAATCAAGTTTTCAATAAATTCTTCACGACAATCCTGCGTTCCAATAAAATCATGATGAGTCAGTGATCCATCTTCTTTCATCATATGAATTGAATATTCAAAACATACCACAGAAAAAGGTCTTAATCCTCTATACGGAGGAACTGCATATGTATCCCACTCAAAATCCACAAAGGCAATTGGAGCCTTGATATTCTCTTTAAGCCACAAGCGAAGCGGAATTTGATCCACATACAATCCGCCATTGCGGCTAGCCATAATCTGTGCAAACTGCTGACGAGTCCCTTCAATGCGTTCAATATCCGCATCTTTCAAAGAAACAATTCCCTCTTTTGCCATATCATATTTATACTGAGAAGAAACCAGCGTCAAAATAGAATCATCTGCTTCCTGTTTTTCATTTGGAAAACACAAATCATAATAAGGACACTTTGTACGTCGTACACAGCGTTTTGTGCGAATAGAAGGCACAGATTCACTAATCGCAATTTCCTGCATGTAATCCAGTGTTTCCTCCAAATCCTGCATGCGGCTAAGTACATGGTCAATGATCTTTTTCGTAGGTCTTCCCTTATCATTATAAAAAGTATCCGAGACAACAAACAATTCTTCAACATCCAGTTCATCAGCTCGTACATAATCTCCATTAAAATGAATGATTTTAATATCATTCACATGATATCCCAGCTTCTTTAAAACCCAAATATTGCTGGAATAGTACTGAACATCATCATCCTTTGGAATATTTCCAATAAACACAAAAAACACATCCAGACCCTTATCCGTTTTATGAACAATTGGTATTTTGATGCGTAAATGATGATATTCAAATCGTCCTTTGACGATCCATTGTCCTTCTTCCAGTTTCTGCTGTGTCAGCTCGCTGGAATCATTCTTCTGTCCAAGAAAGTACTCCTCTACCCCCAGTTTTTTACATGCCAGTTCTGTAATCGCCTCATCCAGACGCGCAAATGGCTGGAAAGGCTGCACTTCTTCGTGCAGCGCATTCCAGAAAAATTTCGGGCATCGGTTCATCTTTTTGACATCAGAAATATGAAATGATCTATCTGTGTCCAAGACTTTCGCTCCATCCTATAATCCGTGTGAAATTGGAAGCATTGCAGCACCTACAATGCCTGGTTCAGAAAGCTGTGCTTCTGTAAAAATAACATCACGCATGCCTCCATGAACTCTCTGCTGGAATTTTTCAATCATTGTATCCCACCAGTATTCTTTTGACTTTGTCATACCTCCGCCAATCACAAACATATGCGGATCAGTAATCAAAGAAATATGAGAGAACAGTACTGCCAAATCCGTTGTCATCTGATCTACCAGCTTGATAGCCTCAGGATCTTTCTGATCATACAGCGCGAAAACATCGCCTGCATGATTGATCTTATCCTCACCAAAAACAGCCTGTCCCTTGCGAGTCAGTGCACGTCCTGATGCTTCAGATTCAGATGCGCCTGCATTCAAATTGTTAAATGGTTCACGGTATGGGTCAATAATCAGATTACCAATTTCCCCAGCATATCCTCTGCGTCCTGAAATCACTTTTCCATCTACAACCAAAGCTCCGCCAATTCCAGTAGAAATCGTTACATAATATACAATTGGATAGCCTTTTCCAGCCCCTACACGTGCTTCTGCCAAACCTGCAACGTTGGCATCATTGTCCATAAATGTAGGCAATCCTGTCGCTTCTTCCAGTTTCTGAGCCAGTGGATAATCCACAAAACCCTTCAAGTTGCTGGAAAGCTTCATCACACGATTCACTGTATCAACAGGGCCTGGAACTCCAATACCAATACCAATACAGCTTTGATAATCGTCAATCTGCTTTACCAGCTCAATAATATTTGATGTTACTTTTTCAGGTCCTTCCATCCCATAAGATGGACTTTTGATTTCCTGCAGAACTTCACCATTTTCAGTGATTTTCGCAACACGTACATTTGTACCGCCTAAATCAATACCAATGATTTTTTTCATATTATTTCTCCTCATTCATTAAATTTATTATAGTTCTTTTTTCAGTTTCACTCAAGCTTCTGGAAACATTCTGTCAATCAGTTCCTGTTTCTCTGGCATCATCAGCATCATCCATGCACGTACCAGCTTCTGATGATCAATCTTCATGACTGCACGTACATTTGGCTTTCCTTCCACAGCCTTGGTCTGACCATAATGTTCATCATCCAGCTGTATTTCACAGCGTACTCTTCTTTCCTCTTTAATCACTTCAGGATTTGTGATGCAAAGTACAGTAAACAAGTCATGAATAACAGCTCCTAAAAGACCATCTTTAAACCAGTAATTTCTCATATATGAGCTTAAAATTTTCTGCAGAAGCTCTCCACGTTTTCCACCTTCATAGCCTAACAGTGTCACTTCATCATAGCTGATTACACAGCTGTGTGTTCCATCCAGTCCTACAAAAGTCATCTTTACATCATCTGCAAGTTCTTTTACGACAATATCGCAGGCTTCTGCATCAAACCAGATATTGTATTCTGCATAAGGCGTCGTATTCCCTTTTCTTTCAAAGCTTCCACCCATGACCGTAATAGAACGCAGATGTTTCATTGTCTCTTTATCTTTTTGAATCGCAAGAGCAACATTCGTTAATGGACCCAATGTAATTAAATCAATTTCATCAGGATACTCTTTAATTTTCTCCAGCATGAAATCCCAGGCTTTCATATCTGATAAACAGCGGTTTGAATAATCCAGGCCACTTCCACCCATACCATCAGCACCATGAAATTCTACACCATCATTTTCCTGAACAATGCCCATTCCAATTTCTTTCAGCTTGCAGGCAGAACCAACACATACTGGAATATTTCTTTGTTCAAAATCTACAAGTCTTAATGCATTAGGTGTTACTACAGGCAGTGACTTATTTCCAGCAACACACAAAATACCTAGAATATCAAACTGTTCACATGCCATTGCGGCCAAAATCGCACACCCATCATCAATCCCTGGGTCTGTATCAATCAATATTTTACGTTTCTTATCCATGATGTTCTCCATTCTTTTTTCTTATTTTATCATAGAGCTACTGTAAATAAAAGAAAAGCAGTTAATCATAAACTGCTTCTCCAAAACAATCATAATCTTTTGCAGAAAGAATCTTTACATTGACAAAAGTACCAAATTCAATTCTACGATCTGACTTAAAAATAATACTTCCATCAATACCATCCGGTGCACTATGTACAGAACGACCATAATAGCGTCCTGAAAGACCATCCTGTTTTTCAACCAGAACTTCTAATGTCTGTCCAATCAACTCATTGGCCTTTTCATCAGAAATTGTTTTCTGCAGAGCCATCAAACGATGATAACGTTCCTGCTTTACTTCTTCAGCAGGTTCATCCGGCATATAGTAGCTTGGTGTATCTTCTTCATGAGAGTATGTAAACGCACCTAAGCGATCCCATCGAACTTCTTTGATAAATTTCATCATGTTTTCAAACATTTCTTCAGTTTCTCCTGGGAATCCCACAATCATCGTTGTACGGAATACAGGCATTGGATAGAGCTTTTTAATCTTATCGATGGTTTCTTGAATACTTTCAATTGTACCACGACGATTCATCGCAATCAGCATTTCATTGTCCCCATGCTGAATTGGAATATCGAAATAAGGCAAAACTTTCTTCAGGTCTTTCATACCTTCAATCAATTCATCATCCAGCTCATCTGGATATGTATACAATACACGAATCCAATGAAAGCCTTCAATTGCATCTAGTGCCTTCAACAAGTCCGGAAGACATCTTCTGCCATATAAATCCGTACCATAGCGAGTTGTATCCTGTGCAATCAAAACAAGTTCCTTAACCCCTTTGTCAGCCAACTCTTGAGCTTCCTGCAAAAGTGTTTCCATTGGAACAGATCGATAATTCCCACGAATCAATGGAATCGCACAATAGCTGCAGCGATTGTCACAGCCATCCGCAATTCTCAGATAAGCCATCCATGGATTCGTTGACAAAAGACGCTCGCATTTTCCATAAGTTACAGGAAAATCAAGACCTAATACATCATGTAAAATCTCAGGAAGATGTTCATATTCATCTACACCAATAAATGCATCCACTTCAGGCATTTCTTCAATCAATGCATCTTTATATCGTTTCGCAAGACAGCCAGTCACAATCAGTTTCTTACAATTGTATTCTTTGTACTCAGCCATTTCTAAAATTGTATTAATGGCTTCTTCCTTGGCAGGTTCAATAAATCCGCATGTATTGACTACAAGTACATCTGCATCGATAGCATCAGAAACAATCGTACATCCTGCACTCACTAACAAGCCCATGATTTTTTCACTGTCTACCAGGTTTTTACAGCATCCTAGCGAAATCATTCCTACTTTCATTCTTCCACCGTCCTTAATGCATAACTATCAATACCTGAACAGCTGAACATATCAGACATTTCATCAAGTATCAGTTTATCTTCAATAATATTAAATGTAAACTGTACACCTTCTAAAAAGTCATACCCACTGTCCTCTAATTCAAGAACTACAGTATTCTCTTGTTTTGTGTACTTTCCATACAGTACTGCCATTCCACTGCACACATTCAAGTTCGCATCAACAGTACCATCCAGATAAAAACTTAATGTTGTTGGATTGACTTCTGTTTCTTCAATGTAGCTTGCCTGCATTACACCGTCCCAGAAAAGAACTTCTTCCATCATTTCTGTCTGTTCACCTAATTCTGCAGAACTATCTTCTATAGCATCTTCAGATTCAATATCAGGCTCTGGAGTCACTTGTACATCCGGTTTTACTGTTTCATCTGGTTTTAGTGTTGACTGTACATCTGGCTTTACAGATTCCACAGGTTCATCACGTTTAGCTTCACATCCACAAATCATAAGACATAAAAGAAGCAGTACCCAAACTTTTTTCATCTTCATTCCTCTTTTCATACAAATTCAACGAAAAAACGTTATAATTTGTAGTATATTAATAAATATATCATAAAAAGGAGTTTCTATGTTGCAAATTGCACAAATTGAATGTTCACTTGACCAAAGTATTCAAGATCTGCCTAAGCTGATTGCCAGAAAATGTAAAATCAGTCCAGCAGATATTTTAAGTGTGCAGATTGTCAAAGAATCCATTGATGCCAGAAAAGAACTCACACGCAAATATACCTGTAATATTACAGTCAAAAATGAAAAAGCTCTCCTTAAAAAGAATTTGAAATTCGTAAGTGAAACAGAACAAGTTGTCCCTTTTGAATTCAACACAAAAAAACAATTGCCTCAGCGTCCTATTGTCATTGGATTTGGTCCAGCAGGCATGTTTGCCGCATTGCTTCTTGCTGAAAAAGGACAGAAGCCTATTGTTTTTGAACGTGGTAAATGTGTTGATGAACGTATCAAAGATGTTGAACACTTCTGGAAAACAGGAGAATTGAATCAACAGTCCAATGTACAGTTTGGTGAAGGTGGTGCAGGTACATTTTCAGATGGAAAACTGACAACCCGTGTCAAAGACAAGCGAATTCAGTACGTCATGGATAAACTGATTGAACATGGAGCCGACCCTTCTATTGCATGGCATACACACGCTCATATCGGAACTGACAAACTTCGTCATATTGTCAAAAATATACGTCACAGAATCATTGAATTAGGAGGAGAAACACACTTTGAATCTCAAGTTAAACAACTGATTATTCAAGATGGTAAAATTCAGGGAATCTGTTTAAATGAGGTTTTCTATCCATCTGAACATGTATTTCTGGCAATTGGTCATAGTGCATGTGATACCTTTTATGATTTATATGATCAACAAATCGCAATGGAATCTAAAGAGTTTGCAGTAGGAGTACGTATTGAACACCCACAGACACTCATTAATCAGTGTCAATATGGAAAAGACTTCAATCATCCTTCTTTGCCTGCTGCAGAATATAGATTAGCTCATCAGTGCAGAAATGGACGTGGTGTTTATACATTCTGCATGTGTCCAGGAGGTTTTGTTGTGCCTTCAAGCTCTCACGAAGGAAAACTGGTTATTAATGGCATGAGCGAAGCTGCACGAAACCAAGTGAACGCAAATTCTGCCATGCTGGTCCAAATCCGCAAATCCGACTTTGGTGAAGGATTATTTGATGGTCTGCACTATATTGAACGTTTAGAACGCAAAGCTTTTGAAATGGGAGGTTCTAACTATCGTGCTCCTATGCAGAATTCAATAGACTTTTTACAAGATAAACTATCTTCTGAATTCCGTAGTGTTCAGCCTAGTTATGCATTAAAAGGTACTTTCTGTCAGCTTTCAGAACTGTTTGAACCCTATGTTACAGAATGTCTAAAAGAAGGTCTTGAAGCTTTTGATAAAAAACTTCCAGGATTTAAAGATGGATTAATGACCGCCGTTGAATCACGATCATCTTCTCCACTTCGTATTCTCCGTGATAAAGACTATCAAAGTATTTCTGTCAAGGGACTTTATCCAATTGGTGAAGGTGCAGGATATGCTGGAGGTATCACATCCAGTGCACTGGATGGCTTGCGTGCTGTTGAAGCCTGCTTAAATGAATAAACTTCAGATAAAGTTCACATAAAAACCATTTTTAGACCATATTTTCATCTTATACTAAACAACGAAAAGAGGTGTTTTTTATGGAAGATTTTAATATCTCCAATCCAAATGATCAGGTGATAGAAGAATCTGAATCACAAACTGAATTGAATCAGGAGATTCAACATGAACCTGTTCATCAACGTGAAAAGAAACCAGGAAAACTCAAAAAATTCCTTACTGGATTTCTTACAATGATTTTAATCCCTTCAGCAGTAGGATTTTCTGCTGGTGCTGGCGGATATTTCTGGATGGATCAGCACAATGAAAAAGTCATTCTGCAGACATCACAGCCCTACACAATCCAAACTGGCTCAAATACTGATTTAGTAGGTACAACCGTCTCTACAGTTGCTTCAGCTGTCAGTGACAGCGTTGTTGAAATCACAACTGAATCTGTCGCAACAAGTACTTTCTTCTCAAATTATGTAACAACAGGTGCTGGTTCTGGAGTCATCTTTACAAATGATGGCTACATCGTGACAAACAATCATGTCATTGAAAATTCCAATGCAATCAAAGTAACACTGCGCAGTGGAGAATCGTATGATGCAGTACTGATTGCTACAGACTCTAAAACAGATTTAGCTGTAATTAAAATTGAAGCCAGTGATCTTCACCCTGTTGTTTTAGGTGACAGTGATGCTCTGATTGTCGGAGAAGATGCAATCGCCATCGGTAATCCATTAGGAGAATTGGGCGGTACAGTCACAAACGGAATTATCAGTGCACTGGATCGAGAAGTCACTGTTGAAGGTCAGAAAATGAATCTGCTTCAAACGAATGCTGCCATCAATCCAGGTAACTCTGGCGGAGGATTGTTCAATGCCAAAGGAGAACTCATTGGTATCGTCTCTGCAAAATCTTCTGGAACAGACATTGAAGGCTTAGGCTTTGCCATTCCAGTCAATGATGTCAAAGAAGTCGTTGTTCAGCTGATTGAACACGGATACGTTTCAGGCAGACCAGCACTAGGCGTCAGTGTCATTAATATTAACTCACTGCAGTACGCTATGCAGTATGGAGTTACACAGTATGGTGTTTATATTGCAGAAGTTCTTGAAGATTCCGCTGCTGAAAAAGCAGGTCTTCAAGCCGGTGACATGTTCATCGCAATGGATGATGTCATCATTGAATCCTACAACGATTTAAGTTCAGCACTAGATTCCCATTCTGTTGGTGATGTCGTTACATTCCAAATGAAGCGAAATGGCAGAATCATAGAAGTAAAAGTCACCCTTCAAGAAAACACAAATCCAAATCAGTAAATCAAAAACCTGAGTTTAAACTCAGGGTTTCTTTAATTAAAGTTTCAACCGCACCACTCAAGGGTGCGGTTTTTTAGTAAAATAAAAGAGCTCACCCGGCGAAGAGGAGCTCATATGAATTATAAACAATTAGACGACAAAATGAAAGTCAAAATCGATTTTCTTCTTGAACAAGGTCACTCTATGCGGTCTTGTGCAAGACTGCTGAACATTTCTCACTCTACAGTTTCAAGGTATAAAAACAATGTCTACAAGAAACGAGTCATTGATATCCAAAAGAAATATTCAGACTTCTTAGAATACCTTTATAAGGCTTACGATTGGCGCTGTAAGTCGATTGAACTGTGTGTAAGAGACTTTAAAACCTATCATCCAGGAAAGCCTCATGTCAGTGTACAACAAGTCTACAATTGGATTAACGAGGATAAGATCAAGATCAAAGTAAAAGATACATGTTACAAAAGAAGCCGTAAAAAGGGTAAAAACAACGGTATGATGACACATCTAAAGTGGAATCTTGACAATAAGACTGTGCTTCCTATCAGACTTAGACCAAAATACGTTGAAAAAAGAGAAGAAATAGGACATCTGGAGATTGATAGTATCATAGGAAAGAAAAATGAATTCGATTCTATCATCTCTATCGTAGATCGATGCAGCAGAAAAATGTGGCTGATCAAAGCAGAATACAAGAATGAATATTACATCAATAACTTGATTTACAAATATATCAAAGAAAATGAGATCACAGTCAAATCGATCACAACAGATAATGGATTAGAGTTCAAAGCATTAGGTATCGCAGCTAAAACATTAGGCGTGAAACTCTATAAATGTGATCCATACTGTTCTTTTCAGCGTGGAACCAACGAAAGATATAATGCATTAGTAAGAAGATTCTTACCTAAAGGTAAATCATTCGTAAACGTTGCACAACAATATTTGGATGACATTGTGTTCAAAATTAATTCTATGCCAAGGAAAATGTTTGACTTTAAAACACCTTTTGAAATAGACTATATTCAATCAATTAGTGGTGCGGTTGAGAATTGAAAAAAGAAAACCCTGAGTTTAAACTCAGGGTTTTCTTATTGATAAGCATGTAATACAGAAATCAACAAACTGATTCGCTGTTGATAAGACGCTAAATCAATCTGTTCATCCAAAGCATGGATTCCTTTGCCAACAGCTCCCATTCCGTCCAATATCGCAATACCAAGATGAGAAATGCGATTTCCATCAGATGCACCCCCAACAAACTGATGATTTAAATCAAATCCCAGTTTTTGAGCACACTGTTTTGCTAATTCATATAGATGAATGTTTTTATCGCTTTGTTCTAAAGGATTGCTTCCTTCACTGAAAGTAACTTCTTTAGAAGTTTTCTTATCCAAAAGAGGAATTGCCAGTATTTCATGCTGAATACGTTCTTTTTCTGCAATTGTTTTATAACGTAAATCTACCGTAATTTCAGCACGATCTGGTACAACATTTGAAACAGTACCACCAGAAATCTTTCCTACACTGACTGTTGTCCCGAAAGTGTTGTGATTTAAATTCTGCAGCGCAATAATATGATGCGACATTTCTAAAATCGCATTGACACCCTCTTCTGGATGATTCCCTGCATGAGATGCTTTTCCATGAATCACAATATCACAGGCCATTGCTCCTTTGCGTCCTGTTTTTACATCTCCATTTTCAACACCAGGTTCTAAAATAAATACACATTCTGCATCTTTTACTTTTTCTATAAGAACCTCTTTAGAATCTCTGCTGCCGATTTCTTCATCACCATTATACAAAAGCGATACCGGATAAGAACAGTTAAGTTTCAAATCTTTCAAAGCTTTTACTGCCCAGATTCCCATCACTAGTCCTGCCTTCATATCCAGCACTCCAGGTCCCCTGAAGCTTTTCTCTTCTAAAATCACTGGAAGCTTTCCTGCAGGATGAACAGTATCATAGTGTCCCATCAAGACAATAGAACGTTCATTTTCATGTATTGTCGTCAGCACATTGCGTCCTGAAGCCACTATAATCTCAGATGCAGTTTCGTTCAATCGCTTCTCTATCAATGATTTCAAATAAGCACGAACCTTATTTAAATTCTCAATCTCTGAAGTAGCTCCCTGATGCTGAACAAGCCCCATCAAATCTTCCATGATTTCAGAAAAATGCTCATGTACATATGTTTGAATTCTCTTTTCCATTATCCTGACCTAACGCTTTAAAATCTGTTCTTTCAAAGATTTATATCTTGAAGACTCTTCAAAAATACCCTGTACTTCATGACGATTTGTACCATATGCCTGTTTTGTTACCATAACAACAGGTACACTTTGTACGCGTTTGAAAATAGATACACGCATTTGACGCAATACCCATTCCAAATCTTGAATAAATGACTTTCCATCCAGTAAATGATAATACTTCAGCCATCTTCCCATTTCAGAATTCTGAAGTGTCCCATTCAGATAATCTTCCATAATATCTTCTACTTCTACATGTTTGTTTGTCAGCTGTGCAATCAGCCAGTCATGATAGAACCATTTCATCGGATCATACTGTGCTTCTCTTAACTCTGCAGAAGGTGCCATTTCCCACGATAAAGTCTCATCTGTTACTACTGGAAGCAAACGTTCAGGAATCACTTCTTTTCCAAAGATCTCATTGATTTCATGAGACAGTTCAAACAGCTGTACTTTTGTCAAATCACCAATAGGACCAATAGCACCTATGCTGTCCCCATACATTGTTGCATATCCAAGGGCAACCTCAATCTTATTGCCATTATTCATAATCACGCCATTTTCAATCTGGGCAAAAGTACTCAGTAAATGCCCACGCACTCGCGCCTGAATGTTTTCATGAACAAGCGTAGGCATCTGATCATCTTGATATCCATAAATCTTCGCTGTATGAACAGAAGCTTCAACTACTTCACTGATATATCCATTGCGAAGTTCAATTCCTAATGCCTCTGCAAGATTAGACGCATTATCCTTTGTATTTTCACTGTTGTAGCGAGTTGCCAGATTATATCCACGAATACGTTTTGAACCAACTGCCATTGACAATAATGCCGCTGTAACACTGCTGTCAAGACCACCAGAAAGTCCAATAATCCAATTTGGACCATATGGCAATGTCTGACGGTCAAACTCACGAATTGCGCTTACAAGACAAGTCAAAAGCTTATGTTCAATACGATGTGTAAAATTCTCTTCAATGAGTACATACTCTTTACAGAAACCATCATTTAATGCATGGGTACAAACTCCCATTTGATAAACTGCACTTCCACCATCATACATCACAACATTTTTACCTGTATTCTGCATACCACATACATTCACATGAACTGCACATGGATGATTCAATGATTTCATCTTCTGATCATACTTTCCTTCATCATCCAGTGTCCATGGTGTACTGTCTACATGAATCAGCATATCACAATCCATCTGAACCAATTGCTGATCCTCTATTTCATTCGACAGTACAAAACCAAGTCGTGTATCTTTTAGTATAACCACTGTCTTTTGTTCTGTTTCAGGCACAGTGAAATAACGATGTTCTGAACTAACCCCTTCACTCTTTAAAATACGCTTATCCTGTACATGAACAATTTCATTCTGATATGCACAAAACAGTGCCTCATACAGCTTATTTTCTTTTGCACGAATATTTCCCCAAACAATGATCAAATCATCACTCAGCTCTTTTATTTCCTCGTTACACGCCTGTAAATCCTTCACAAACTGTTGACTGTACCATTTATCTGCTGCACATGCTCCACTTAAGCACATTGCAGGAAATACAATCAGTTCTGCAGAATCTTCTTTCGCCTTTGCAATCATTTCTTTCATCTGATTCAGATTCACACTCAAATGTCCTGTTTCCACAGCACACTGAGCAAGTACTGTTTTCAGTTTCATAAGATACCCTCCTAAAGCTTAACGACTCTTATGTTCTGCATCTTTCAGCATTTTAATCTTTAATTCATGAAGTTTCTTACTTAAATCCACATAATGACGATGAGGATAATTGAAACGTTTTTCTTCTTCCATCACATAACTCTGCTGTACTTTAGAATACTCAACGATTTCCTTTAAAGAAGGAACCTCATAAACCAATTCACCTTTTCTAAAAATAGGTACCAGTAATTCTTCAATATGTTCATCTTCAACAAGATATGTTTTCCAAGACTTATTTGGATCAACAACTTCAGAAACACCAGAAATCAGCTGTTCATCATACAATGCAACCACATCATATTTCGATAAGTGATTCTGATCATAAACTCTAAACAGTTTCTTTCTGCCTGGATTAATAATCTTTTCTACGTTTTCAGAAATCTTAATACGAGGTTCAAACTCACCAGTTTCCATATTCTGAACTGCAGCCAGCTTATATACACCACCAAAGACTGGTTCAGATTTAGAAGTAATTAAACGTTCCCCTACACCAAAAGAATCAATCTTTGCCCCCTGGATATTAAGCGCCTGAATCAGATTTTCATCAATACTGTTGGACACAACGATAGCACAATCTTCCATACCTGCTGCATCTAATGCCTTACGTACCTTTTTTGATAAATAAGCAAGGTCTCCGCTGTCTAAGCGTACCCCTTTCAAACGATATCCCTGAGGTTCAATGATTTCCTTGGCAACCTTAATCGCTGCAGGAAGACCACTTTCAAGTACATTGAATGTATCCAATAAGAATGTAGAATTGTTTGGATAAATCGATGCATATGCTTTAAAAGCTTCATAGTCTGAATCAAAGAACTGAATCCATGAATGAGCCATTGTCCCTGTTGCAGCAAATCCATAAAGTTCATCTGCAATTGCAGTTGCGGTCATCTTTGCCCCTCCAATGGCAGCAGCACGTGCCCCTAAAATAGCCGCATCATAGCCATGCGCACGACGTGCACCAAATTCCATCACCGTGCGATCTCCTGCCGCTCTAACAATACGATTTGTCTTTGTCGCAATCAAAGACTGATGATTGAACGACAACAAAAGCATTGTTTCAATCAGCTGAGCTTCACATAAAGGTGCACACACTGTAATCACAGGTGTATTCGGATAAACAGGAGTCCCCTCTTTCACTGCATCCAAATCACCAGTAAATTTAAACTCACGTAAATATTCTAAGAAACCTTCATCAAAAATCCCTTTTCCTCTTAGATATGCGATATCCTCATCATTAAAATGCATGTTTTTAATATAAGAAATAATAGATTCAAGACCCGCCGCAACAACATATCCTCCACTTTCTGGAATCTTTCTAAAGAATACATCAAAAGCTACCCACTGATCCTTTAATCCCAGCTTATAGTAACCATTTGCCATAGTCAGTTCATAATAATCCATCAACATACTTAAATTACGTTCTTTGTTGATATCCATCAGATGTTCATTCATTCATATCCCCTCCTTTTTAAGATTATTACGAACTTATTTTAACGCTTTTAATAAAGACAGTAAAGCATCAAACCTATCATTCATTTTATGTGAAATCTGTTTCACAAATACATCAGTTTTTTAAAATCCCTTGAGTTGGTCTTTAATAACTTCTATACTTAGAATGTAATCATTTGTTTAGAAATGGAGATTAACTATTAAAAATCAAGAAAAACTTTGTTAAATAGAGAAATCCATGACGAAAAGAGTCAAACCAATGACTCTCTTTGAAAAAGTGATTATGACAAACGCTACCTTAATTTGTCAGAATCAAAATCAGTATTATTTTTTTCGAGATAGAAAATGATACGCACCAACTTCTTGGCAACATGTGATAAGGCAACACGATGATGTTTACCTTCAGTACGCTTCTTATGATAATACTCATAAAAAGTTTCATTATGAACAATCAACATCTGAGCTGCATTAAGAAGCACATATCGCAGATAAGAAGAACCCTGCTTAACCATGTGACCACCATTGTTTTGGGTTCCTGATTCATTTCTAGAAGGCTCCAAGCCTGCATAAGCCAACATTTGACTCGGTGTGTGGAAAGGATTAATTCCTCCATATTCTGAATAGATGCAT
>JAFULN010000051.1 GCA_017473335.1 Erysipelotrichaceae bacterium
GGAATTCGAAGATCCGTTTACAGGAAAAAAGAAGAAATAGTGGACGCCGCAGGCCACGAAGCGCTTTGAAGCGCAACTCTGCGAGCAGGGCTATGCCCGCATCTGAAAAACCACCGGCTAGGCCGGTGGATATTTATTTTATAACTTTTCAATTTTTCTATTGAGTGCCTGTGCTCCATCTCTTTGTCCTTTTCCTAAGACTGTAGCACCATTAAGAACTTGTTCGCCACGGTCTAGTTTTGCCAGTTCACTCTTTTTCACCAGATAGCCAGTGACTCTGACAACATCGCTGTCAGCAGTATATCCGCTGAAGTATCTGACGCCCATCGCAAAGGAACCTTTAATAATGTCTACAAGGGCTTCTGGAGTCTTCTGCCAAGTGTTTTCGAATGTGAAAATGTCTCCAGCACCTGTTGGGAAATACTTGTGGAATCGCGCAGAATGAGCTAGGTGTGCAGAGAGTTCAGGTTCTGCACCAATTGGAATACGAGTACCAGGAGTGTTGGAACGGCCATCATCACTGATGCCTACCTGAGCATGCATGCCATAGACTCCTCCCACCTTGCTGCAGTGAACACCTGGGTGGTTTTTAACGATTTGATCCATGATATCACAGATTTCAACACCTAAATCATCTGCTTCTTGATTGTTTCCAAACCCTTTTTTAGGGTCTTTAATATTTAAAAGATGATTCACACATTCTGCCAGTCCTACAACTCCCACCATACCGGTGAATTTTTCCTGATCAATAAACCCTTCTTTTACTAGGAAATTTGTCTGGAAAAAGACAGATTCTTCAGACATGAATGTGATTCTTCGATCAATAAATTCCAATAGAAGTCTCATATAATACGGAAGGATTCTTTCCTTGAAATCCTGAATATCTTTAGCTTGTTTTGCGGCATCATGCAGTTTGATTCTAGCCAGTGTATAGCCTCCTCCTGCGATTTTTAACAGATTCAGACAGCTTGCGATGCCATAGTCGCTACCCCACTCTTTACTAATCATAACATCATTCGCAAAACTTGGCTTCGCAGTTTTTAACATGCATTTCGCACATAATGCAGCAAACTCATCAGATGTTTTCTCAGGGTCATATTTTAATGTAATGTTAGGTACTGCAAGCTGCATTTCTTCTGTGCATTCTAAAATCAATCGTGCAGTTACAGTATCATATGGGCCAATATCTACATGGACAAATGAGTCAGGGATTGCTTTATCTATATGCTTTAAAAAGAGTTGTAAAGTACGTTTTGCACGTGCTCTGTCTTCTTTTAAAACGTAAGGTTCTAAATATTCGTCCAGCTGTCCCAGATAAACAGGATATCCACCTGATGATGGAATGTGCTTATACATAATTAATAAGCTGTTGCATGCTTCCTGCAGATCTTCAGGAATACCTAGTTCTAAGAATTCACATCCTTTATTAAACAAAATAGAATAATCAGGAATAACATATCTTGGTCTAAAAGGTGCATTACCTTCCCACAAATCACAAAGAACCCCTTCATCCATTGCTTTTCTCAGTTCTTCTGTGACAGTGACAGGACCTACTGTGTCTTCTCCCAGCTTATATAATTCTAAGACCTGCTGCATAAAAGTAAGACGTTTGTTTCTAATGATATTAAGTGCACTGGATTCACGTTCTGGATCCAAAATTCCTGTCATTTGACTCATAAATTTCTCCTTGCCTATATAGGTACTATATCATGAAAATAAGTCTAGTGCATGAAATCTTTTATTTTTTGTGACATTGCCTATCAGTAAATATTTATGATTCATAATCTTTAGTGGGTGATGAAGATGAAAATCAATGTGATTAAATTTGGAGGAAGTTCATTAAAAGATGAACAATCCATTGAAAAGGCAATAGCTCGTGTACTTGAACATTTGGATGAAACGGATCGTGTGATTGTCGTTGTTTCTGCCATGGGCAGATTTCCACTTTGTTATGCAACAGATACTCTGGCGTCTTTAGCTACACACTTATGCGCAAAAGATAAAGATCGTCTCATTTCTTTGGGCGAAGTTATCTCATCGTTAGCGTTTGAAAATAGATGTCTAGAGCATTCTATCAAAGCAAGTGCTTTAAGCATTAGTGAAACAGGAATCATTACGGATGACAATTATCAAAAAGGACATGTACTGGCTGTATCAGATAAAAAACTGAAACATGCACTGAAGGAACATGAAGTCATCATTGTACCTGGATTTACAGGGACTTCACTGACTGGAAACACGGTTACTTTAGGAAGAGGCGGCAGTGATTACAGTGCATTTTTAATTGCAGAGGCTTTAAAAGTTCCTTTTGTGACTATCTATACAGATGTGAGTGGTGTTTATGACAAAGACCCTCATCAGTATACATCTGCTAAAATGATAAAGACGCTGCACTATGATGAGTTATTAGAACTTATTGAACAAGGGGCTAAAGTCATGCAGAAAGAAAGTGTATTGTATGCCAAAAGAAAAAACATAATGTTTGAAGTTTGTTCAACATTTACTGGAAGACCAGGGACTATTGTTTCTGCTCAAACAAAACAAGAATGATAAAACTTCCTGCAACAAAACCATTTAGCTGAATGAGATACAGAACAAATGGAAGGTTCACAAAGAGTCTTTGAAACAGATCAATATGAAAAACACCCTCAATACCGGAGTTAAAAAGACTTAGTATTCCAAGAAAAAGACTGATTTTTTGAATAGTTTGCATAAGATTCTCCTTTCCTCTACTTTTATACGCATGAAATAGAGTTTTAAGCATAATTTAGAACAGAAGGAAAGGTGAAAATATGAAAGTAAAAATAGCGGCAGCAGCAGGAATCCTAGTCTTAGTGCTAGGTGGGTTTTTGTTATTGAAGCCAGACAGTTTTGAGAAAAAGGTAGAAAAATTAAAAGAAGAAACAGTGAGTTATCAAATGAGTGGAAGCATGGAACTCACAAATTCAGAGGATTTAAAAAGCTATGCGATTACATCAAGCTGGATGAAAACAGATGAAGGGGAATGTTTTAAGGTTGAAATGACCGATAAAACGTTAAATCAGCAGCAGATTATATTAAAGAATCATGAAGGCGTATTTGTGATTACTCCATCATTGAATCAAGTGTTTAAATTTCAGGGAGAATGGCCAACAAACTCTCCAAAGCCATATCTGCTTCAGACAATGCTGGATTTGTTAGAACATGAAGAAGTGAAATGTACAAACAATTCTGATGGATATTTAATTGAAGCACCTGCAGTTTATCCTAGTGCAACAAGTTTAGTGATGCAGCAGGTTCAATTCTCCAAAGACATGAAGCCTCTTTATTTAAGAGGATATAATGCGGACAATGTATGTGAACTGACTATGACCTTTTCACAGGTGGACTACAATATTGCATTTGAAGAGGATTATTTCAAACAGCCCGTTACATCAATTCATACAGCTGCATCAAATTATTTGGAAGAAGCAGATTTACCTCTGTACCCAATGGCAGTTTTTGATGCAAAACTTGTAAATTCAACTGTGTCAAATGTGGATGGCGGTACTGAACATGTCCTTGAATTCAGTGGAGACAGAGCATTTACGGTAGTTGAAAAACAGCTTCAGTCTTCTGATGAACTGGAACTGATTGAAATTAATGGAGAACTGATAGAAGCGCTAGGGTCATTGTATTATTACAATGGAAATAAATTAACAGCTATCAGTACACAAATGGAAATGTCAGTTTATTCAGATGATTTAAGTGTTATGGAAATGCTTCAGGTTTTACAAAGCATGCAGGTTTCAATTATGAAATAGGATGATGCGTCGAGGAGATATTTATTATGCAGATTTAAGTGGGAGCATAGGAAGTGAACAATGCGGTATTCGTCCTGTATTGATTGTACAGAATGACAAAGGAAATAAACATTCACATACAGTGATTGCAGCGCCCATTTCTACAAGGTTAAGCAAACCTCCGATTCCAACACATGTGATGATTCCATCTTCTGTTTTGGAAAGAAGCAGTATGATTTTATTGGAACAGTTAAGGACTTTAGATAAACAAAGACTGGGTCAGTGGATTTGTGCTTTAGATCAAAAGACCATGGATAAGGTAGATGAAGCGCTAAAAGTATCATTGAATTTATGAAACAGAAAAGGTGACAAGGGTCATCTTTTCTGTTTTTTATTATCGTTCATGAAAAAGTTGTTGACATTAATAATAAAGTCTGGTATTATGAATAAGCTCTCATGAGCGGTATGAAGAAGTACTCAAGAGGCCGAAGAGGTGCCCCTGCTAAGGGCATAGGTCGGGAAACCGGCGCGAGGGTTCAAATCCCTCCTTCTTCGCCATACCAAAAAGTGGTCCCGTGGTGTAGCGGTTAACATGCCTCCCTGTCACGGAGGAGACCGCGGGTTCGATTCCCGTCGGGACCGCCATTCTTAATGCAGATGTAGTTCAATGGTAGAACGCGACCTTGCCAAGGTCGACACGAGGGTTCGATTCCCTTCATCTGCTCCATTTTTTTTAATACAATGTCTGAGTAAAAGCTCAGGCATTTTTGTATTATAGTTTCAGCTGTTTGGAAGATTGTGGTCATATGATTGTTTTCTGGGCTTCTGTAGCGAAGTGTTTCTTTGATAGAGTTTATATTTTTTTGTGTGTTTTTAAAAACTGTATAGCTTTATTCAGCGGGAAATAGAATTACTGCCTAAATATGTCTTTAGATTGTTGAAGTGTTCATTATGAATATCATGATTTGTATGTACATAGGTATCATTGATTTCTTTTACACTAATATCATGGTTGTACACTTTAATAGAAACAGCTTTACCTGTATTTAAATCAAATAAAATCCAGATGCTATTTTCATTTGTTGACAACAAATAGTATTCCATATGCCTTGTATCTTACTTTTTCACGCTAAACCGGATAATTCTCTTTTAAGAGTCCGGGCGTAAATTTTCTGTAACTTGTTGCCGAGTAGTTCACTAATTGTTTATAATCATTTGAAAATGTACATAATAGAAAAAGCTAAATAGTTGTATATTTTTATCTTTTCTTTGATTCTCTCTTCGTGTAAAATAGTCATTGTGAGGTTATAAATTATGATTGAAAGCATTGCGGCATATTGTGACGATAGACAGACCATTACCGTGGATGTATCACGAAATTTTTATCAGGGTGAAGCAGGTAAATTCTATCTGGAAAAAGAAGATGAAAGAATTGAAGAATGCAGAATTCGTCAAATTGAAAATAAACAAAATGTAATTACTTATACACTGGAAACATTTGAACCTGTTGAAGTAGGAAAGGATTTAAAAATCGTTTCTGAAAAAGGTTATCAGGCTCCTTTGCAGTATCGTTTGATTACACAAAAGAAGTTTTTTGATGAGATGTACAGTTATGATGGAGACGATTTAGGCGCTGTGATTCATGGTGGAAAGACAACGTTTAAAGTGTGGGCTCCAACTGCAGTACGTGTTGTTTTGGAAGTTGAATTTGAAGGCAAGATGACTTGTACAATCATGAATAGGGAAGACCGTGGTGTTTTTTCATGTTCATTTGATCAAAATTTAGATGGTGCTGTTTATCAGTATCTAGTGCATGTCAATGGGCAGGTGCATGCTGCAATTGACCCTTATGGCAAAAGCAGTACAGCCAATGGCAGAAGAAGTGCTGTCGTGGATATCGAAGCATTGCGTTCAAGAAAGACATCTTTGATCTCTGCGATTGAAAAGTATACAGATGCAGTCATTTATGAAGCAAGTGTTCGTGATATGACGATTGCTTCATCAACGGGCTCTAAACAGCATGGTACTTTTATGGCGATGGTTGAAGAAGGGACACGCTGTGAAGGGGAACAGACTGGGTTTGATTATATTTGTGATTTGGGAATCACGCATCTTCAGCTGCTTCCTGTCATGGACTTTATGACAGTGGATGAACTGCATCGTGAACGTCATTACAACTGGGGTTATGATCCTGCGCAGTATATGACATTGGAGGGAAGCTATGCATCTAATCCAAATGATCCTGCAGCACGTGTTCATGAGTTTATGACATTAATCAATAAGTTTCATAGTCGCAATATCGCTGTGAATCTAGATGTTGTGTTTAATCATCATTATGATGTAGGAATGTCGTGTTTTGACCGCATTGTGCCATATTATTATTTCCGAGTGAATGAAAACGGGACGAAATCAAATGGATCATTTTGTGGAAATGACTTTGAAAGCCGCAGAGCGATGTTTAGAAAGTACATTATAGATACATGTTCCTATTATGTGGATGTCTTTGGTGTTGATGGATTCCGTTTTGATTTGATGGGCATTCTTGATGTGGAAACGATGAATCTTTTGGATAAGAAACTTAGAAGCAGACGCCCAGATATCATGATTTATGGGGAAGGCTGGAATATGCCAACGGCACTTGCGAATGAAGAAAAGGCAATGATTGACAATCAGTCAAAGATGCCAAATATCGCGTTTTTCAATGATTTCTTCCGTGATCATATCAAGGGAAGCACTTCTGAATTTGAGGTTGCCTCCAAAGGGTTTATTACTGGAGATGCTATGATGATTGATGCAGCTAAATTCTCTTTAGCCGCAACATCACATCCAAATTTGTATCACAAATTTGATTCTCCTAGTCAAAGCATTAACTATGTAGAATGCCATGATAACGCCACAGTATGGGATAAGATGAAAATCTGCTGTGCGAATGAAGTGCGTGAAATTCGTGTGAAACGTCAGAGAATGATGAATGCAGTAGTTGTGCTGGCTCAGGGGGTTCCATTCTTGCATGCAGGACAGGAATTCTGTCGTACAAAAAACGGCTATCATAACACTTATAACATGCCAGATCGTATCAATAATGTTGACTGGCTGAGAAAAAACAGACATCTTGATTTAGTGAAACATCTGAAAGATGTCATTGCGCTAAGAAAGAAATGTGATGGACTACGTTATGGAACCGCAAAGGAAATCGCAGACCATGTTACTTTTGAAAAGCTTGGTACAGAAGTACTGATGTACACCATTAAAGATACTTTGATTGAAAATACACCATCTACACTTAGAATTATCATCAATCCATCACGAAATGATGTTAAACTTAAGTCCGCATCAAAATGCAGATGTCTATTGAATGCAGAGGGTGCATGTAATCAAGAAGGAGACGTTTTGGAATGTCCAGAACTGTCGGTGGTGGTATATCAATGTTACTAGAGAAATTGTTTTCAAAAAACAATTTAAAACGATATGAAAATAAAGCAGACAGAATTGAAAAGCTGTCTGTTTTGTATGAGAAGATGTCTGATGATGAATTGAGAAATCAGACACAGATTTTAAAAAAGCGATGTCAAAGTGAACCTTTGGATCATCTTTTGGAAGAAGCTTATGCAGCTATACGTGAAGCAGCAGTTCGAGTACTTCATGAAAAACCGTATTATGTTCAGCTGTTAGGTGGTATTGCGTTGCATTATGGGGATGCTGCAGAAATGAAAACAGGTGAAGGAAAAACATTAACTGCAATCATGCCAGTGTATTTGAATGCACTGAGTGGAAAAGGAGTTCATGTGATTACTGTTAATGAATATCTGGCACAGCGTGATGCTCAGTGGATGGGAGAAGTATATCGCTTCATGGGACTTAGTGTAGGGTGTAATTTACAATCGATGTCTCCATCTGAGAAACGTGCAGCATATCAGTGTGATATCACGTATACAACCAATTCAGAACTTGGTTTTGATTACTTAAGAGACAACATGGTCCTTCGTAAAGAAGAGAAAGTGCAGCGTGGTCTTCATTTTGCCTTGATTGATGAAGTGGATTCAGTATTGATTGATGAGTCACGTACACCTTTGATTATTTCAGGATTTGCCCCATCCCAGGATCAGATGTATCAGCGTGCAGATTTCTTTGCGAAAAGCTTGTCTAAAGATGAATATACGATTGATTCACAGGAACACAGTGTTGTATTGAGTGGAAAAGGGATGACTCATGCAGAGCGTTTCTTTGGAGTGGATCATTTGTATCATTCAGGGAGTGAAATGCTTGTCCATTTTATTCAAAATGCATTAAAGGCAAACTATATCATGCGAAAGAATGTTGATTATGTGATTGATGATGAAGGACTTTCATTGATTGATCAGTTTACTGGAAGAAAAATGCCTGGACGTGAATATTCAGAGGGACTTCATCAGGCAATTCAGGCAAAGGAACATATTGAAATCAAACAAGAGACAAGTACATTAGCGACAATTACTTATCAGAATTTCTTTCGATTGTATGAAAAACTGTCTGGTATGAGTGGAACTGTGAAAACAGAAGAAGATGAACTGTTGAAAGTTTATAATATGCGTGTTATTCAGATTCCAACACACAAACCAGTACAACGTATTGATTATCCTGATGAAGTCTTTGCGTATAAAAAGGATAAACTGGATGCGATTGTGCAGGAAATTGAAATGCTGAATCAAAAGCGTCAGCCAGTCCTAGTGGGAACAATTTCGGTTGAAAACAGTGAAATGTTGTCAGACATTCTATCCAAAAGAGGAATTCGTCATACTGTATTGAATGCCAGAAATCATGCGATGGAAGCTGAAATTGTGGCGAAGGCTGGTTATGCAGGTGCTGTAACGATTGCGACAAATATGGCAGGGCGAGGAACCGATATTAAGCTGAGTGAAGAAAGTAGAAATCTAGGTGGTCTTGCGGTATTGGGATTGGAACGTCATGAGGCAAAACGAATTGATGATCAGCTGAGAGGACGATCAGGAAGACAGGGTGACCCAGGCTATTCACGCTTCTATGTTTCTACACAGGATGATTTATGCAGAAAGCATTCAACCGATTTTCATCGTGAGTTATTTCAAGATTTCTGTAAAGGAAAGTTAAAAAAAGACAGGGTGCGTACAATTATAGATTCGATTCAATCCAATGCAGAATACATTCATGCACAAGCGAGAGCTCAGGTGCTGGAATATGATACGATTTTGATGGAACAAAGAAAAGTCATCTATGAACAGCGCGATGAAATCTTACTGATGGATAATGTATACAGTGTCATAGAATTGATGGTAGAGCGTCATATTGAAAATGTCATTGAAAAGGCAAAACACTTTGAGAATACAAAACGTTTTATTAAAGAACTGTCTAAAAATCTGAGTTCTTATCACATCACAGAATTAGAAATTGAAGAGAGTATGAATACTGAGAATGATGAAAATCTGGCTAAACATCTTTCAGAAATCACATTGATGAAATATCAGGAATCTATCAAAGATGTTCAGGAGTTCGCAAGACGGACAGAAAAAAGAATATTATTGTCAGTGCTGGATCGCTTATGGAAAGAGCATACAGATTTTATGGATAAACTTAAGCAAGGAATAGGATATCGTTCTTATGCGAACATCAAGCCAGCAGATGCCTATCGAGATGATGGATATGAACAATTTGACCAAATGATTCAAAGACTACAGTTTGAAGTGACAAGTATTGTGTTGAATACTCGTTATGAAATCAGAGAACAGGAATAAATTAAATGCACAGGATTAATCCTGTGCATTTGCGTTTACGATTTCAATTTTTGTACAGTTCATCAGCTGAGGAGGCAGTGACATGGTCATTCCAGGTCCTCCCTGCACCTTGACAGTTAAACCATCTTTTAAGTTAGTAGCATCGATATGATTAGGTAGATAAACTTCCATTTCACCTAAATAAGTACCTTCTGTACATTCTCCACTGATCATGTGCAGTTCTTCATTGTAGGTAATATTTTCCAATGTGAACCAGAGCAGTTCTGATTTCTTTTGATGATTTTTAATCGCAAAGAAGGAAGCTGCAGCAAGGGCAGCTCCAAGAAGTAATGTTCTTTTTTTCATAGTGACCTCCTATAATACCCATTCTTTGATTTGTTTCATTAAGTTTTCACCAGCACCCTGTGCATATGGAGAGCTGGAAGCTTCATAAAACTGTTTGTCATAAGCATCTGAATCAGGCATATACAAGTGATATCCATTGGTATAGCCAATAAATACTAATCCATATTTTTTAAGTGGGTTAGACAATTTTGAGAAAAGTTCAGCAGGTGTGAAAATCAGTGTCAGATTTGGAAGCTTTAATACACTAACAGGAATATCTACTGTTGTTTTTCCTTGAAGTGCACTGCTGGCAAGAAGATTATTTTGGGCGCCTTCTACAAAGGATAACGCAAGTCGCAGCTGAGTTTCTGGAGCACCTTGAGCTTTTAATGCTTCATATTCAGCAGTAAATTTCTTGAGCTTTGCATAAGCTTCTTCTGGACTATCTGATTTTCTGGCAGGAACTGTCAGTGTTCGCTTCGTTAAATCCATAGAAAAGTCAGTGAAAGTTTGAGTGTTTTGTTCAAGAAGTTTTTGAATTGTATCTGCACAGAGTTTTCCAAAACGTGCAGCTTCATCAAATCCTTGACCTTGACGAGTAAAACGTGTACTCATATCACCACAGCTTCCATTTACATAGGCACACAGTTCGTAGTCTTTCAGATGGATTTCAATGGTACCAGGGAAATCAGCAGTCATTTCAAGATTATCGCCATTTAATACAGTCGGATGACAAGCCATACGAACAATCAAAGCTTTTTTCTGTTCTGTACTAAGTTCAATGACTAAAACACCATCATCAGCTTCTAATGATGGATCATGACGATCTGTGGCAAGCCCATTGATTTTTCCTTGAATGAGTTTGAGTGAAACGGGCAGAAGCTGTGTTCTTAACTCACAAACAGTATCAGAAATACTTGAAGCAATCCAGCTGCAGTACTTAGCATCATGATGACAGAAGACAGGATCTAATCCCTTCAACATACCTTCATGTGTAGAAAGGGTACCTCCAGGTCCTGAGTGTGTGTGGGTTGCGCTTAATAAGATTTTTTCTTCTTTGATTCCAGTTTTTTCTTTGATAAGATCTAACAAGTACTGATCAATTGCGCATAAGTCAAACTGTACCCACAGGATTTCCTCTGTGTTTTGTTGAAACAAGAAGACACGGGCATAAATAGGATCATGCACTTTTTCAGCAACTCTGATTTTTCCAAATCCAGAGAGTCTAACTGGAAGATTTGGAGTAATATCAATTTTTTTGAATGCAGTTTTCATAGTAAACCTCATTTCTTTGAGTTCATTATACGCTAAAAAAAGAAGAAGTATAGAAAAAAAGTGACCTGTCTTTCGACAGATCACTTGATGAGTAGAATTAACGCTGTACGCGTCCTGAAGCATCTCCGCCAGCAAGAGCTTCAACTTCTTCAACAGATACGAGGTTGAAGTCACCGTTGATTGTGTGCTTCAGTGCAGATGCTGCTACTGCAAATTCCAGAGCTTCACCCTGTGTTGGCTTAGTCAGTAAACCATGGATAACGCCGCCAGAGAAGCTGTCACCGCCGCCAACACGGTCAATGATTGGGTTGATGTCATAACGCTTAGATTCATAGAATTCTTCACCGTTATAAATCAGTGCTTTCCAGCCATTGTGTGTAGCAGAGAAGCTTTCACGCAGTGTTGAAATGACATATTTGAAATCAAATTCTTTAGCCATCTGCTTAAAGATTTCCTTGTAGCCTTCAGCACCAGTTTCGCCCTTTTCAACATCTGCATCTGGTTTGAATCCCAGGCACAATTCAGCATCTTCTTCATTACCGATGCAAACGTCAACATACTTCATAAGTGGACGCATAATGCTCTGAGCTTTTTCTTTTGTCCATAGTTTCTTACGGAAGTTAAGGTCAACAGAAACAGTTACACCATGACGCTTAGCAGCTTCGCAAGCCAGTTTAGTTAGTTCAGCAGACTTGTCAGAGATTGCAGGAGTGATTCCTGACCAATGGAACCAGTCAGCACCTTCCATGATTGCATCAAAGTCGAAATCTTCAGGATTTGCTTCAGCAATTGCACTGTGAGCACGGTCATAGATAACCTTTGAAGGACGCATGCTTGCGCCTGTTTCCAGATAGTAGATACCTACACGATCCCCACCGCGAGTAATATAGTCAGTGTGTACACCGTACTTGCGTAAAGCATTTACTGCTGACTGACCGATTTCGTGCTTAGGCAGTTTAGTTACAAAATAAGCATCATGACCATAGTTTGCACAAGATACTGCAACGTTAGCTTCACCACCGCCATATACAACATCAAATGAATCAGACTGAACAAAACGTGTGTTGCCAGGTGTAGAAAGACGGAGCATGATTTCTCCCATAGTTACGATTTTCATATGTCGTTTCTCCTTTTTTAGTAATTAGTTGTTTACCAGATGAACTGCAAATCCGCCGAATTCTCCCTTGAAGTATGCGAATTTAGCATCGCCGTTTGCATCATAAGTTACTGATTCTTCATCGAATTCATAACCCATTGCCTTAAAGTATGCCATTGCACGTTCTGTTGAGCTAACGCCCATTGCGATATGACCATGAGTTCCTGTGTGGTAGCCTTCATTCATCACTTCGATGAGTGATGATCCAAAGTATCCCTTAGAAGTTTCTGTCACTTCACCCTGGAACAGTTTAGCCATCAGTTCAGCCAGTGCTTTTGCTTCAGCTGTAGCAGTGTTGATACCAATGTGCTTGATTTTGATTTCCAGCATTTCTCTAACTGCCTGTCTTGTCAGTTCTTCGATTTTGCCGAAATTCTTTTCTTTTATGGCTTTCTTGTCAATCATCCATGTTCCGCCGCAAGCAACGATTTTTGGATTAGACAGATAGTCTTTCATGTTCTTTGGAGATACGCCTCCAGTTGGCATAAACTTCATAGTTGTATATGGAGCAGCCAGTGCAGAAATCATCTTGATACCACCCAGAGGTTCAGCTGGGAAGAATTTAACAGTGTTCAGTCCTAATGACAGAGCTACTTCAATATCACTTGCATTTGCAGTGCCAGGCAGAATAGGAACGCCCTTTTCCTGGCAGTATCTAACGATTTCAGGGTTCAGACCAGGAGAAACGATGAATTCAGCACCTGCATCCAGGGCAGAATCAACTTGTTCCTTTGTCAGAACAGTACCAGCACCCACCAGCATCTGTGGGCAAGCTTTTTTCATTTCAATCATTGCGTCATGAGCACAAGCAGTACGATAAGTAACTTCAGCTACTGGAAGTCCACCATTGCACAGTGCCTGAGCGAGTGGAGCAGCATCTTCCACACTTTCCAGCGCGATAACTGGAACAATGCCGATGCCATGGATTCTCTTAAGAATGTCAGCCATAATTATCCTCTCCTTCAGTTTTAGTAAACCGGTATACTTATAATTTACCGCTTATTCGTTCATTTGTCAATGATACTTATGAAATTAAAACAATTAATTAATATATGCAGAGAAAGATTTGACTTTCTTGTTTTTCTATCTATAATAAAATTATGTAAACTGGTTTAGTAAATGGAGTGAGCTTGATGAAAAACAGAATTACCATTACTGATATTGCGAAGCTAGCGAACGTATCCAAGACAACTGTTTCCTTTTATTTGAATGGGAAACATGAAAAAATGTCTGATGAAACACGTCAGCGCATTGAGTCTGCCATTGAAAAAACAGGGTATGAACCTAGTATAGTTGCGCGTTCATTAAACTTTAAACAGACGCGTCTTTTAGGCGTAATCATTGGAGATATCACCAACGCTTTTGCCAATCAGATTGTCAAAGGGATTGAAGCCTTTGCCAGAGAAGCTGGATATCAGCTGATTGTAGGATCAAGCGGCTATGATGTAGAGCATGAACGCCAATACCTGCGTTCTATGAGTGCGATGGGAGTAGATGGTTTCATTGTGCAGCCAACTGTAGAATTCAGAACGATGTACAATGAACTTGGTTTAGATAAGCCAATTGTTTACTTTGATTCTCCAAATCGAGATAATCAGGGTATGTGGGTAAAAACCAATAATTACGAAGCAGTATATGATGCATGTGATATGCTGGTAGAAAAAGGTTATGAACGTTTTGTGCTGATTACTGCAGATCCTTATATTTTGTCAACTCGTTTAGAAAGAACACGTGGTTTAACAGATAATCTGGATCTTCGCAAGCTTCCGTATGATACGATTATCGCAGATAGTGAAGTGACTGAAGAAGAACTTACCGCAAAACTAGAACAGATTGTAGAAAATCAAAGAAATGTGTGTGTTTTTGTGTGCAACTGCTGGCTTTTGACAAAAGTGTTTAAAGTGTTAAGCAAATGGAAAGACCGTATTCCAAATGATTTAGGACTGATTGGTTTTGATTCTTTAGAATGGACTGAACTAGCATCTCCAACTGTTACAACAATTGTTCAGCCTGCCTATGAAGAAGGCTATATGGCTGGTAAACTTCTGATAGATCGTATTGAAGGTCGAAATGAAGAAGTACCAAATCAAATTTTAAAGTGCTGGATTAATGAAAAAGAATCTACTGAGAAAAAAAGGTGAAATAGAATGAAAACATGTTTTTCTACATTAGGATGTCATGATTTACCTCTCAATGAGATTCTGGCACTGGCTGAAGATTTTTCTGTAGATGCCATTGAGGTTCGAGGCATAGCTGGAGAATTGGATAATCTGAAGATTACGGATTTCTTTTTGGAACACGTTGAAAAGACAAAAGATTTGATGAAACAAGCCAATGTTCTTCCACTTATTTTAGGAACTTCCTGTAAGTTTCATGATTTTCAAAAGCGTGCATCCATGGTAGAAAAAGCATGTCAGGAAGTATTGATTGCACAGCGAATGGGATTTCAGGCGATTCGTGTATTTGGTAATCTGATTGTTGGGGATGAACATCAGTGTATCCTTTCTGTAGCTCAGGCAATTGATGAAGTTTGTGCATTTGCGCATCAGCATCAAGTTAAAGTTTATTTAGAAGTACATGGAGATTTCAATACTGTTGAACGTTTAACTCTTTTGATTGAACAGATTCATCACAAAGAAGATTTTGGACTAATATGGGATATTTATCACACTCATTCTGTGTATAAAGAAAAATGGATGGCTTTCTATCAAGCGATGAAGCCATATATTCATCATGTACATTTGAAAGATTGTGCTCACCACGATTTAGTCCTTCCAGGATATGGAGAACTTCAGATTGTACCTATCGTACAGACTTTGTTGAAGGATGGTTATAATGGTTATTTTTCTTTGGAATGGGAAAGAAAGTGGCATCCTGAACTTCCTGAACTTAAAGAAGCATTAAAGGCATTACAACAGTTATTTTATAAATGAGCTGCGAAAAATCGCAGCTTTTTTAATGTTTAACTATAAAAAATGTGTATAATGAAACTATAAGAGGAGGGTTGCATATGTCAATCAAAGAAATCAGCTTTCCTTCCAATAATGGAAGAGATACCATCAAGGCCTGGAGATATTCACCTTTAGGCAAGCCAAAAGGAGTGATTCAGCTGATTCATGGCTATGGCGAACACTCTAGAAGATATCTGCATATGATCACAAAATTCACTGAGGCAGGTTTTGTCGTTATTGCGGATGATCATCTGGGACATGGAAAAACTGGTGTTGACTCAGGAACACTGGGTGATCCTCATTCTGGAGGCTATATGACTTATGTCAAGGATGAAAAGAGTTTGCATGATATTGCAAAAGAAGAATATCCAGATCTTCCATATATCGTTTTTGGACATAGCTGGGGAAGTATGTTGGCAAGAGCGTATGCTGCACATTATGGCGATGATTTGAAAGCACTGCTTTTGTGTGGATTGTGTTCACAGTGGAAAGGCTGCGAAGATGCTTATCTCAATGAAGAATTCAAGAAAGAAGTAGAAAGAGATCCATATCAGCCTGCAGGAGAATGGTTTGGCCGTGTTTTCAGCGGAATGACAGATCGTATTGAAAATCCAAATGGTCCATCAGACTGGATTGCGAATGATCCAAGAGTTGTTGAAGATCATGCGGGTGACATGTTTAATACATTCACAACAACCATTGAACTGCCTTGGGATTTTGTACAGCTTTATCATTTCATTGAATCTGATGAATGGGCACCAATGGTACCATCTAACATTCCAGTATATTTGATTGCAGGTGACCAGGATCCATGTGGTAACTATGGAGAAGGTTTGTATCATGTAGCGAATTTGTTAGCACGCACTGGAAATAAAACAGTAACTCGTGCTTATACAGGATATCGTCATGAGATTCATAACGAACTTGAGATTCGTGATGAAGTTGTAAATGGTCTGATTGATTTTGTGAACGAACATTTAGATTAATAAGAAAAGGGTATCGCATTTTGCGATACCCTTAGTCATTTATTCAACAGTTTCAAGGTTGAATCCGAAGTAGCGAACAGCGTTGTTGTAGCTGATGTCTCTGACTAAGCGTGAAGTCAGTTCTTCATCATCTGGATATTCTCCATTTTCTACATACTGACCAATTAAGTCACACAAAAGTCTTCTGAAGTATTCATGACGAGTGTAGCTTAAGAAACTTCTTGAGTCTGTCAGCATACCGATAAAGTTTCCTAATACACCATCAGCTGCCAGTGTAGTCATCTGATCAATCATGCCCTTCTTATGGTCATTAAACCACCAAGCAGAACCCTGCTGCATCTTGCCAGCAACACCGCCCTGGAAACACTGCATTGTAGTAACGATGACAGCATTTTCAGTAGGATTGAGAGAATACAGAACAGTCTTAGGCAGATGACCTGCGCAGTGCAGTGCATTTAAGAATTTGCCCAGCTGCTGAGTTGCAGGTTCTGGTGCGATAGCATCATATCCTGTATCAGGTCCCAGTTTTGCAAACTGTGGTGTATTGTTATTGCGGATGCATCCATAGTGCAGCTGCATGCCCCAGTCTAATCGATGACATACTTTTGCAGTGCGAAGCAGGAATGCAGATTTGAATTTTGTAATTTCAAGTTCAGTCAATGCTTCAGCACGTACGGCTTTCTGGAAGATTTCTTCAAGTTCTTCTGCAGTTGCTTCTGCATAATTAACATTGATAAGTGCATGGTCAGAAGCACGGCATCCCATTTCATGGAAAAATTCCATACGTTCTTCTAAAACATCCATCAGTTCTGCAAATGAACCAATACTCTTTCCTGCAGTTGTTTCCAGTTTTTTCAGATAATCTGCATATCCTGGCGCTTCCAGAATCATTGCTTTGTCTGGACGATAAGCTGGCAGAATCTGAACTTTGAAACTTTCATCATCACGGATGATTTTATGATATTCCAGTGTATCTGCTGGATCATCAGTTGTACATACCAGTGTAACACCACTGTTTTCAATAATCTTTCTAGCAGTCATTTCTGGACTTCTCAGCTTTTCATTGCAGATGTCCCATACTTTTTCCCAGTTTTTAGAAGAAAGCATTTCATTGACGCCAAAATAGCGCTGCAGTTCAAGATGAGAGAAACTGAACACTGGATTGCCAATGCATCTTTCCAGAGTTTTTGCCCACATCATAAATTTTTCTTTATCTGGTGCATCACCTGTAATGTATTTTTCATCTACACCGCAGGCACGCATCATACGCCATTTATAGTGGTCTCCTGCTCCATTATCGCACAGCCACAGACGTGTAATGTTTTCAAATGATACATCTTCTGCGATTTCTTTTGGTGATAAATGACAGTGGTAATCCAAGATTGGCATCTTTGCTGCTACTTCATGAAACAGTTTTTTCGCGGTTTCGTTAGTCAGCAGAAAATCTTTGTTCATAAATGTGCTCATTAATATTCCTCCATTTAGTAAACCGATTTAACGGTACTTTTTTAACTATTTTCATTATAGCTTTTATTTTTAAGAATTGAAATGGAAAATGCTTGAAAACACAGATTTCCAAGGTTATACTTCCATTAGAGATATGGTTTGATGAATTGGTTAACCAGTTCACAAGGAGGAAATAATCATGGAAAAGTTAAATCGTAAGATGACTGGATATAAAGACCGTCCAGTAAAAGTAGTGCAGTTTGGTGAAGGAAACTTTCTACGTGCATTTGTGGATTATATGATTGACATTGCGAATGAAAAGGGCTTATTTGATGGAAGTGTTGTTTTAATCAAGCCTATTGAGTTTGGTACATTAGATCGTTTTAAAGCTCAGGAGTGCCAGTATACTGTGCAGTTAAGAGGTCGCGTGAATGGAAATGAATATGTTGAAACACGTCAGATTACTTCTGTAAAGGATATTGTTTCTCCATTTGATGATTATGAAGAATATATTGCATTAGCTAAGACAGATACAGTTCGTTTTGTCGTATCCAATACAACAGAAGCTGGTATTGTATACAATGAAAAGGATGTGTTTGAAGAAAAACTGAATGTGACTTTCCCTGCAAAACTGACTCAGTTTTTACTGACTCGTTATGAACATTTCAATGGTGCACTTGACAAAGGTCTTGTGATGCTACCTGTTGAACTGATTGATGACAACGGTATTGAATTGAAACGCTGTGTTAAGAAGTACATCAAACTGTGGAATCTGTCCGAAGGATTTGAAAAGTGGATTGATGAAGCCTGTGTTTTCACTAGTACACTGGTAGATAGAATTGTTACAGGATATCCATTTGATGAAGCTGAAGATTTGTGGAAATCATTTGGTTATAAAGATGAAATCATGGTAACTGCTGAGCCATTTGCACTATGGGTTATTGAATCAGAAAAAGACATTTCTGAAGAATTTCCAGTGGATAAGGCACTTGAAGGCAAGGAAGGCATGGGGGTTATCTTTACAGATAATCAGAAACCTTACAAACAAAGAAAAGTACGTATTTTAAATGGTGCACACACCTCCTTTGTGCTGGCAAGCTGGCTGAAAGGCAATGATGTAGTGAATCAGTCCATGAAGGATGATATCATGAGAGAATTCATGATGAAGACGATTCATGAAGAAGTTATTCCTACACTAACACTTCCAAAAGATGAACTGAAAGAGTTTGCGGATGCTGTTGTGGATCGATTTAACAACCCATTCATTAAACATGCACTGCTGGCAATTTCTTTGAACAGTGTATCAAAGTGGAAAGCACGCTGTCTGCCTAGCTTTTTGGGATATGTTGAAAAGTATGGAAAACTGCCTGAGCATTTAACATTCTCTATTGCTGCATTGATGGCTTTCTATACAGGTACAGAAATTCGTGATGGAGCATTGATTGGCCATAGAAATGGTGTGGAATATCTGGTGAAGGATGATGCAGATGTATTGGAATTCTTTGCGGAAAACTCATCTAAGGATACTGCTGAATTTACACAGGCTTATCTGTCCAATGAAGGTTTCTTTGGAAGAGATATGACTCAAATTGATGGTTTGAGTGAAAAGGTAAATGACTATCTGAACACAATCAGAAAGGAAGGTATGGAAGCTGCATTAAAGCACTTCTTTGGATAAGATGAAACGTACGATTAAGATTCATGCTGCGGATAATGTGGCAGTTGCGCTGGTACCTCTGAGTGCTGGAGAAACAGTTGAAGGTGTAGTGCTGAAGGAAGATATCAAACAAGGGCATAAATTCTCTTTGGTGGATATTGCTATAAATGAGAATGTGATTAAGTATGGTGATCCAATTGGTCATGCAACACAGAATATTGGATGTGGCTGTCATGTTCATGTGCACAACGTAAAAACAAATCTGAGTGATGTACTGGAATATTCTTATCGTCCTCAGCTTGTGGAAACAAAGAAAGATGGTCATCGTACATTTATGGGCTATCTGAGAAAAAACGGGGATGCTGGTATTCGTAATGAAATCTGGATCATCCCAACCGTTGGGTGTGTAAACAGCGTAGTGAAGAAAATTGAGGCAAAGGCACAGCATTTAGTTGGCGGAAGTGTAGAGGCTGTTGTTGCGTTCAATCATCCATATGGATGTTCGCAAATGGGTGATGATCAGGACAATACACGTCAGGTACTAGCAGATTTGATTGTACATCCAAATGCAGGTGGTGTTGTTGTGCTGGGCTTGGGCTGTGAAAACAGCAATATTGCAGAAGTAAAAAAACATCTTCCTGAAAATCTGGACACAGAACGTGTACGCTTTGTGGTTGCTCAGGAACATGAAGATGAAATTGAAGAATGTCTGAAGCATGTTTATGAACTGGCAGAACTGATGAAGCAGGATAAGCGTGAAGAAATCAGTGCTTCTAAACTGATTATTGGTATGAAGTGCGGCGGTTCTGATGGATTAAGCGGTATTACGGCTAATCCTACTGTTGGACGCTTCTCAGATTTACTGATTGAATGCGGTGGAACAACAATTCTGACAGAAGTTCCTGAAATGTTTGGGGCAGAAACACTTTTGATGAATCGCTGTGAAACAACAGAATTGTTTGATAAGACTGTTCATCTGATTAATGATTTTAAACAGTATTTTATGGATCACAATCAGACGATTTATGAAAATCCATCCCCAGGTAATAAAGAAGGCGGTATTACAACATTGGAAGATAAATCATTGGGATGTACACAGAAAAGTGGTGCTGCCAATGTACAAGGTGTGCTTGCTTATGGTGAAAGAGTGAGTGTGCCTGGATTGAATCTTTTGAGTGCACCAGGAAATGACTTGGTAGCTTCAACAGCACTGGCTGCTTCAGGCTGTCAAATGGTCCTGTTTACAACTGGGCGCGGAACACCATTCGCAACTGCTGTACCTACATTAAAGATTGCATCAAACACTGCATTATATGAAAAGAAGAAAAAGTGGATTGACTTTAATGCTGGGCGTGCTGTAGAAGATTTGAGCATTGATGAATGCGGTGAAGATTTGTTCCAGCTGGTCCTGGATACTGCAAGCGGTAAGAAGGCAAAATCTGAAGAAGATGGATATCATGATATTGCCATCTTTAAACAGGGAGTTACACTATAAATAAGAAATTACCGTTTAATTCTTGTGCATTTTGTTCACAAAAGCGCAAAAAGAGATGGTAAAATAAAAAAGCAGAGAGAAAAGCTCTCATGGAGGAGAAAACTATGAAAATTGCATTGATGAATGAATTCAGCCAGGCATGGAAGAATGACATCGTTTTGGCACAGCTGAAAGATGTTGTAGATCCAATGGGCCACACAGTGTACAACACAGGGATGGCAAAGCCACTTGTAGCACAGGATGTACCAGAAGCATATACAGAAGAAAATCCAAGATTGACTTATCTGCACTTAGGGATTCAGGCATGCTTACTGTTGAACTCAGGAGCAGTTGACTTTGTTGTAACAGGA
>JAFULN010000052.1 GCA_017473335.1 Erysipelotrichaceae bacterium
GGAATTCGAAGATCCGTTTACAGGAAAAAAGAAGAAATAGTGGACGCCGCAGGCCACGAAGCGCTTTGAAGCGCAACTCTGCGAGCAGGGCTATGCCCGCATCTGAAAAACCACCGGCTAGGCCGGTGGATATTTATTTTAGGAGGATAGAAAATGACATTATTCTATTGTGTTCGTCATGGACAGCCTGATTATTCTTATGGAGATGTACATGATTTTATTGGTCATGGACATGATTTAGCTCCTTTGAAAAAAGAGTGTCTTTCTGATGTAATTCATGCATCGGAAGATGCTCGACTAAAAAATGCACAAGTTATTGTATCTTCTCCATATACACGTGCATTGCAGACTGCTGCCATTATCTCAAAACAAACGGGACTATCTATTGAAGTGGAGATGGATTTAAGGGAATGGCAGCCTGATTTGACTTATCAATATAAGAATATGGATGAGATGATGAATCTTTATCATGATTATCAGGAATGTCAGGGAATATATCCTGAGCATGAAAAGAAGATATGGGAAAGTAAAGAGATGCTTCAAAAACGTGTGAAAAGAGTTCTTCAGAAATACAGTTATTATGACTGTGTTATTCTTGTTGGGCATAGAATGGCATTTCAGTCTGTTTTTGAATGTGGACAGATGAAACCTGCTGAAATATATGAAGTATCTGTTGAGGAGGAAATACGATGAAATCATATTGGATGTGGCTGAAGTCCACAAAAGAAATCGATTTGAACCATCCTTACATGGTTCTGTTTCGAAGAGAGTTCGAATTGAATGAATCTGTGGTAGAAGCAAAATGTGATATTTCTGCAGATTCAAAATATAAATTGTATGTGAATGGCCAATTTGTAGAATTTGGTCCTAGCAAGGGTGATGGTGAAATCTGGTACTATGATACCGTTGATTTAAAGGGTTATTTAAAGCCTGGAAAAAATGTTATTGCGGTTCAGGTACTAAGATTTCCAAATGATCCATTTGGAGGCAACCAAAGCACAATTGTGACTGCATGGCCAGGACTATATTTTAAGTCACTGTTGAAAACTGAGTTATGTGAACTTGATCTTTCAGCAGATGAACAATGGAAATGCCTTTGGTATCGTCAATGTAGTGTTGTGGGTGGCACAGAAGGTTTTGAGCCGTTGCACTTCTTTGAAAGAGTTCGTTCTGATTCATCAATTTCTAATTGGAATCATCTAGAATACAATGATGAGTTCTGGGAACAGGCCTGGCGTTATCCAGATAAAAAAATACGTTATAATGTTGCTCCAGGGAATTTGGTGCCAAGATCGATTCCAATGATGTTTCAGCGTCCGGTTCAGTTTAAGGATGTCATTCAGTCAAAGGGTATCATTTCAAAAGAACAGTGGAAGCATTGGGTTTTAACTCAGCATGAAATAGTGATTCCTGCTGAAAGTGAAGCTGTTGTAGAATTAGATATTCAAGAAGAAATGGTCGCTTACTTATCGTTAAAGACATCTGGTGGAAAAGGTTCATGTATTGAGATTCTTCAATCTGAAGCTTATGTGCAAAATGCTCGTGAATATGACTCATCAGGTGCAGTTCATTCAGTGAAGAAAGATCGTCTTGATTATATGAATGGTCATCTTGAAGGATTTAAAGATGTTGTATGGCCAAGTGGACTAGAAGAAACATATGAACCATTCTGGTTTAGGACATTCCGCTTTGTACAGCTGAATATCAAAACTGCAGATGAGCCTCTTGTTTTGCATCACATAAACGCATTAGAAACAGGATATCCTTTAGAAGTAAAGACTCATGTTGAAGTGAGTGATCCTACTTTAAAAGGAATTTGGGATTTAAGTGAGAGAACATTAAGAAGATGTATGCTGGAAACTTATGTGGACTGTCCATTTTATGAGCAGCTTCAGTACATTATGGATACACGTGCACAGATTTTATATACTTATGCAGTAAGTGCAGATGATCGTCTTGCGCGTAAAGCAATTGATGATTTCACAAGAGGACAGCGATACGATGGCCTATTAAACAGTGCTTATCCAAATACAAAACCGAATGTTATTCCAGGGTTTTCTTTGTTTTATATTTTTATCATTCATGATCATATGATGTATTTTGCAGACAAAGAACTCATCAAGGATGTTCTTCCAAGTGTTGGAAAAGTACTTCGCTTCTTTGAAAAGCATCGTTTAGAAAATGGATTGATTGGTAAGACGGGCAGCATTCAAAATGAAGAAAAGTTATGGTCTTTTATTGACTGGTGTCCACAATGGATGACGGGTGTACCAAGTGCAGTGAAGAAGGGGCCATTAACGATTGAAAATCTCCTTGTTTTAGAAGCTTTAAAGAAAGCGAGTGAATGTGCTCGTTTTGTAGATAAAAACGAACTTGCATTAGAATATGAGGTTTTTGCGGAATCTTTAGCACATGCAATTCGTCATCTGTGCATGGATCAGAATGGCCTGTTAAAAGACGGACCAGATGCAGAGGCGTATTCTCAGCATGTACAGGTGTTTGGAGTGATTACACATGTTCTTTCTCACGAAGAAGGCAGAAAGAATCTATTGGCTACCTTTGAACAACCCGAACGATTTGCACAGTGTACAGTATCATGGCAGTATTATTTGTACAGGGCTTTGGAACTCAGTGATTTGTATGAAAAAACAGAAGAGTGCTATAACATTTGGAGAAGGATGATTGCCAATCACATGACTACAAGTGCAGAGGCAGAAGCTTTTAGCAGAAGTGAATGTCATGCCTGGGGAGCTTTAGCACTTTATGAGCTTCCAAGTGTTACTTTGGGAGTAAGACCTGCAGCACCTGGATATGGCAAAGTCAAGGTTTGCCCAAAACCTGGATACTTGTCCTGGGCAAAAGGTGAAATAATAACACCAAAGGGGAAAGTTAAAGTTCAATGGGAAAAGACAGAATCAGGATTTACTTGTGAGGTAAGTGCAGATCCAGAAATTGAAATTATAAAGTAAAGAACATAAAAAGGCAGATGATTCATCAAATCATCTGCCTTTTTGTTAGGAAAACAGCAAGCTATAGAGGATGAGGACTTATTGAGGCTGCTTTCCGAAATATGCTGCAATACCACCATCAACGTACAAAACCTGTCCGTTAACGAAGTTAGAAGCTTCAGAAGCTAAGAATACTGCAGGTCCCTGCAAATCTTCTGGTTTACCCCAGCGTTCTGCTGGTGTTTTAGACATAATGAACTGGTCAAATGGATGACGTGATCCATCTGGCTGACGTTCACGAAGTGGTGCAGTCATTGGAGTTTCGATGTAACCTGGCCCAATGCCGTTGCACTGAATGTTGTACTGACCATATTCAGATGCAATATTACGAGTTAACATCTTCAGACCACCCTTAGCAGCTGCATATGCAGAAACTGTTTCACGTCCAAATTCAGACATCATTGAACAAATGTTGATAATCTTACCACAGCGACGTTCAATCATTGTTGGAAGAACTGCTTTTGATACGATGAATGGTGCATTTAAGTCAATATCAATAACACGACGGAAATCTTCTGCTGCCATTTCATGCATAGGAACACGTTTAATGATACCAGCGTTATTTACAAGAATATCAATTGGACCTACTTCAGTTTCAATCTGTTTCACCATTGCTTGAATGCCTGCTTCATCAGTTACGTCACACACATATCCAAATGCTTTCAGGCCTAATTCTTCGTATGCTTTTAAACCTCTATCAACAAACTCCTGTTTGATATCATTGAAAACGATAGTTGCACCAGCGTTTCCAAGACCTGTTGCGATTGCTAAACCGATACCGCTGCTTGCGCCAGTAACCAGAGCAATTTTGCCTTCAAGGCTGAAATCTTTCATGTTCATGTTTTTTCTCCTCTTAATCTTTTTTTGAATACACAACAAACCATGTATCTTCATCACCGCATACCGTTTAGTAAACCGGTATACTTATAATTTACACCTCTCGCCTAATTTTGTCAATAATGAGCGTGAAAAATGATAAAAAAGAACTTTTAAGTGTTGACAACAGGTTTTAGGAATGTATAATAAAAACACGTAAACCGGTTTAGTTGGTTTATAGAAAGAGATGAGGGCAATATATGAAGTTAGAGAATTATCCTGCATTAACTGACAAAGAACTCGATGAAGCGATTGGCTATGCAATTGAACAGGTTCGATCATGCTTAGCTGATTATACAACGATGTTCAAATATCCAAACAGCGTAAATAATTTTTATCCATTGATGATGAACACAGAATGGACAAATGGCTTCTGGACTGGTGAAATCTGGCTGGCTTATGAATTAACTAAAGAAGAAGTGTTTAAAAAATCTGGCTTGATTCATGTGGATAGCTATCATCATCGTATTAAAAACAACATCGTTTGCGATCATCATGATTTAGGCTTCTTGTATTCACCATCGTGTGTGGCTGCCTATAAGCTGCTTGGTGATAAAAAAGCAAAAGAAGCTGCAATTTTGGCTGCGGACAAATTGATTACTCGTTTCCATGAAAAGGGTGAGTTTATTCAGGCGTGGGGACCTTTAGGTGCTAAAGAAAACTATCGTTTGATCATTGACTGCCTTTTGAACCTTCCTTTTTTGTATTGGACAACTGAAGTAACAGGCGATCCTAAGTATCGTGATATTGCTTTGCGTCATATCAAGACAGCATTAAGTGTTGTCATTCGTGATGATTATTCAACATTCCATACTTATTTCTTTGATCCTGAAACAGGAGCTCCATCTCATGGTGTTTCTCATCAGGGAAATCGTGCAGAATCTGCATGGGCTCGCGGACAGGCGTGGGGTATCTATGGTTTGGCTATCAGTTATCGATACACAAAAGATCCTAAGTATTTGGAACTGTTCCGTCATGTAACAAATTACTTTATTGATCATCTTCCAAGCAATCTGGTTCCTTACTGGGATTTTGATTTCACTGATGGAAGTGATGAACCTCGTGACTCTTCAGCAAGTGCTGCAGCAGCATGCGGTATGCTGGAAATGGCAAAACACGTTGGTGAAGAAGAAGCTGCAGTATTGAAGGCACAGGCAAGCCGCCTAGTCAAAGCATTGGTGGATCATTGTTCAGTAAAAGATCCATCTGTATCAAATGGTCAGATTTTACATGGCACATATTGCCGTTCTACACCAACAAATGGCTGCCGTCAGCATGGTGTTGATGAATGTACTGCTTGGGGTGACTACTACTATTTTGAAGCGCTGATGCGTCTGAAAAATGAAGACTGGAACATGTATTGGTAAGAAAAAAATAAAGGAGAACAAAGATTATGAAAATTGCATTGATGAATGAATTCAGCCAGGCATGGAAGAATGACATCGTTTTGGCACAGCTGAGAGATGTTGTAGATCCAATGGGCCACACAGTGTACAATACAGGGATGGCAAAGCCACTTGTAGCACAGGATGTACCAGAAGCATATACAGAAGAAAATCCAAGATTGACTTATCTGCACTTAGGGATTCAGGCATGCTTACTGTTGAACTCAGGAGCAGTTGACTTTGTTGTAACAGGA
>JAFULN010000053.1 GCA_017473335.1 Erysipelotrichaceae bacterium
AGCAGGATAGCAAAAGATAAGTATATGAAGTCTATGGGATGCAGTATCCATATGGCAGCATCGTATGTGATCACACGAAGAGGATGCGGATACATCGATATGATCTAAAGTAAACAAACCGGAATCATTTCAACCTGTGCTGGATTTACATCACTGGAAGATGGTGTACTTAAAGACAGGATGAACTTGGAATGATTTCAACCATCATTATTCTTTCAACAAATCAACTTCGCCAAAGGCTTACGAGCAGGAAGAGAAGATGGTTGAAAGATACTGATCTGGCAAGATACAGGTCAGGTCATAGCTTAGCGCTATGAAAAATGACGAATTATTTTAATTCGTCACTATCTTGTTATTCAAATTGAATAAAAGTGAATAATTTTTGAGGTTTTGCCTTTTTCTTGAGAATAACTTAAGTGAAAGGAGAAAAATCATGAAATATTTAAAGGTTAGTATTGCAGTTGTGTTTTTGTGCATGTTGTTTCCTGTGATGGCTTATGGTCAGGAAAGTGAGGAAACAATCAGTGAATTGGGTAGTATTGAAGAATTTCAGGAATGGATCAGCAGTGATGCAGTCCCTTATTCAACATTGAGTTTTGTTCGTCGTGTAGGCAGAATTGTAGGTGTTGATCGAGTATCTTATTTCTCAATGATGAAGATCAATGGAGAATTGGCTTACTGTATTGAGCCTAATGTTTATGCAGCTACTGGACAAGAGTATACAGTAGACTGGGGAAAAATCAGTGAAAAACAGAAGCAGCAGTTATTTCGAATTACGAATGTGGGTTATGGGAATTTTGGTCATGATGGAGATGAATGGTTTATTGCAACACAGCTGGCCATTTGGAGAGCCCTTGGAATTACTCATTTATCAGCTCAAACTATGGATAAAGAACCTTGGGATGTATCATCAGAAATTGCAGAGATTGAATGGATGGCAAACAATTTTGAGAAATCAGCAAGTTTCAGCGGTCAAACACTGAAAATGGATTTAGGTATTCCTAAGACAATTACAGATACAAATGGAGTGTTATCTCAGTTTGAGGTGAATTCGGTACAAGGGGTTGAAATCACACAGAATCAAAATCAGTTAACTTTAACAATTACTTCTATGAATTATCAGAAATCAATTTCTGATTCTAAGGGTTTAAAGACGGGTGGACTGGTGTATGTTTATCCAGAAAAACAGGCAGTGTATATGGTCCATCGCAGTGCTGAACCTGTTTCCTATGAGTTGAATTTATCATTGAATACAGGAAATCTAATCATTTATAAACAAGATGAATTGGGGAATTCTGCGTTAGGAAGACATGTCTTTGAAATAAGGAATCAAGAAAATGAACTTGTTGAAATCAACGGTTCTAATGAACTGGTGGCTGAAAATGGAAAGATTGAACTAATGAATGAACTTCCTAAAGGAAGATATACCCTGAAAGAGATCAGAACAGTCTATCCTTATGAGCTTTCAGATCAGGTAATAGAATTCGAAATAGAAACAGATCAAGAGAATGAAATAACATTTGTGAATGAGTTTCAAAACGTATCTCTTCGTATTCTTAAAAAGGATAAATCAAGCTTAAAGTTGTTGGATGGTGCAGAGTTTGTTGTTTCACTCATGCAGGATGACAAGTGGGTTGATATAGTTCAGAAAGAAGCAGAAGATGGAATGCTTGAACTGAATGATTTGAAATATGGACAAAAAGTAAAGGTTTGTGAAGTGAAAGCACCTGCAGGTTATGAGATTTCAGAGCCTGCTTGTCAGATTGTGGAAATGAAGCCAGAGGAAAATCAAATCCTGGAGATAGAATTTTTAAATGATCTACGTCAAATTGATTTGCATATTTTAAAAAGAGATGCAGAAACAAAAGAGTTGCTGAAAGGAGCTGAGTTTGAAATCAGTACTCATGTACAAGATGATTTATGGAATGTGATCAAAACTGGAATCACTGATCAACAGGGTTTATTGGTAGAAGGTCTTGATTATGGACAGGAGATCAAAGTGTGTGAAATCAAAGCTCCTGAAGGTTATAAATTGTCTGAGCAGCCCTGTCAAATCATTCAATTAGAAACAGAAAAAGAATCGATAGAAGTTGAATTTGAAAATGAGCTTCGTGATATTTATTTGCGTATTGTGAAAGCGGATGAGGATACAAAAGAATTGTTGAATGGAGTAGAGTTCAGAATTCAATCACAATCTGATGAACAGTTGAAAAAGACCGGAGAACAGAAGCTCCTGCTTCCAGAATCTTGGCAGAAAAAAGCTGTGACTCTTTATGCAGATAAAGAGAAAACAGTATCTTTAGGACGATTTGACGTTGATGAACATGGGCAGATTGATGTGAGTCATATCAATACATTTGGGGAAGTAATTGTGTTTGATGAAGAGGAAAATGAACTTGTAAGAGAGTTAAAAGATATGGATGGCATCATTGAAGTAGGCCCATTTGAGTACGGACAGACAGTAGAAGTTTGTGAGGTGTTTCCACATGAAGGCTATGAACTTCCAGAACAACCCTGTCAGAGTATTCATATGACTTCTGAATCAGAAATTATGGAAATAGTGTTAACTAATAAGCGTAAAGAAATTGATGTGATGCTATATAAAGTAGAGACAGGTGATTTATCAAATCGATTAAATGATGCGATGTTTTCAATCACTAAGACTTCGAAACAGACAAAATCTGTAGAAGTCATAAATGGATTAACAGGAAGACTTTGGATAGATACAAAAGATGAGTCTGGTATGCCGGTTTCTATCCCTGTTCAGATTTATAAAGATGAAGCATGTACTGAATTGTATAAAGAAATATTGAGTGATGATCAGGGGGAGCTGATTGTTGAGTGTGAAGAAGGGGATTACTATGTACGTATTCAAGATGAAGTGAAGCATTATCGTGTATCTATGGGAGGCATAGATTTAGGGACTTTCAAGTATGGGGATATTGTAAGTGTATGTGAAGTTGCAGCACCTGCAGGATTTCATTTAAGAGAAGAATGTGAGCAGTTTGAAATCAAGACAGAAAATCATCAACTGGAAATCTTGTTTGATAATGAAAGAATCAAGATGTATGATGAAGTACCTAAGATGGGCTTGGATTAGTTTGTGTTTGTATGGTTGTGTTATCAGTCAGCCAGAAAGAAAGAGTGCAACGGTGTTTTCGTTTCAACTGCCTGAAATCAATGTGATTCATCAGCCAGTGATCGATCCTGTACCTTCACTTGGAATGGTTGAAATTGAAGGTGTATTGAAAGAAAGTTTTGTTCAGGGGAAAGATAACAAGGAATATCTATATCGAAATGCAGATGGAACAGCGACTACGGCTGGGGCTAATTTTCTGGATTATCGATGTACAATCGATTCTGACAATATCATTGTTTATGGACATTCCAGCAGAACTTCTGATATTCTGTTTACTCCATTGATGCAGTATCTGGATGAAAAGTTTGCCAGAAATCATCAACAGATTGTACTGACATATAGCAATGAGATAAGAGTGTATCAGCTCATGAGTATCTTTTTATTTCATACACAGCGTCCTTCTGACAATGATTGGATGATTGTGGATTATCAGCGTGATTTTCTATTTATGAAGGCACAGGAACGATTGATAAAGAGGTCTTTGTATAGTTTTGAGCATTCATCAGGGAATCAATTATTAACGCTTGTGACATGCAATACAGAGAACCATGATGAAAGACTCATTGTGATTGGAGTGCGAATCGATAAAAAAGAATGATATAATGATATAAACGGAGGAAGAACTCTATGAATGAATTAGAAAAAGCACGTAGTATCATCAATGAAGTGGATGCAGAAATGGCTGTACTATGGGAAAAAAGAATGAAGGCAGTGGAAATGGTAGTTCAATACAAAATGGAACATGGACTGCCTGTTTTTGATGGCAAAAGAGAAAAAGAAGTCATTGAGAGAAATGCACAGAGAGTACATGATGAACATTTAAAAGCCTATTACATTGAAACACTGCAAATGATGATGGATATTTCAAAGAAATACCAGAAAGAAATCATGGAAAGATAAATTATTCTTATGGTATAATTTTGTAAGAAAGGCTGTGAATTTATGAGAAAACAGACTCCAGTTGGGGTGCGTATTAATCCAAGTTTTAAGAAGAAATGTGATGAAACGTTCCGTAGACTAGGAATGAACACACATGCAGGGATTAATTTGTTTCTTACTCAGATGCGATTGCATCAGGGAATTCCGTTTGAGGTAGCATTGATTGATGCTAAGAATATGATCATGACAGAAGAAAAATCAATTTCTTTGATTATTAAAACGGATGAAGAAACCAAAAGCATATGTACAGAACTGGCAAAAAAAGCAGGTTTGAATTTATCAAGGGCAATCACAATGTACTTGGTACAGGTTGTTGATAAACAAGCGATTCCATTTACAATTTTATCAAATGAAAAGGTCTGAGAATTTCTCAGACCTTACATTTTAAACTGCATGTTGTATAGTGAAGCATATGTACCTTCTTTTTGAAGAAGCTGTGCATGTGTACCTGTTTCAACAATACCTTCTTCTGAAAGGACTACAATGCGCTCTGCCTTGCGGATTGTGCTTAATCGATGCGCAATCACAAAGGTAGTGCGATTCTTTGCGAGGGCTTCTAATGAATCCTGAACAATCTTTTCAGATTCATTGTCAAGTGCTGATGTTGCTTCATCGAAGATTAAGATAGGAGGGTTTTTCAGGAAAACACGGGCAATGGATAGACGCTGTTTCTGTCCTCCAGATAATTTTACACCTCTTTGTCCAATATCGGTGTCATAGCCTTCAGGAAGCTCCATGATGAACTCATGTGCATTTGCACGTTTTGCGGCTAAAATGATTTCTTCTTCAGTTGCATCAGGTTTTCCATAACGAATGTTATCCATAACTGTTCCTGCAAATAAGTAGACATCCTGTTGAACAATACCAATGTTTTGACGCAAAGACTGTAAAGTTACATTGGTAATTGGTGTACCATCTATGCGGATCTGTCCAGAAGTCACTTCATAGAAACGAGGAATCAAGGAACATAGTGTTGTCTTGCCAGCTCCGCTGCTTCCAACTAATGCAAGATATTCACCTGGTTTTACATCTAAAGAGATATTTTGTAAAACCCAGTCAAGATTCTCTTTGTATCTGAAAGAAACCTGATCAAATTCAACTCGGCCTTTAACGTTGTTGAGTACAAGAGCATCTGGTTTATCCTGAATGTCTGGTTCTATTTCTAAAATATCCATAAAGCGTTCAAAGCCTGTCAGACCTTCCTGGAAGGTTTCAGTAAAGTTGATTAATTTTTTGACGGGTTCTACAAGATTATTGACATACAATAGATAAGCAACCAAGTCACCTACTAAAATATATCCTGCAGAGATAAACAAAGAACCAAACACAATCACAACAATGGTAATCAATGTACTGAATAAAAATACACTGGAATGAAGTCCAGCCATATTCTGATAAGAAAGAGATTTGGAATCAACATAGCGGTCATTTTCTTTGTTGAACTTTTTCAATTCGTTGTCTTCATTCGCAAAAGACTTTACAACACGAATCCCTGAAAGATTATCTTCAATGCGAGCATTGATTTCTGCAACTCTTTGTTTATTGAGATGATAAGATTTCTTTAATTTCTTGTTGTAGTAAAAAGTGCAAAGTGCCATCAAGGGAATGATTGTAAAGATGATTAAAGTCAAAGGAATATTTACATTCAAAAGAATAATAAATGCACCAATAATCTTAATCAGTGAAATGACAATATCTTCAGGCCCGTGATGATACAGTTCTGTCAGTGAAAACAAATCATTGGTTAAACGGCTCATTAATTTTCCGGTTTTCTGATCATCATAGAAGCTGAATGAGAGCTTCTGATAATGCGCAAACAATTCATTGCGCATGTCATGTTCCATGTATACCCCCATGACATGTCCTTTATATGTAATAAAATAGTTGCAGGCAAATTCAATCAGTACCATCACTACCATCAATGCACCAAGTTTCATAATGATATCTACTTGAAAGCTGGTTTCATCCGCTAAGACTGTATTTGTGATGTAACGGGTAATCATAGGGATAATCAAAGAAATCCCAGATACAGTAAATGCACAGGCCATATCTGCCCAGAATAGCTTCTGGTAAGGCTTATAATAAGATAAAAACTTTTTAACTCTAGAGTTCATGATAGACCTCATCTTCTACTTCAATAAATGCTTTTTTGAAATCTTTTCTAAATCCATGAAACTGAACTAGAAATAAAATGGGAAAGACAATTGCGCTGGCAGCGATAAGAACCAGTGCACCCATAACAACAGACTGAAATACAATAGTCATCAACATTCCTCCCTGTAATGATAGTAATTATATCACTTAAAAAAGAAATAGAAAATAAAAATGACGGATGGAGTCATCCGTCAAATCCTGATCAGAATTTAGTCATTGATGCGATTGAATAAGCAGCAGATTTTTTCCTGAAGTGCACCTTCAAAGGATGCAGCTGCTTCAATCATTGTGTGTACACAGCACTGAAACTGAGTGATTTCTTCAACAGTAATGCAAGGCTGACATAAAATCCACTGCAGAGCTTCACCCTGTGCGTTCAAAATGTGTGCCAAAGCTGCTTCTTCTAAGGCAATGCTTTGAATGACGTCATTGATGGCTGCATTTCTGCCAATTCCGCTGTTTGTGAGCTGAGGCATTCCCATGGGCGATTCCTCCTTTCACTTTATCGTATGAAAGAAGGAAATGTGCTGTTTGGACAATGTCCTAAAAAAAAGAGAGTTTGCACTCTCAACAAATAAATTATAACATAGAAAAAATTGAAAAAACAGACTGTTTGTATTTTAGATATAAGATATACTATAGTTGAACAAAGAGTTAGGAGGTAACTAACGATGAAGGAGATTCTAAAAGAAATTTAAGTCGTTTCCTGATCAGTGAAGAAACTGATTAGAGGAAACTAAAAAG
>JAFULN010000054.1 GCA_017473335.1 Erysipelotrichaceae bacterium
AGAAGCATATACAGAAGAAAATCCAAGATTGACTTATCTGCACTTAGGGATTCAGGCATGCTTACTGTTGAACTCAGGAGCAGTTGACTTTGTTGTAACAGGATGCGGAACAGGTCAGGGAGCTTTGATGGCTCTGAATGCTTTCCCAGGCGTTGTTTGCGGATACTGTATCGAACCATCTGATGCATATCTGTTCTTACAGATCAACAATGGTAATGCACTGTCAATTCCTTATGCTAAGGGATTTGGATGGGGAGCAGAACTGAACATCCATACAATTTTTGAAAAGGCATTTGGTTCACCTAAGGGAATGGGTTATCCAAATGAACCTGGACGAAAAGAAAGCCAGAATAGAAATGCTGCACTTTTGAATGAAATGAAGGCAGCAGCAGGCAAGCCAGTATTGGAAGGCTTAAAGGCAATTGATCCAGAACTGGTAAAGGCAGCGTTGACTGATCGATTCCTGGCATGCTTCAGAGAAAACTGCCAGTGTGATGAACTGCGTGCATTCGTAGAAGAAATGGCTAAATAGTTTTCATGGATAAGTACAGAAAAAGAAGAGCTCAGCTTGTTGCTGCTGAAATGGTAGAAAAGCTGAAAGAAAAGGGTTATGAAACTTATTATGCAGAAGATGTAGAAGAAGCTCGACAAATTGCATTGAGTTTGATTCCAGAAGGTGCAAGTGTTGGAGTTGGCGGATCAGAAACATTGAATGCTATGAATCTGATTGAAGAGTTAAGGAATGGTCCTTATCATTTCTTTGACCGCTATCAGAAACTTCCATTTTCTGAAATTGAAGAGATCTATCGTCAGGCACTCAATGCTGATGTATTTGTCAGCTCATGCAATGCGGTGACACGTGATGGCCGTTTGGTCAACATGGACTCATCAGGGAATCGTGTTGCGGCAATTAGCTATGGTCCGCGTAAGGTGATTCTTGCAGTGGGGGCAAATAAAGTTGTCAACAATTTAGATGAAGCAATGGACCGTATTTATCACATTGCACCGCTTAATGCGATGCGTGTAAAACATAAAGCTCCTTGCGTGGAAACTGGCAAGTGTGAAGGCTGTCAGATTCATGCAAGTGTCTGCAATTCGATTGGAATCATCAACCATGGTCACAAGACTGTAGGTCGATTCCATATCATTATGATTGCAGAAGAAGTAGGGTTCTAATAGAGGGGGGAAAAGCAATGAGCTTAGTTCAAAAGTTATTTTCGCTGGAAGGAAAAACAGCGATTGTCACAGGCGCAAACACTGGTCTGGGACAAGGGATTTCAGTTGCTTTAGCAGCAGCTGGTGCACATGTATTTGGTGTAGCTAGAAGAAGCTGTGCTGAAACATTGGAAAAGGTGAATGCTGTGGGTGGAACATTCACTGAAGTGATTGCGGACTTGTCTGATATGTCTGCAATCGATAAAATTATTGCTGAAGTTAGTTCAAAAACTGAAAGAATTGACATTTTGGTCAATAACGCAGGCATCATCAAACGTGAAGATGCAATCAACGTGACTGTTGAAGATTGGGATCAGGTTATCAACTTGAATCAGAAAATGGTCTTCTTCTTGTCTCAGGCAGTTGCAAAACGCTGGATTGAAGACCAGAAGGGCGGCAAAATTATCAATATTTGTTCAATGTTGAGCTATCAGGGTGGAATTCGTGTTCCATCTTACACAACAAGTAAGAGTGGTATTATCGGTTTAACACGTGCACTAGCTAATGAATGGGCAAAATATAATATCAATGTCAATGGTATTGCGCCTGGATATATGGCTACAAACAATACCACACAGCTTCGTAATGATGCTTCACGCAGTGAGGATATCCTTTCACGCATTCCAGCTGCACGCTGGGGTACTCCAGAAGATATGTATGGAGCAGCAATTTTTTTGGCTTCAGATGCATCTGCTTATATGAATGGCTTTACAGTTGCGGTTGATGGCGGCTGGCTGGCTAGATAACAAATAAGGGCAATAGAGCAACTTTCTGCCTTCATTCAAATAGCATTGCATAGTGTGATGAAATAAATCGCTGATTACGCTGCAAAGTTTTTTTAAAGAGATGGCAATCAGTACACCTATTTCAGAAGTCATCAATCTTTGATGAAGAATAAATAAGAAATAACGAGCATTGCTCGTTATTTTTTTGTTTACTAGGAATGTTCTATCAGAACTGTGGTATATAGTAGTTAAAAATATCTAATTCGCATAATAACGGAAAAAGATTTCAATCTGTGCTGGATTACTATCAATGTAAGATGATGTACTTAAAGACAGGATGAACTTGGAGTGATTTTAACCACAATGATTCTTTCAACAGATCAGCTTCGATAAAGGCTTATGAGCAGGAAGAGAGGATGGTTGAAAGATACTGATCTGGCAAGATACAGATCAGGTAATAGCTTAACACTATGAAAAATGACGAATTATTTTAATTCGTCACTATCTTGATGAGAAGATATATTGTTTGTCTTGGTTGCTTGTTTCTTTAATATGTACAATAGCTTCATTTTCAGTGACTTCTATAAAAACACCTTGAATGATTTCTTCGTCTTTTCTTGCAGCTTCGATCACATTGATAAATAGAACATCTTTTTGACAAGAGCGTTCAATCAGATAGGAGATGTCTTTTACTGCAGGGTTTGAAGGGCCTTTAGCTGTTATTATTTCTTTATCTTTTAAATATGGATAAACATGCAGATAAAAGCCATCACAGTCATATGTATACTTGGAAACGGAAGAATCTTTTATTCTATTTACGGAATGAAAGTGTGAATGAGGGGTGCTTTGACTCAGCTTTTCATCACTCTGCAAAACTAAGCAGTTATTCATTAATGTTCCGTCAATATGAAGATTCCAGTCTTTTGATAAATGATGCGGAGAATGTACAATAAATACATCAATGAAGTACTGATCACACCATTGGATTTTTCTTCGCATGTTTACATTTTGATAGACTTCTTCATTCCATTGCTTGATTGTAAATGAATCCGGCATAATGAAATCTGGTGTCCAGATTGTCTGAGCATCTAGGTAAATATTGTTGGTTGAATATTCTTTATATTCATGAATGTGTGTTGCTGCAGGCGCCATATTTTGTCCGTCAATAACGACAGTATTATGTGTAGCCGTGTTTTTAAAGTAAGCATAATGAAGCGGAGCACTATATCCTGATGCGGTTCCTAAATCTGCACAAACATCTTTTTGAAAGGCAGAAAAACTAATGGAGAGGCGGTCATAATGGTCATGTTCACCACCATAAGGTGCAGCTTTTAAAAGAAAGAAGCGATGATCTGATCCTCGTATAATTCCAAGCTGTGATCCTGCTGTAGAAAGATAATTCTTTTGTGATAAAACAACAGTCTTTAACTGATCAGGGCCATATAACAATGCATACAGATGATTTCTTGGAGTAAAACGTATTGTTTGATTCAGACACCACATCATCATATCATCTTTGAAATAGTTTGCAGCATATTCGTAGATGTTTTCTGTCCCTTTGAAGCTTGCTTCACTATCATTTATTTTAGGAAAAGTTCCATCTTCTTTTGCAAGATAGAAAGACAATGAAAGAGCACGATGTATTTTATCTCGATATTCTGGCTGACTCAATAAACTATATATTGTGTTTCTTGCTAAATATTCAAATTTAAAGATCCAGTTGAGTGTATATAAATGATATCCCATGGAACCTTCAAACCACATTAAATCATCTAAAAAACCATGATTGATTTGATATTTTAGACCATATTTGTGATTTAATGCAAAGTCTAGAATATTTGTATCATTGCAAACCAGACCAATATTTCCTAATGCACAACAGATGCAGACTTCATGATTATGAAGCTGAGGGGTCATGTATTTCATTAAATGTTTTGCACCTGTTAGAAAGAGGCCGTGAATAATAGTTCTTTGTTCATCATCAGTAAGTGTGCTGCAAATTAAATCGTATGCTCTAGCATAGCTGTTCAGCACTGCGGCATCATCTAAAACTTGAGCAAACATTTTACCTGGATGATTATATGGAATATTGCCATGGACATCATAATTTGGATAGTGTTTAGCATAGCCTAATAAAATGCTTTTTACGGTTTCTAATGCTGTTTTATCTTGAGTTACTAGGTAAAGTACTGCAAGTTCAAAGGCACCCTCAGCATTCTTATAAGCAGTTTCTGCCCACCATCCACCATGGTAAGGTTCTCCAGTATATATAGCTGAACAAACAGGACACTGATATTCATATGGACGATAGTAATCATAAATGAGTTTTACAGTACATTTTGGACAAATATAATAATGAGGCCAAGTTGCAACTGCGGATGATTGAATATAGATTTTATTCATCAAATCTTTATTTCTAAGATAAAGCTGTTCAGTAAATTCTGGATGAAGCTTTGCCTTTTGCTGAATATGAATTATTTCTTGTTCTGTAAATGAAAGCATGGTCGTTCTCCTTGAAGTCATTATATCATTTATCCCAAAAGAAAAAGTGAACATTGTTCACTTTAACTATTATTTACAAAATTTAACAAGTGCATTAGCAAGTTCGTCAATCAATTCATGATCACAGTTTGTATCATGGTTTGTTGCGACATTCTTAATGACATAAGTATCAGCAATTTTCTGCGGATGACTGATTAAAATAGATTTTGGATAGAAAGAGAATGAAGTATAGCGCAGATCAATTTTTGGACAGCGTACTTTTTCAGCTTCTGAATTAAAACATGCAGCCATCTGATCAGCTAAAGACTGTGTATCTTTCTTATATCCAACAGCCCATTTGCCATTTTTATCCCCAACGCAATCCAGCATGATAACGGTTTTGTGATCAATTAAGTCAGGAATGGCATTGCGAAGAATATAATCACCTGTATGACGAGTACAGCCATAATCTGTCAAAACAAATGCAGTGACTTTTTTTTGTTCATCGCTCAGCAGTTCAGCAGTCTTTAATGCAGCAATGCATCCTGAAGTATTGCGGTTAAAGTTCACACGATTAGCTGTGCTTCCGCACATAAATGCAGGTAGTACCATTGCGGCAAATAAAGCGATAGCCCATGCCAGAGAATTCCAGAAATGATTTGTGAAATCAAAGTTTGGAACTTGGTAAAGCCAGATATACAAAGAGAATAACAGACCAATAATCACTGGGGCAAATGTTGGCAAGAAAGAAGAAGCATAGGTTGAAGCACCATTATATGGATAATACTTCATTGGATTGCCATAGTTATGAGACGGTGTGTCGTAATTTGATACAATAATGTAACGTGCTTTTTCAAGATTTCCTGCCACAAGGTTAATACCCTGAACTTTTTTGTGCTTGCCAGAAACAGCCTTTACTTCATAGCCAAGTGCTTGAAAGTCTTTTGCCATTTCATTGACAAAGAAATTTTTCTGAATTCTTCTAAAACGCTTAGGAATTCCCAGCGCATATTTAATAATAAGATCCTGTGTATTCATATTATTTCTTCCATGGCCATTTTAATGGCGTGTTTTTAATGCTTTGTTTACGGATATAGCTTGCTTCTTTTTCTGGGATGATACTATTCATTGTTTTATAAAGTTTTACAGAATTGAAGCATCCAGTTGTAATGTACTTTTTATCAGCGAGTTCAATAGAGAATTCATCTGCAGATGTTTTTCCCTGCTGAACTTTCCACTGTACAACTTCATCATAACGTACTTTCTGACATACATCTTTTCGCTTAGGCGGATAAATGACAAAGCAGTCGTTGAAAAATTCTACACGTTTTTCATTTGGGATTTTCCACAATGCCAAAATGGAAATTGGAAGAATAATAATTCCAAGAACCCAAAGACTTGTAGGAATCATGATAATTGATACTACAAGACAGGTAATAATTGCAGGATAAGGTTTTGTTGTCAGCTGTGCTGTTGGCTGACCTAACTTTTCTACTTCTTCAATTGGCATTTGATTCAGCAGTTCTTCAGTCATAATAAATATCCTTTCTGAGATTCATGGTTATATTATATCAATATTAAAAGTATTTGTGAACTTTTTTTGTTTACTAGGAATGTTCTATCAGAATTGTATTAAATAGTGATTGATATTGTCTAATTCTATACTACATAAAGCGGTTAAACTGTTGAGTATACAAGATAGATTGTAAAAGCCAAATATATGAAGCCAATGGGATGCAGTATCCCATTGGAGGCATCGTATGTGATCACACGAAGAGGATGCGGATACATAGATACTATCTAAAGTAAATAAATAGGAATCATTTCAACCTGTGCTGGATTTATATCGCTGGAAGATGGTGTATTTTGAGGCAGCATGAACTTGAAATGATTCTTTACAAAAACTTTTCTTTCAATAATTCAACTTCGCCAAAGGCTTACGAGCAGGAAGAGAAGATAGTTGAAAGATACTGATCTGGCTAGATACAGTTCAGGTTATAGCTTAAAGCTATGAAAAGTGACGAATTTTCCAAAAAAAATTCGTCACTATCTTGGTAGTGATGATATAATAGAGAAGATAAATTGTTGGGGAGATGACTAAAATGAACTTTTCAGATAATATTTGGCTTGTCGTGTTCTGCTTTGCAGTAGGATGCATGATGACTTTTGTGCGTTTTAAGGAATTTAAAACAATTACAAAAACTATTCAGGAAGCGACAGATGGGAAAAAATTTGAAAAATATGATTATTCAAAATGGGTGAGAATTCTGTATATTGTGTTCCTTTTGTTTGGTGTAGCTTCACTGGTATATGGTCTTCTTGAAAAAGATTATGAAACTGTATCCATGGGAGTTGTGCTGACATTGATGTTTATTGGTGAACTGCTTATTGTAGGTCCAAGATATACATTATACTATAGTGATACACATTTTATTACAGGTGGAAAGCTGGCTCGCTACAAGAGTATTCGTGATTTTGAAGAAATGAAGTATTTTAAGCTGGCATTTGTACGTGCTGTGACATTCAATGGGGAAAAGCTTCCTATGTCACGCAAAGCATATGAAATCGTTAAAGAACAAATGAAGAAAAAGAAATAGGACGAAGAAATAAATCTTCGTCCTATTTCATTAAAAACTGCTGCAGTATCTGCAGCAGTTTATATTTGTCCAATCTTAGAACTTAACGTTCTTATGAACAAGTCCAAGGAAATCTTCTGGATTGTCAGCTGGAACCATCTGTGCTGTAAATACAACGCCCTTAGCAGCCATTTCTTCGAAACGCTTAACGTCATCTGCAGTTACGCATACAGTGTGGTAAACGCGCTGAGAACCAACTTTGTTAGACATATTACCAACAGTAACTTTGTCAATAGGGATACCCTTCATGATTGCATCATGCAGTGTAGCTGTACCGCGGAAAATAACGAACAGTCTTTCACCTACATAGTTAGCAGGATCATTCAGACGAGCAACAGCTCTGTCAACTGGAAGAATAGAGAGTTTTGCAGTACTTGGGCAAGCCATTTTCAGAGCCATTTTCTGAATGTCATCAGAAGCTGCTGAATCATCAACTACCATCAAACGAGTTGCATTCAATGTGTTAGTCCAGCTTGCAGCTACCTGCCCGTGGATAAGTCTTTCGTCGATACGACACATAACAATATTAGCCATAATAACCTCCTGTTTGGTTGTTATCATTATAGCGTAACCGTTTACATGACGCAAGAAGAATCTAATAATTTCCGTTTTCAGATTAAAATCTAAGAGTATTTAAAAATCCAAAAAAATGTATATTTATATAGTTTTTTACAATGTTTTGTGATATTCTTAAAATTAAAGGAGGGTGTGCAGATTGGCTCGTTGAGTCAGTCAAAAAATGATCATGATCGAGAAAAACTGGAAAAAATTAAATGTTTTTCTGGAAGAGTGTGTTGACAAAGGTGTATTCCCTGGTGCTGATTTTGCGATGATTACAAAAGATAAAGTAAAAATCATGCATGTAGGATCTAAACAGCTGATTCCTGAAAAACTGGAAAATGATGGCACAACAATTTGGGATCTAGCATCCATTTCCAAAGTGCTTGTCACAACAACCTGTATTCTTAAGCTGATGGAAGAAGGACTGATTACTTTAAAGACAAAGATTTCTGATGTGCTTCCTGAATTTGGACGTACTGAAATCACTATCAAAGACTGCATTACACATTCATCTGGGCTTCCAGCTGATATCAATGGATATAAACAGATGACAACAGAAGAAATGTATGAAGCAGTCAACAAAATTGTTCCTGAATATGAAAAAGGGACAAAAGTTGTATATTCTGATGTGAATTTTATTCTTCTTGGACTGGTAGTTAAAGCATTGAAGGGCTCTTTAGATGGCTATGCAAAAGAAGCTATGTTTGAACCTCTGAACATGAAAGATACATGTTATTGTCCAGATGAATCTAAATATGATCGCTGTGCTGCATACGAAGTGATTGAAAATCGCGGCGGTGTTGTACGTGGGATGGTTCATGATGGAAAAGCGTATAAATTCTATGGTGTATCTGGTCATGCGGGAGTTTTCTCTACAATTGAAGATATTTCACATTATGTTCAGATGCTTTTAAATGATGGGGTTTATGAAGGAAAACGATTCTTTAGTCCTGTAACGATTGATCTTTTGAAAAAGTGTCAGACAGCACATTTAAATGAAAGACGTTCTATTGGATGGGTCATTTCGGATGAAAACTATGCGCTAGGAGATTATTTCAGTGAACATTCACTGTATCATACTGGCTTTTCTGGAAGCTCTATGCTCATTGATTTAGATCGTGGTGTAGGATTTGTATGTTTGAACAATCGTGTACATCCAACAAGAAATAATAGATTAATTCTGGAAGTACGCAATAATTTGCATAATTTGGCATATCAGTGCCTAGAAAGGGAATAATGATGAATCCAGTTTATGATGTAGTAAGAAGTTTGATTAATGATGTACAGAACACACAGGAAGCTGCTGTAGAAGCTGCTGCTCAGGCTTGTGCAAAGGCAATTGAAGCAGGAGGAATTTTACAGGCTTTTGGTTCTGGACACTCTGAAGCAGGTGCTATGGAAGTAGCTCACCGTGCAGGAGGTTTTATTCCTACTAAAAAGATTGTTGAACCAGCACGAGGAGCCTATGAAGGAATTGAGGGTGTTGGTACAAGCTTTATGAAAAAGGTGGATGTACGTGAAAATGACGTGGTTTTTGTGGTGTCAAATTCAGGTAGAAATCCGCTTCCAATCGAAATAGCACTCTCTGCCAAAGAAAAGGGAGCAGTTGTCATTGCGATTACAGCTTTAGAGGCTTCTAAGAAACTGACTTCAAAACACTCTTGCGGTAAGAATTTGTATCAGATTGCAGACATTGTTTTGGATAACTGTGTTCCAGAAGGAGATTGCGGATGTGAAGTGGAAGGCTATGATTCTAAAATCTGCGGTATGTCTATGATTACGACATCTGTATTAGTACAGGCAGTTACATACCGTACAGCTGAAATTTTAATTAGTCATGGTGTGACTCCGCCAATGTATAAGTCTCAAAATATTGATGGGGGCCGTGAATTCAATGAAGCGCTGGAACAGAAATATCTGGATCGTTTGCGCCGTGTTTAAGAATCATTGACTTCAATTCAAAATGAATTAAAATGGAATCAAGGGGATATCCCCATAAAGGAGAGGGAAAATGTTAGCAACAAAAAGTTTTTTTGATGCAGCAAAATCTCGTCTTGAAGTGATCAAAGAATCACAGAGAGAAAATGTGCTTGCTGCTGCAAAAATGATGGGCGACTGCATGGAAGACAACGGCGTTGTTCAGCTGTTTGGTCTTGACCATGGCATTGCATTTGCAATGGAATTGGGTTATCGTGCCGGTGGTTTGATGCCTTTCCACAAGATGCAGACTGTAGATCTTGTGATGAGAGGAGCAATCAGCGATGCAGAATACAATGACCCAAATCTTTATGATCGTACAGAATTAGCAGAAACACTGTGGAATCTGTACAACATTGTTCCAGAAGATATGTTTATTCTTGTATCTTTTGCAGGAAATGAAGGTATCATCGTAGAAACTGCACTCAGAGCAAAAGAAAGAGGCCATAAAGTGATTGCGGTGGTTTCTAAAGCACTAGCAGCAGTAAGTGAATCAAGACATCCTTCAGGAAAGAAATTGACTGATTTGGCAGATTTGGTGATTGACAATGGTGCAGATGCTGAAGACTCGCTGGTGGATGTAGATGGTGTTCATAAGATGAATCAAATTGCAACCATTAGTGGAAATATCATCGCACAGATGATTACAGCTGAAACTTATCATTATTTGACATCTCAGGGAAAAGACTGCCCAGTTTTGTTGAGTGTGAACGTTAAGGGCGCTGATGAGCACAACAAAGCAATGTCTGATAAGTATATCGGACGCTGGGAATCTTAGTGGAGGGAATCGTTATGAAAGAAATTACAATGGATTTATTTTACAGCGAACTGTCTGCTTTGATTGATACTTTGGAAGTCAAGGAAACCAAAAATATTGTGGCTGCTGCTGAAATTATGGCAGAAACAACTGCAAAAGGCGGAGTGGTTCATGTATTTGGTTCAGGACATTCTGTGGGTTTCTCAATGGAAATGCAGAATCGTGTTGGTTCACTGGCTAACATTCATAAAATTGAAAACAACGACTTTGTACTCAGTGGAAAAATGTCTTTAGCTGAATTCAAAGATCCAAACAATAAATTTGAAAGAAGACCTGGTTTAGCTGGAGAATTCTTTGAACTTTATTCAGTTGCACCAGAAGACTGTTTCATTATTATTTCTAACTCAGGTATTAATGGACTTGTCATTGATATGGCTATTACAGCAAAAGAAAGAGGCAATAAAGTCATTGTTGTTACAAGCTGGCAGCATACAAGTGCAGAAGATTCACGTCATCCATCAGGTAAGAAACTTTATGAACTGGGTGATGTAGTCATTGATAACTGCGGTCCGCGTGGAGATGCACTGATTGAAACAGGAAAAGTAGAAAAAATCTGTTCAGTTTCTTCTATTACAGGAGCATTCATTGCTCAGGCATTAGAAACAGAAACTGTACGCATTTTACGTGAACAGAATCTAGAAGCACCTATTTTCTGGGCGGAACATCTTGAAAATGCAAAAGAACATAATGCAGCACTGCGTGAAAAATATCATGGCAGAGTATAATTGAAAAAGGAGAAAATAAAATGTACGAATTTGAATATATGTCAAAACTGAGCGATCTGCTTCAGAAAGCTCATGATGTCAATAAAGACACTATCAAGCATCTGGCTCGCGTATTTGCGGACACTATTAAGAATGACAAAATGATTCATGTATTTGGTACTGGTCATTCTCACATGATCGGGATTGAACTGTTTGCGCGTGCAGGTGGATTAGGTAACGTAAATGCCTTGCTGGATCCAGATTCACTGACTGCATTTGGTGCACAAAGAAGCGGAGCTATGGAAAAACTTCCAGGCGTTGCTGATATTATCTATGATAGCTATAAGATTGAAAAAGGCGATATCATGATTATTTCTTCTAACTCAGGAAGAAATGCTATTCCTATCGAAATGGCTATGAGATGCCAGAAGGAAGGCGTTTATGTTATTGCTTTAACAAACCTTGAACAGTCTAAGAACACTACAAGCCGTCATCCATCAGGAAAGCGTCTGTTTGAATGTGCTGACTGCATTTTGGACAACTGTGTTCCTAGCGGTGATGCATTGATGAATATTCATGGTATTCTGACAGGTCCTGGTTCTTCTATTGCAAGTATGGCACTGCTGGATACAATCGTTTGCGAAGCATTGGAAATCTGTGCACAGGAAGGAATTAAGGCTTATGTATTCCAGTCTCAGAATGTAGATGGCTTTGACAATGATGCAATCTACAACAAATTTGACGGAAGAGTTAAGCACTTCTAATTCACATTTTTAATGAAACAGTCTAAGAGAATGACTCTTAGACTGTTTTTATTTATACACAAAGTAAAGGAATGGTAAAGATAAATGTAGTTGCTGAGGCTGAATTGCGCTTATGAAGATGTGTACAAAAAATGAAATTTGTTTGAAATGTGTGAAAAGTGTGTGAACTCTAGTTGACTTTTAAAACAACTAATGACATAATATGAGAGCGAAAACGCTTTCACTTAGTTGTCAGCATAGTGAGAGCTGATTAGCTTGAAGATGAAAATCTTCACCAAGTTCCATAAATAACGAAAGGGAGGATAATTTATGGCAGAGTTAAATTTTTTCCAAATTCTTCTGATCACTGCTTGGGCCTTCTGGGGAATTATCGATAGCCTGTCTTGGGGTATCGGTATGAACGGCGCTATCCTGGCTTGCTTATTCACAGGTGTAGTTGTTGGTAATCCTACTTATGGTCTGATCGTTGGTGGTACACTTCAGATGACTCAGTTGGGTGCAGGTACTTATGGTGGTGCTTCTATCCCTAACATTACTTCATCTGGTATGATCACAACAGCTTTAGGAGCTACTTCTGGTGCTGACCCAGTAACATTCTCAGCTTCTATCGGTGTTGCACTTGCTGCACTGTTCACACAGCTGGACATCCTGGCACGTTTCTCTAACACTTTCTTCCAGCACGTAGCTGACAAGTACGTTGAAGAAGGTAACACTAAGGGTATCGAACTGATGAACCACCTGGGTATCATTCCTTGGGGTCTGTCACGTGGTTTGCCTGTATTTGTTCTGTTGCTGTTTGGTCAGGGTCTGGTAGACACTCTGATGGCTATTCTGCCTCAGTGGCTGATGGACGGATTCAAACTGGCTGGTGGTTTGCTGCCTGTTGTCGGTTTTGCTATCCTGCTCCGCTACCTGCCTGTTACTAAGAAGCCTCAGTATGTAATTCTGGGCTTCGTACTGGCTGCTTACCTGGGTATGCCTACTCTGGGTGTTGCACTGATCGGTCTGGTTGCTGCTCTGTTAGTATTCCAGAACGCTACTGCTGCTCCAGCAGCTGCTGCTTCTAATGTTGGAGGTGACGACTATGAAGACTAAGAAATTTACAAAACAGGAATTGCATAAGATTCATTTCCGTTGGATCTGGCAGTCTCAGATTGGTTGGAACTACGAACGTATGCAGGGTCTTGGATACCTGTCTACAGTACTTCCTCTGATTGAAAAGTTGTACGGCGACAATCCTGAACTGAAGGACAAAGCTTTGCACGTACATTCACAGTTCTTTAACACACAGCCTGCTATGGGTGATATGATCCTAGGTATCGACTGTGCGATCGAAGAACAGAACCCTACAGCAGTAGGTATCGAAACTGCAGCAGCAGTTAAGACAGCTCTGATGGGTCCTTTCGCTGGTATCGGTGATACTATCTTCGGTATGATCGCTGGTGCAGTATTTGGTTCTATCGCTGCTTCTATGGCAGTTGAAGGATCTCCTATCGGTATCGCTATCTGGACTGTTTGGTATGCAGTAGTTCTGTTCCTGATCAGACCTAAGCTGTTTGATCTGGGTTATACTCAGGGTATTAAGCTCGTTACTACTCTGAGCGGTCAGATGAATGCTCTGACAGAAGCTGCTTCTGTTCTGGGTCTGACTGTTGTTGGTGCTATGATTGCAACTATGGTTAAGTTCCCTCTGGCTACAATTTCTGTACAGATCGGTACTGACGTAGACGGTGCACCTCTGATGAAAGACTTCCCTCTGATGACTTATGCTAATCAGATCATGCCTGCGCTGTTCCCAGCTCTGCTGGCTGCAGTATGCTACTGGCTGCTTGGTCAGAAGTGGATGAACTCTAACAAGCTGATCGTTGCTGTTGTATTGGCTGCAATCGTTCTGCGTGTTCTGGGCGTTATCGCTTAATTCATCTAGGAAAAAAAGTTTAACTTTAAAGGACGGCTTGCCGTCCTTTTTCCTTTTTATCTAAAAAACAGTGGATATTTCCACTGTTTTAAATGTTTGAAAGAATGTTTTTTAAGTTGTATTCTGAAACTGCAGCATATTCACCAACATTCTTTTTCATTTCTTTTGCAGTCATATGAATTTGTGTGCAGTTTGTTTCTTCAAGGATAGTGTGGATGTTGTGGGCTCGAACACCACCGCCGACTAGGATGGTGATTTGATCGTTGTATCTATCAACTAGTTGTTTTAGGATAGGGAATCCTTTGTGGATATCTGGATAATTTTCTCCTCCACTTGTTAAAATACGATCTACTTGACATTCGATGAGAGTTTCACACGCTTTTATTAAATCGGGGGTTTGATCAAATGCTTTATGAAAAATGACTTCTTTCCCATAAGATTTGATGAGTGCGGACATTTGTTTTGTTCTGTTGATATCAATTGTACCATCTTCGTTTAAAAAACCAAAAACAATACCATCTGCACCATGTTTTAATAAAAGTTCTGCATCAAACAGCATACTTTGAAATTGCTTTTCAGTGTAAACAAATCCTGCTGTTCTTGGCCTTACCATGCAGCAGATTGGGAGTTTTGTTACTTTTTTTGACTCAATTAAAGTACCTAATGATGGCGTCAATCCTCCTAGTTCAATTGCACTGTTTAATTCAATGCGATCTACTGGAAACATTTGAGCAACAGCACAGTCTTCAATACTGCCGCAGCAGATTTCTATTGTTTTGTTCTTAATCATGTTTTTCTCCTTACAGTCTATGCTAAAAAAAGTATAGCACAAGTTGCGTTAAGATTGAATAAGAGTACAAAAAAATGTATAATTAGATTATCAAATAGGAGGAATATTAAAATGATTATTCAGAGTAAAAACGTATGGATTTCCAGCATTTTCACTGAAGCTCAGATTGAAATGGAGAATGGTAAAGTTGTTGCTGTTCATCCTTATGGTTCAAAAGAAGTGGACCAGGACTTTGGTGAACACCGTATTATTCCAGGTATGATTGATGTTCATTGCCATGGAGGATTAGGTTTTGATACAAATGATGCACATCGCGAAGGTCTTGTGAAATGGGCGAAAGGCTTGCTTGAAGAAGGTATTACTGGCTTCTGTCCTACAACTGTAACTCAGTCTGTGGAAGTTTTGACTGATGCTGTTGCAAATGTTGCTAAAGTAGTAGAAGAAGGTTATGAGGGTGCAGAAATTCTTGGTATCCATTTTGAAGGACCATATCTGAACCTGAAAAACAAGGGTGCACAGCCTCCTCAGTACATTGTGACTCCAAGTGTTGAACAGTTTAAAGAATATCAGAAAGCTGCTAATGGTTTGATTAAGATTATTACTATGGCGACTGAAATGGACCCTGATTTTGCATTAACTCGTTATTGTGCACAGAATGGTGTTAACGTGTCTATTGGACATTCGGGTGCTACATTTAAAGATGCAGTTCTTGCAGTTGCAAACGGGGCAAATGGTATGACTCATGTATACAATGGTATGAATGGTCTGCATCATCGTGAACCATCTTTGGTTGGTGCTGCAATGCGTCTGAAAGATGTTTATGGTGAAATCATTTGCGATGGCAACCATGTTGACTGGGCAGCTGTATATGCATTTATCACTAGCAAGGGAAGAGATTACTGCTTGATGATTGATGATGCTTTATGTGCTAAGGGATGTGCTCCAGGCAATTATTTCCTGGGTGGAAACGCTATTGAAATTCGTGCAAATGGTTCAGCATATCTGCAGGGTACAAACACTCTTGCAGGTGGAACACTTCGTTTCAGCAAGGGACTGCAGAATCTGATTGAAAAAGCATTGATTCCAGTTGACTGGGCAATCAATATGGCAACAATCAACCCTGCACGCTATCTGGGTGTTGATGATCGCAAGGGTAAGATCTGCGCTGGTTATGATGCAGACTTAGTTGTATTGGACCGTGACTATGAAGTTGTACAGGTTTATGCAGCTGGTAAAGCAGTAAAGTAACGAATGATAAGGGCAATATTTTTTGATATTGATGCTACTAGTTATCTTCATGCAATACATGATAGTCCTGAATCTACTAAACTCGCATTTAGAAAGCTAAAAGAAGCAGGAATTAAAATTGCGATATGCACAAGTCGATCTTATCCTGAATTGTCAGAATTGCCTCAGCATTATTTTGAAATGATGGATGCGATTGTTTGCTTGGCTGGAGCTCAGATTTTTATGGATGGTAAATTAGTAGTGAATCATCCATTGGATCATGAAATTAAAGACGCAATTCAAGTGATGGATCAGTATGGGCTAATTTATCGCTGGACTTCTTCGGATGGTGAAAATTGCCTCAATGTTAAAAATCAGGAAATTGAAGATTTGTTTTATCGCTTGTATCTGATGAGACCTCCAGTTAAGCCATATGATGGAAGAGAGCTGGTTCATGTCCTGTACTACAATATAGATGAACAGATTCGCAATGAAGTATTAAATCATTGTCAAAAGAACTATCATTTGGTCATGTCTAGAGCAAGTGAAATAACAGCTCCTAACGTGAATAAAGGTCATGGAATTTTGGAATGTGCAGCCTTATGGGATATTGGTCAGGATGAAATTGCTGCATTTGGTGATGCCAATAATGATCTTGCAATGATTCAAACCGCAGCTGTTGGTATTGCGATGGGCAATGCTACTGAATTGTTAAAACAACATGCTGATTATATTACGGATACCATTGAAAATGATGGTTTGTATAAAGCATGCGTCCATTTTGGATGGATAAAAGGGGAGAAATAGAAAATGAAAATTATTATTGTTGAAAACTACGATGAATTAAGCCAGAAAGCATTTGAAGTGATGAAGGAAGTAGTAACTTCAAAAGAAAATCCAGTATTAGGTTTGGCAACAGGATCAAGCCCAATTGGTCTTTACAAGTGCATGATTAAAGACCATAAGGAAAATGGTACAGATTACTCTAAAGTAACTACATTCAATCTGGATGAATATGTAGGCCTGGAAAGAGATCACAGCCAGACATATTACACATTCATGCATGAAAATTTGTTTGAAGGCATCGAAATTCCAGAAGAAAACGTACATCTTCCATTAGGAAATGGTGATTTGGAACAGAATTGCAGA
>JAFULN010000002.1 GCA_017473335.1 Erysipelotrichaceae bacterium
CCTTTTTGAATTTAACTAGTGGTGTTTTCAAAGAAACTCGATCAGGAATATGTTCGCTGCCAGAATATCCTGGAACCAGCAGATATTCACTAAATGTGTGTGATGGTTCATTATAATAAAATGCCATAGTTTTCTCCTTTTTACAATATATTGGTAGAATTATACTCATTCCTATCTTAAATGTAAAGAATTTTTATAAAGAAATGTTTAGTTTAATTCTTAGATGCAGACTTGTTGGTAAAACGTATTGGAGCAAGCTTATAAAAAGCTAATGCATTTTCCAGCTGAGACAGCTGAGTAGTTTTAAACATGGTAATCATCATGCCATGTTCAAGACGAATTCCTATAATTTCATAATCACTATGCAAAAAGTATCGTGAACATTCAGCAAGTAATTCAAGATGATTCTGATCACGAACACGTAAATCAGAAATCATCGGAAGACCAAATCGAGCACAAAGCTGATTTATAGAAAATAATATTTCTGAACCTTCACTGCGCTCATCAATATACTTCACGTAATCCATATCTTCAAGTCCACCCCAAATATTGTCTTCCATCAATGCGACTTCAACCGCATGATTCACTTGACGACGAGAAGGCAAATATAAAGAATATAATATCTTTAAAGCTTCAGATGCACGTTTTAGTTTGTTTTGTTTCTGTCTGCGAATTCGAAGCACTCTCAAGGCAGCAATCACAGTATTTTCCATTTTCTCTATGACATGATCATCATAAATAGGAAGTGAACAATCTAAAAGTTTGTTCAAATCAATTTTATTTCTGTCAATAAGAACATCGCTTTGACGAATTTCAATGACATCATCAATAATTACAATAAAATAATCCGTCGCAGAATCAACATCAAACATAACTATTGATTCTGGAATATACGCAAGACCAGTTTCATTAGAGAATGTACAGTCAAAATTTCTCACTGCATAATCACAGTTAATATTATCAAACACATTCAAACCTTCACTTGCTCTCTCCCATTCAGCTGCATTAAAGAAAACACCTGCAGAAACATTGCCTGAACACTGATTAAAGTACCCTCTTCTTAGTTCATTGATTGCATCAAGAGTAATGATATCACTCTCAAAATCATCTTCATAACATTGTTTATAGCTATAATATAATTCACCAGCGTATGTCTTGGATGGTCGAGGAGTCAATGTTTTACGATTTGAATTCTTTTTTAAAAAATCGAAAAGTTTCATCTTATCACTCCGAAAATATTATAACAAATTCTTAATTAAAAGAACATGATAAATTGTCTGAGCATCCATGATACACAATAACTCACAGTAAATGAAAAACATATTGAAACAAACATCCATTTAATACCATATTTTTGATAAATTGTATGCAAAGTCATTAAGCACGGGATAAATAATGCAATAAATAATAAATACGTAAAGTTCAATGATAAATCAGTACTTAGATTGCTTCCACTGATTTCAATCAACATTGCTAAGGTTGCAGCTGAGGCTTCTTTAGCAATTAACCCTGGTATCAAAGCAGCAGTATATATCCAGTACTTCCCAAAACCTAGCGGGATAAATAGAATACTCAGTATTTTCGAAAACTGAATAAAGATTGAATTCATTCCCTTTTGCGGATAATTCATTAGTATCCAGATAACAGACAAACAAAGAAACATAACACGAATAATTTTATATAAATAATGTTTAATTCGATTCCATGTTTTTTTTAATATGAGATGAAATGAACATAATCGATATGGCACTAATTCTATAATTTCTGGCTCTAGTAATTTGCAGCTGCCGAATTTTTCTATCATTATACTTAGCATTAAAACGATTATCCATCCTGCACTATATAATGCAAAACATAGTATAATTCCTTTTTTTTGAAATAACGTATCAGCAAAATAAAGATACACTGGAAGACGAGCTGTACAGCTGCAAAAAGGAACTAATAAAGCAGTCTTTTTTCGTATGCCCTCATTTTCTAGCGATGTAGTGTGAATAATTGCGGGAACATTACATCCATGGGCAATAATGAATGAAATCAATGATTTTCCAGTTAACTGAAAACAACGCATTATATGATCCATCATCAAAGAAACTCTAGACATCAATCCACTTTCTTCATAAATAGAAAACACGAAATGAAATGCGAATAATTGTGGAATCAATCCAATTAATGAACCAACACCTGCAAAAACGACACCATTAACAAAAGAAGATAACAGATCATTTCTTATCAAATTCACATTTACTAATGAAGCAAAGAATAAGAATAAATTATGAATGAGATTGGATATCCAAGCACCAGTCAAAATCGCAAGATAAAACACAATTAATATACTAAAAATTAAAACAAAGCGTCCTACTATATTACCTAAAAGAAACTTGTCTATGTTTATGATTTTTTGATTTTGTTTGCTCAAATTCCCTTTTACATATTTTAAACAGCTTTCTATAACATTCTGTTTTTCAATATTTGATTGTTCAGAATATAATTCATCAAAAATCAGGATTGCCTGTTTCATATCATTCCATTTTAATAAATCATCAAAGATTCTATCTGAATCAGGATTTAATAATGGACGGTATAAAACAGTATTAAATGCTTGTTTTTGAATCATGCTCATAATGAGCTCATTATATTCATTTGTCAATGAACTGCACCAAATCACAGGTATAGACAGACGTCTTGAAAGTGCCTGTTCATCAATATGTATATGAAACTTCTCTGCTTCATCTTTAAAATTCAGTAGGCATATCATCGGAATTTGAAGTTTACGGCATTCAAGCGTAAGAGAAAGTGAAGATTCTATATGACAGCTATCTAGAATTTGAACAATACAGTCTATTTTTTCATTCATTAAATATGATTCTGTAATTCTTTCTTCATCATTCTGTTTTGTAAACCCCTGAATACCTGGAAGATCTACAAAATGGTATGTATTTCCTTGATATTGAATCCATGATTCACTTTTTTCTACAGTTACTCCTGACCAGTTTCCAGTCAAGACTTCACTTCCGCATAGCTGATTCATCCATGAGCTTTTTCCTGTATTGGGCTGTCCAACAAGTACAATAATCTTTTCTTTCATATTTCGATCTCCTTAGAAATTTGAATTGGAATTGCTAATATACGATCACAAGAAATCACAATTTGATAATCATGAAGGAAAAGACCAGTATTCAAGATTGTTTTCCCTAAACAAAAGCCAAAACACTCTAATCTTTTATTCCATTGCTTGGAATTCATACTTTGTATCGTTACTGGTTTAATTCGTCTACATTGATTAAGCTGCATATCATCACCTGTTTTCATTGTATTCATCTAAAGATTTTTATATGACACACTTTGAAAATAGGTTTTTTGTGATATAATCATTGGAGATAAAAAAGGGGTTGAAATACATGAAGTTAAAAAACACCTTCTTCTATACACTTCGTGAGAATGTAAAAGATGAAGATTCTAACAGCGGTAACTATCTTGTTCGCTCAGGTATGATTAAAAAGACATCTGCAGGAGTATATATGTATTTGCCGATGGGTTTAAAAGTATTTAATAAAATTCAAGAAATTGTACGTGAAGAAATGAATAATGCAGGTGCTTTAGAAGTATCTATGCCAGCACTGATTTCTGAAGATGTATATGTTGCATCAGGTCGTCGTGCTAACTTTGGAAGCAGCATGTTCTCATTAAAAGACCGTTTCGGCAAACCATTTGTACTAGGTCCTACACACGAAGAACTCTTTGCCATGGCAGCACAGATGAAAATTCGTTCTTATAAGGATATGCCATTCAATATCTATCAATTTCAGACTAAATTCCGTGATGAGCCGCGTCCTCGTTTTGGTTTAATTCGTGTTCGCGAATTTGTAATGAAAGATGCATATACATTTGATACAAATCTGGATGGTTTGAATGTAAGCTACCAGAAAATGTTTGATGCATACAAAAAGTCCTTTGACCGTATGAAAATGGATTACAAGATTGTTCGTGCAGATACTGGCGTTATGGGTGGTTTGTTATCTGAAGAATTCCAAGCAGTAACACCTATTGGTGAAGATACACTTGTTCTATGTGATCACTGTGACTTCTCTTCCAATATTGAAGTCTCTGAATGCATCGCACCAGTAAAAGATGAAAATGTAACTGAATTTGATAAAGAACTCGTTGAAACACCACATTCACGTACTATTGAAGAAGTCACAGAATTTATGGGAGAATCTGCAGATAAGTTTGTTAAAACACTTATCTACAGCATTGATTCAAAACCATATGCAGTCATGGTTCGTGGTGACCGCGATGTTAATGAAGTAAAGATTCAAAAATTAATGCATGCGAATGAAGTTGTTCTGGCAGATGCTGATACAGTAGTTCAAGTTACAGGAGCAGCTGTTGGTTTTGCAGGACCTATCGATATCAAATGTCCTGTTTTAATGGATAATGAAGTTGCAGCTATGCATAATTTCATCATTGGAGCCAATAAAACTGGATATCATTACAAAAATGTTAATTTAAAAGATTTCACAGTAGAAAAGACTGCAGATATTCGCAACATTCAGGAAGGCGATATTTGTCCAAAATGTGGCGGACGTATTCATTTCGCTAAAGGTATTGAAGTTGGTAATACTTTCAAATTAGGTACTAAATATTCTGATGCACTGAATCTTAAGTATCTAGATACAAAAAATCAGCTTCAGCCTGTATGGATGGGAAGCTATGGTATCGGAATTGGTCGATGCATGGCTGCAATCGCTGAACAGTATTGTGATGAAAATGGTTTAAAGTGGCCAGTTGCAGTTGCACCATATGAAGTTGCAATTGTCTTGATTTCTGGTAAAGATGAAGTACAGACAACACTCTCAGAAAAGCTCTATAAAGAAATGAAGGCAGCAGGCATTGATGTACTGCTTGATGACCGCGATGAAAGACCAGGTGTTAAATTCAAGGATATGGACTTAATTGGTGTTCCTTATCGTTTAACTGTAGGTAAGAAAGCTAGCGAAAATATTGTTGAATTTAAGTCTCGCGATGGACAAATCAGTATGGATTTGAATGCAGATGATGCACTTAAGACGTTAAAAGATTTGATTAATCAGGCAAAAGCTCACTAAATAACAAAGCCAAGGAAGTTTATCCTTGGCTTTTTATTTTATCGTTTAACTTTTGATAAATAGGTTTCATTTCAGGCTCACTGCATTTTTCAACAGCCTCATCTAAATACATCCAGCATAAATCACTGTTTTCATCTTCTTTGATATGCAGTTCTTCCTGTTCATCAGCTTCAAGTAAATAAGTCACATTTAAATGAAGATGAGCATTGATATAGTTCCCCTTTTTAATATGTGCAGGAACCGTTAATACTTCAATAGAATAAATAGAATCACTTACATGATGAATAGATGTTAACCCTGTCTCCTCTTTCGCTTCCTTCAATGCAACCTCATACAAATTAACATTTCCATCAGCATGTCCTCCAGTCCATGACCAGGACTTATAAATATTGTGATAACACATCAGAACTTTTGTATGACTTTTATTCACAATCCAGCTTGATGCAGTGAAATGATATAGGAGTTGTGCACGTTTAAAAACATTATCTTCATGAATCACTTGTAATAAAACAGGAAGATCAGCGTCTTCCTGTTGGTTATATGGTACAAATTCACGAAGCTCATGAATAAGCTTCTGTCTCATTAAAGATTCTCCTTAACCTTTTTAACAATCGCTTCTGAATCCATTTCGTATTTATGAAGCAGTTCGGCTGGCTTACCACTTTCACCAAAAACATCTTTTTGACCAATACGTAAAATACGAACAGGATGTTTTTCAGATAGAAGTTCACATACAGCAGATCCTAATCCAGTCAGAATACTATGTTCTTCACAAGTAATTAACAAATCATGTGTCTTAGCAATTTCAACAAGACATTTTTCATCAAGAGGTTTGATTGTATGAATATTTACAACAGTTACATCAATACCCTCTTCTTTTAACATTTCAGAAGCTTTCAAAGCTTCATGAACAAGACATCCTGTCGCAATCAATGCAATCTTGGTTCCTCTTTTTAATACATTAGCTTTTCCAATTTCAAATTTATAGTCTGGATGATCATTAATAATATCAACTGCACTTCTACCTAAGCGAACAAAACATGGTCCATCAATTTCTGCCACTGCTTTGATTGCGGCTTCAGCTTCCGGTCCATCGCAAGGCTGAATCACTGTCATTCCAGGAATAACACGCATTAAACCGATATCTTCAATTGTCTGATGCGAAGCGCCATCTTCACCTACTGTAATCCCTGCATGTGTAGCACAGATTTTAACGTTCAGCTGAGGATATCCAATAGAATTACGAATCTGTTCATAAGCACGACCAACAGCAAACATTGTAAAACTACTAGCAAACACGGTTTTACCATTTGCAGCAAGACCTGCAGCTACAGCCATCATATTCCCTTCTGCAATTCCCATATTAAAGTGACGTTCAGGAGCCACTTTTTTCATCATTCCACTTTTTGTTGAACCTGACAAATCTGCATCAAGAACAACAATATCATTTCTAGTCGAACAAAGTTCAGTTAAAGCTTTACCATATGCTTCACGAGTTGCAATTTTTGCCATTTACTTTACCCCCAGTTCATCGAGTGCAGCTTTCAGCTGTTCATTATTTGGAGCTACACCATGCCAGTTTGCTTTATTTTCCATAAAGGAAATTCCTTTTCCTTTTACAGTATGTGCAATAATGATACTAGGTTTACCTTTATATGCACGTGCTTTCGCAAATGCTTCTTCAATCTGATCATAATCATATGGATTTTCAAGATCAATGACATTCCATCCAAAAGCTTCAAATTTCTTGTCAAATGGAGTTGGGTTCATTACATCAGTAATATTCCCATCAATCTGAAGTCCATTAAAATCAAGAATTGCACAAAGATTATCTAGTTTATAGTGAGCAGCAGACATTGCAGCTTCCCAAATCTGACCTTCCTGACTTTCTCCATCTCCACATAAAACATAAGTTCTAAAATCATTTTTATCAAGTTTATTAGCTAAGCTCATACCAACGGCAACAGACAAACCTTGTCCAAGTGAACCTGTCGACATATCGACACCACGTACAAATCTCATGTTTGGATGTCCCTGAAGTTTAGTATTCAAATTTCTAAACGTCATTAGTTCAGACTCTGGGAAAAATCCCTTCGCTGCTAATACACTGTAAAGAACTGGGCTTGCGTGTCCTTTTGAAAGAACAAACTTGTCTCTTTGAACATCATCAACATTCTCTTCAGTAATATTCATTTCTTTAAAAAACAATGTGATCATCAATTCAACTGCACTTAATGATCCTCCTGGATGACCCGATGCTGCCTGATTAGTCATTTTCAAAATGTTGGCACGCATATTGAGTGCGATACTTTCACGATCCTGATAATTCATATACATTCTCCTTTAACAGACTTATTTTACCAAACTCAGAATAAAAGGTGAACACTTTCATATCAATTTCTTAATTGTTATTTTTTGCACAATATCTAAGAGCTTTTGTAAAAGTGTAGAGATTAAAATTAACAAGATAGTCCATGCAAAAACTGAAGAAATATCTAAATTAAGCCTGCCATAATTCATTTCTCGTCCAATTCCTATTCTTACCTGAGAAAGAATTTCAGCCATGACACAAACTTTAAAACCCATTCCTACACCAGTTTTCAATGCTTCAAAAATATCAGGTATAAGCATAGGCATATAAATTCTAAAAATTTTTTCGTATGTGGTCACTGGATAGATTTCTAAAAGATCAAAAGTCTGAGATTGAATTGTTTCAGTTCTTAAAAGAAACTGTGAATAAAAGAAAGGAAATAAAATGAAGAAAATAATGACAACAACACTGTTTTCCTGTCCAAGCCAAATCAGCATTAGAATCATATATGTAATATTAGGTATTGTCTTCAACAATTGGTGAACAGGACTAAATAAACTTTTAAATTGAATTGAATTCCCTGCACATATTCCTAATAGACAGCCAAACACCAATGATAGTACACACCCAAACAATGTACGACCTATAGTAGAACATACAACTAAAACAAAATCTGGATTAAATAATTCCAAAATTAAAGATTTAAAAACATCAAAAGGTCCAGGTAAAAGAATACTGTTATTCAGCATAACAGACATCAAAAACCAGATAGACCCAAAAATTAAAATTGTCAGTAATGACTCTTTTTTCATATGTTTTCACCTGTTTTACATTATATCAGATGGTCAATAAATACACAAAAAGAAAAGGCAGGCAATTGCCTACCTTACAGCGATCGATGAATCATATGTAATACCAAATAATGATAAGAAATCACTCAGTTCCTGTTCACAATCACTAGCTGTACGATAATCTAATCCCATTCTCAAATAACCATTTGCAACGATTTGTGCATTTGGAACACCTAATGTTTCAGCACTGACTGCATCAATCAAAAAGACAAGAGAATCAGTATCTCCTTTTTCAATGGCTTCATTCATCTTTAAGATATTGTTGTCAATTTGAGTGAGCAGATCGCTAAGTGCTTCATGATTATTCTCTGATTCAAGCACAAAGATACTTGCCTGAGGATACCCAAATGATCCCGTTTTATGTTCCCATAATTCCTGAATATTTGCTACAATAGACAGATTAATATTCTGTTGTTTTGCTTTCGCAATAGTTGCAGAAGCCGCAGGCTCTGCAATTAATGCAGCAGATGCATTTTTAGCTAATAATGCAGCCTGTGCTTCTGTAACCGCATTGTAATAAACAACATTCTCAATATCAAGTTCATCTTTAACACTTTCAAAGACAAGTCCAGGTACAGCTTGTTCACCAAATGCAGCAAAAACAAGATCCTCATTTTTAAGTACTTCTTCATTTTCAGCAAGAATATATAGATTTCCCCAAGTGATGACTGCAGCAAGTCGATAATCTGTTTTCTTGGACTGTGCAAGTTTAACACCTAAATTTGTTGGTGCAATAATTACATCATATTCAGGCTGAGGATTGACAAAAGATGCCTGAAGAACATCTGCTCCCTCAACAATTGTAATATTGTCTGAATGAGTTTCAAACAAATCAACAAGAGCAAGTGCAGGAGCCCCTGATGGCGCTAATATGTTCAAATCATTTACAGTAATTTCTTGATGATGATCACTTTCGTCAAAACTGGAATGAGACGATGAACATCCTGTCAACAGAAGAACACTCAACAGTACAATGAATAATTTTTTCATATAGTACCCCTTTTCAATGATTAGATACTTGTATATTTATCAAATTATTTATCGTTATGATAATTGTGATGAGTTAATGCTTCATTCTTCAATGATGAAATTGCTTCATCCAAAGACAGAGTCAATGAATCTCTGCTGCCAAAACGACGCAATGTTGCAGTCTGATTTTCAACTTCACCATCGCCAATCACAATCTGTACAGGGATCTTATGAGTCTGAGCTTCACGAATACGATAGCCAAGTTTTTCATTTCTTGCGTCAACTTCAGCACGAAGACCAGCAGTATTTAACATATCACATACTTTTTGTGAATATTCTAAATGACGTTCATGATGAACTGGAACAACCACAATTTGACGTGGTGCAAGCCACAGTGGGAAAGCACCAGCATAATGTTCAATTAAAATACCAATGAAACGTTCAATAGATCCAAAGATTACACGATGCAGCATAATTGGACGTTTCTTACTTCCATCTGAATCAACATAAGTCAAATCAAAACGTTCAGGAAGATTCATATCCAGCTGAATTGTACCACACTGCCATACACGTCCTAATGAGTCAGTCAGATGGAAGTCCAGTTTAGGACCATAGAAAGCTCCATCTCCAGGATTCACTTTGCATGTCTTTCCCGCAGCATGACATGCTGCTTCAAGTGCAGCTTCAGCTTTGTTCCAAACAGAAATATCACCAATATACTTTTCTTCAGGACGAGTAGAAAGTTCAATGTTATATGTTAATCCAAATACAGCATAAACACGGTCAATAAAGTTAATCAAACGTACTACTTCACTTTCAATCTGATCTTCTCTCATAAAAATATGAGCATCATCCTGTGTAAAAGTACGAACACGGAACAAACCATTCAAAGCACCAGAAGCTTCATGACGATGTACCTGACCTAATTCACCAATACGCAATGGAAGATCCTTGTATGAATGCAAACCATTCTTATAAACCAGCATACCACCAGGACAATTCATTGGTTTTACTGCAAAATCACGATCATCAATATCAGTTGTATACATATTTTCTTTATAGTTTGCCCAGTGACCTGAAGTTTCCCATAGTTCTTTTGACAACATAATTGGAGTCTTTGTAAACTTGTATCCTTCTTTTGTATGTTCTTCATACCAGTAGTTTTCCAGTACATTTCTTAAAATCATACCATTTGGCAAGAAGAATGGGAACCCAGGACCATATTCACTCATCATAAACAAATCTAATTCGCGACCAAGTTTCTTATGATCACGTTTTTTTGCTTCTTCCAGCATAAACAAATGATTGTTTAAATCTTCTTCAGTTTCAAAACAGATACCATAGATACGCTGAAGCATTGGATTATTTGCATCACCTTTCCAGTATGCACCAGAAACTTTTAATAATTTGAAATGTTTTAATAGCTTGACTGATTCTACATGAGGACCACGACACAAATCAGTAAAATCACCCTGTGTATAGCAGCTGATGACAGTATCTGCTTCATCCATATGATTAATTAAATCCAATTTATATGGATCATCATGGAACATTTCTAATGCTTCTTCTTTAGAAATTTCTTTACGAACAATGCGTTTGCCATCTTTAGACAGCTTCTTCATTTCTTTTTCAATTTTCGCTAAATCATCTTCACGAATTACTTCTTTCTGCAGGTCAATATCATAATAAAAACCTTCAGAGATGACAGGTCCTACCCAAAATTTAGCCTGTGGATACAAATGCTTGACAGCCTGTGCCAGCAAATGAGCACAGCTATGATTCAATACACTGAGCTGTTCATGTTCTTTAATGTTGATCATTTTCTTTCCTCCTAAAATAAAAAACGCCCTTGCAAAAGGACGTAATCAACGCGGTACCACCTTTATTCAGAGAAATATCTCTGCACTTTGCTGCTTTAACGGGCAGTCCCGGTTTTCCATTTCCTGAAAACACTTCACAAGGAGTAACAGCCAAGTCTTCCGATCTGTTTTCACCTGCCACAGAACTCTCTACATTCCCTCTTGACTATCGTATCTTGTTCATCAGTTATATATAAATTTTACACTGTTTATTGAAAAAGTCAATAAATAAAGGAACAAGAACAAATGATCTTCTAATTAGGTGTAGAAGTAGATGAAGGCTGACTCAGATTAAAATTCTGAAAGTGTTCTCTAAAGCCAGAATCTAAATTCTCTGTCTCGTAGAGAAGCATATAGTCCTGATTTACAATCGCATAGAACTTTTTCATCTCATTACCTACTTTAACTTCAATTGAACCATTATTCATTGCTTCGTTAATCCATTGATTCGCATTTGAATTACTTCTATCAAAGCGCAGAAGATAGAAATGATCATTGTTCATTGTAAAGGTGTACCCTTCTATTGCATTTCCGTCCAGCTGATCAATTTTAGAAGAGTTTTGCAAAGTGTAATTATTTCCCAAATAATCAAGATAATCTTGACCATTATAGGCAGAAAGTCCAGGCTGAAGATTTGTATCTTCTGTGGTATTAGGTGTTGGTGTAGAACTAGGTGTCGGTGTCATTTGAGAATTGTTATTCATGGTTGAACAGCTGCATCCGCATAGCAGCATCAAAATACAAAAAATAAGTAATTGTTTCATTCAGTTCATCTCCTATCACACTATAGGATAATCAAAGAGAAGTGAATTTATGCATAACTTATAGAATTTTTTCCATTCCTATTTTTTGTACAGACAATCCACATGATTCATAGAACTTCATTGCAGATTCATTAAATCCCCATACATTTAAAGTAACATTGTAGTATTGATTATCTTTTGCATAGTTAAGTACATATTCATAAAGTGATTTGCCAACGTGTTGTCCTCTACATGACTCATCAACACACAAATCATCAATATATAAAGTTTTAATATCTGTTAAAACAGGATGATTCAAATGTTGTTGAGTAATACAAAATGCATATCCCATCATCCAGTTGTTTTCATCAAAAGCACAGAAAATAGTATAATTTGAATCTTTGAACAAATTGATCAATTCATCATTGTGATATTTGTGAGCACCCGGTTTAAATAAATCAGGTCTTCCCTGATGATGAACTTCTCCTACTTGATCTAACAAATGATGCAATCCTTCTAAATCATTCAGTGTTGCTTTACGAATATTCATAATTATAGCCCTCATTTCAACAACGAAATTATAGCACTCATTAATAGCAGAAAAAAGACTCTCCTGCGAGAGTCTTTTGAATTGCATCAAAACCTTAGCGAGGATTCTTGATAGCAGCCTGAGCAGCAGCCAGACGTGCAATTGGAACACGGTAAGGTGAGCAGCTGACATAAGTCAGACCTACATTGTGGCAGAATTCGATAGAAGTTGGATCTCCACCATGTTCTCCACAGATACCCAGCTTGATGTCTGGACGAGTCTGACGACCCAAAGTAGCAGCCATTTTTACAAGCTTACCAACACCATGCTGGTCAAGACGTGCGAATGGATCCTGTTCATAGATCTTTTTGTCATAATAATGTCCAAGGAATGCACCAGCGTCATCACGGCTGAAGCCGAATGTCATCTGAGTCAAGTCATTTGTACCAAAGCTGAAGAATTCTGCTTCAGTTGCGATTTCATCAGCCAGCAGTGCAGCACGAGGAATTTCGATCATTGTACCCACTTTGTAGTGCATATCCAGACCAGATTCCTTGATCAAACGATCTGCTGTTTCAACAACAATTCCCTTAACATAACGAAGTTCTGCAACTTCACCAACAAGTGGAATCATGATTTCAGGAACGATGTTGTATTCAGGATGCTTCTTATTAACATTGATTGCTGCAGTAATTACAGCTTCAGTCTGCATTTCAGCAATTTCTGGGTAAGAAACAGCCAGACGGCATCCACGGTGCCCCATCATAGGGTTAAATTCATGCAGAGAAACGATAACCTTGTTCAGATCTTCAACTGACATGTTCATTTCAGCTGCCAGAGCCTTGATTTCTTCTGGATCTGTAGGCAGGAATTCATGCAGAGGTGGATCCAGGTAACGAACTGTCACTGGAAGACCAGCCATAGCTTCATAGATTCCTTCAAAGTCTTCCTGCTGGTAAACTCTCAGTTTAGCCAGAGCAACTTTTCTCTGTTCCAGAGTTGAAGAAACGATCATTTCACGCATGTCGCGGATTCTGTTTGCAGCAAAGAACATATGTTCTGTACGGATCAGACCAATACCCTGAGCACCAAAAGCAATAGCCTGTCTAGCATCCTTTGGTGTATCAGCGTTTGTACGAACCTGCAGCTGTCTTCTAGCATCTGCCCATCCCATGAATGTAGCAAAATCACCAGAAATTGATGCAGGAACAGTCTTAACTGCTTCACCATAAACGTTACCAGTTGAACCATCCAGAGAAATCCAGTCAAATTCATGGTAAGTCTTTCCACCTACTGTGAATGTCTTTTCTTCTTCATTAATTGTGATATCGCCACATCCAGATACACAGCAGCGTCCCATACCACGTGCTACTACAGCAGCGTGAGATGTCATACCACCACGAACAGTCAGAATACCCTGTGCAACGTCCATACCCTGAATGTCTTCAGGAGATGTTTCCAAACGAACCAGAATAACCTTCTTTCCTTCAGCTGCAGCATTGATTGCATCTTCAGCAGTGAAGACAACCTGACCGCAAGCAGCACCTGGAGATGCAGGCAGACCACTTGTAATAACTGTTGCACTCTTCAGTTCTGCAGCATCAAACTGTGGATGCAGCAGTGTATCCAGCTGCTTAGGATCAACCATCATTAAAGCTTCATCAGTGTTGATGAGACCTTCTTTCACCATGTCGCAAGCAACCTTCAAAGCAGCTGCAGCAGTACGCTTACCGTTTCGAGTCTGCAGCATGTACAGTTTACGGTTTTCAATAGTGAATTCCATATCCTGCATATCTTTGTAATGATGTTCAAGCTTGTCACAGATATCTACAAACTGTTCATAAGCTTCAGGCATAATTTCCTTCAGCTGATCAATTGTCTGAGGTGTACGTACACCAGCAACAACGTCTTCACCCTGTGCATTCATCAAGAATTCACCAAACAGTTTGTTTTCACCAGTAGCTGGGTTACGAGTAAATGCAACACCAGTACCGCATTCATTACCCATGTTACCAAATACCATCATCTGTACGTTTACAGCTGTACCCCAAGAACCAGGGATTTCATTCATACGACGATAGTAGATAGCACGTGGATTGTTCCATGACTTAAATACAGCTTCAACAGCTCTTTCCAGCTGAACTTTTGGATCAGTTGGGAAATCATCATGCAGATTTTCACGATAGAATGCCTTAAATTTAACAACCATTTCTTTCAGGTCTTCAGCATTCAGTTCTGTGTCAAGCTTAACGCCCTTTTCTTCTTTCATTTCATCGATGATTACTTCAAAACGTGATTTAGGAAGACCCATAACTACGTCTGAGAACATCTGGATGAAACGACGATAGCTGTCATACGCAAAACGTTCGTTCTGTGTTCTTTCAGCAATTGTTTTTACAACGTCATCGTTGATACCAAGGTTCAGGATTGTATCCATCATACCTGGCATGGAAGCTCTTGCACCTGAACGTACAGAAACCAGCAATGGGTTTTCTGGATCGCCCAATTTTTTACCTGTCAGTGCTTCCAGCTTTGCAAGATTTTCAAATACTTCAGCGAGAATTTCATCATTAATTCTTTCTCCATCTTCATAGTACTTGTTGCAAGCTTCAGTAGTGACTGTAAATCCCTGTGGCACTGGCATACCAAGACTTGTCATTTCAGCAAGGTTTGCACCCTTACCGCCAAGCAGTTCTCTCATCTTGCCATTGCCTTCAGAGAACATATAAACATATTTAACGCTCATTTCATATCCTCCTTAAGCTTTATGTTTCCTGATATATTATAACTGATGTCCCCACAAAATACCAGAAATTCTGGGAACGTTTAGTAATTTTTTAACAGTTTCTGTCAATGAATTTGAACACTCTATCCCAATAACTTTCCTGATTGATACATTCTAAATGTTTAGCATCATGAACAGTATATAATTCCTTCTCTGCAGAACATGCATAATAATTCTCAAACACTGTATTAAATGGAACAACCTGATCTTTTTCACCATGAATAAATAAAGTAGGAACGTTAGACTTTTTTAATTGTTCACAAGTATCAGCTTTCTTTAAACTAAATTTTAAATGAAGTTTAGAAACTAATTTCATACCAAGTGCAAAGAACTTAAGATTCTTCTTTCTTTGAAGCATATACATAGATTGTTTCTCAGCATTTGAAAAACCACAGTCAGAAATACATGCTTTTACTTCAGGCCCTAATTTTTCACCAGTAGCATTCATGCAGGCTGTAGCCCCCATAGAACGTCCATAAAGTACAATTTCACATCCAGGATGCATTACAGTCAGCATATTGATCCAACAAATCAAATCAAGACGATCTGTCCATCCCATTGTACAGTAATCACCTTCAGTTTTCCCATGACCTCTTAAATCAACTAACAGACAGTTATACCCTTTCGTATCAAACACACGTGCACAAAGAGCCATTGATCGGTGATCAGCCTTCCATCCATGAACTAAAATAACCCATTTCTTAGAAGCAGGATGTGTCATGATTTTTTGACCAAATAAACGTGTATCATCAAAGCCATGTAAAAACATATCTTCCGAAGGCACAGTTTTCAGCCACATCTGTGCTTCTTCATAAGCATCAGAATCATTTATAAATTGAAGTCCATCCAAAGGATCATACTCTTTCTTTGAACGCTTCATCATTCTGTTAAATCCGATTTCACTAGCAGCTCCATATGCTGCTGTCAATGCTGCAGCAGTTAACAGTACTCCTCCAGCTAATTTTAAAACTGTTTTTTTCTTCATATTTATCACCTGTTAGTATCATATCATTTTTCAAAACACAAAGAAACCTGGATTTGAACCAGGTTTCTCATTAATTCATTTTACTTAACTGATCGCAAACAATCTGATACTGTGTCTGATATCCAGCTAACTTATCTCTTTCACTTTGAATTTTAGCAGCAGGTGCTTTCGATACAAAGTTTGGATTGTTCAGCATTGTTTCAGAACGTGCAATTTCTTTTTCAAGACGTTCTTTTTCTTTATTCAGTTTTGCCTTTTCTTCCTCAGGATCAACAATTTCACCCATTGGAACACGAATTGTTCCATTTAAAATTGGACGAACCAATTCTTCTCCACTAATCGTATCTGTAATGGATGCCTTACACATTTTCTCAAGAATAGCCTTTAAATGTGAATCAAGTTCAATTGCGATTTCTTCAGCATTCTGTACAAGAATTGAAATAGGTGCTGACGGTTTCAGATTATAGTCCTTTTTAATCTGACGAACTGTAGTGATAATTGACAACAGCAAGTCAATTTCAGATGCTTTATCTGTATCAATACCATCGATTGCATTTGGCCATTCAGAAATACAGCATACTTCACCGCATAATGCTTCATACAATTCTTCTGTTACAAATGGCATAAATGGATGCAGAATCTTAATGATTGCTTTAAGAACTGTATACAGAGTTGATACAGCAGCCTTCTTAATCTTTTCATCTTCAGAATTCAATGATGACTTAGAAAGTTCAATGTACCAGCTGCAGAAATCATCCCATACAAAACGTTCAACTTCATTACCAACCATTGCAAATTCATAACGGTCCATATTTGTACCAATATTCTTCAGAGTTTCATTGAGACGATGTAAAATCCAAGTATCTGTAACAGAGAGGTTTGTTAAATCAACATCTTTATCAGTGAAATCTTCAGGAAGATTCATCATAACAAAACGAGAAGCATTCCAGATTTTGTTGATGAAATTCCATGCAGCTTCAACTTTTGCAGGAATATAACGCATGTCTTGACCTGGAGTAGAGTTTGTTGTCAAAAAGAAACGCAGTGCATCTACACCATACTGATCAATAACATCCATTGGATCAATACCATTCCCTAATGATTTTGACATCTTCTGTCCTAATTCATCACGAATCAGACCATGAATCAGACAATCTTTAAATGGACGTTTTCCTGTGAAATGAAGTCCCTGGAAAGTCATACGATTCACCCAGAATGGAATGATATCATATCCTGTAACAAGACAATTGTTTGAATAATAACGCTTGAAATCTTCTGTTTCATTTGGCCATCCTAATGTTGAAAAAGGCCAAAGAGCACTTGAGAACCAAGTATCCAGTACATCTTCATCCTGCTTCCATCCTTCGCCTTCTGGTGCTTCCATGCCAACATACACTTCTTCACCACGATACCAGGCAGGAATACGATGTCCCCACCACAGCTGACGTGAAATACACCAGTCATAAGTAATTTCCATCCAGTGATTCATAATTTTTTCAAAACGTTCAGGAACAAAATTTACTTTTGTATCAGTGTTTTTCTGATTATCTAATACAGCATCAGCCAATGGTCGCATCTTAACAAACCATTGTTTAGAAAGATATGGTTCAATTTGAGCACCTGAGCGCTGAGAATGACCTACGTTATGTACCATTTCTTCAACAGAAACTAAAATACCCATTTCCTTTAAATCATTTACTAGCGCTTCACGGCATTCATAACGATCCATACCACAGTATTTACCAGCATTTTCATTCATAGTAGCATTTGGATTCATGCAGACAACTCTTGGCAGATTATGACGATTACCTACTTCAAAGTCATTAGGGTCATGTGCAGGAGTAATTTTTACTACACCAGTCCCAAATTCAGGGTCAGCGTGCTGATCAGCTACAACTGGAATTGGCTTGTTGACAACCGGAAGTATAACATTCTTTCCAATATACTTCTGATAACGTTCATCCTTTGGATTGACCGCAACACCAGTATCTCCAAACATTGTTTCAGGACGTGTCGTTGCAACTTCAAGATATTCTGTATCAGAACCTTCCAAAAAATAACGCATATGATAGAATGCACCCTTATCATCCTGATAAGTGACCTCTTCATTTGAAAGAGCGGTCATCTGTACTGGATCCCAGTTGATGATTCTTTCGCCACGATAAATCAAACCTTCTTCATACAACTTAACAAAAACTGTACGAACTGCATGATTCAATCCTTCATCAAGTGTAAAACGTTCACGAGTATAGTCCAAAGACAGCCCCATTTTAGCCCACTGCTGATGAATATTTTCTGCATATTCTTCTTTCCAAGCCCATGCATGTTTCAGCCATTCTTCACGGTCCATTGAACGAGGATCAATGCTCTGTTCTCTTAAACGCGCATCAACCTTTGCTTGTGTAGCAATTCCAGCATGATCCATACCTGGCAGCCAAAGCATATCATAGCCCTGCATTCTTTTATAACGAGAAATAATATCCTGCAAAGTTGTATCCCATGCATGTCCTAGATGGAGTTTCCCTGTTACATTTGGCGGAGGGATAACAATTGTGTATGGTTCTTTAGTTTTGCCGCCAGCTGTGAAATAACCATTTTTGATCCAGCCCTGATACTTACCGGATTCAACTTCTTTATGTTGATATTTTGCAGCAAGTTGTTTTTTCATATTTTTTCCTCCTTTATCAATAAAAAAACGTCCTGTTTAAGGACGTAAAAATCAACGCGGTACCACCTTAATTCATATAGTAAAAAACTATATGCACTCAAGCCTTTAACGCAGAACTGCGGGTCTTTCTACTTATTTTCAAAAGACCAGCTCCAAGGTGACTGCTTCTAAGTACATACGATTCTGTTTCACCACATCAGAACTCTCTACATGTCACTGTACCTGAATTTTTCCTTTTCATCGCTGATGGAATTATTATAGAAAAACAAGTACTTTTTGTCAACCTTAAGGCAAAAGAATCAGCATTCTTCCAGACAATGATTTATTATGATTTAGTTTTCTTAATGTTCTTTCATCAATCCTGTAACGAGCAGCTATGCTTGTATATGAATCATTATTGTACGTCAGAGCATATCTCACTTTTTGAGATACAACTTCAGAATCATCCAAAAGATCTTCTAAAGACGCACTTTCATTTTCATCCATCTGATTTTCAACAACTCCACTTACATCAAATGTAAAACAGCAGTGAAGTTCATTTTTTTTCAATTGTATATCATATTCTGAAAGTGATACATAAAACTGTTCATCATTTGACAGTTTGTGTGATGGTGCAAAAATACTTACATCAATGGCTTCATCAATTGGTATAATATGATCTTGCACTTTTCCCTTTCCAGTAATTTTAATGATACCACTACATTCTATACCATTAGAACATGCTGTTGTAACTAACTTTTCTTGACATAATGTTTCAATCAGCTGATCAAACTCATGATCAAGTACTATCAGTTTATCAATTTTCATCTGTCTCAAAATCTATGCCTCCATTTCATCACATCATATGCAAAGGCATCTTAGATTATTCCTAAAAATCAAGCACATAGCAATTAGCTATGTGCATTCTTTAAATATGGAATATAAAATGTTTCCAGCGTATCTAAGCAAAGAATACCCAACTGACCACCGAAGATACATCCGCAATCAATACGTATCAGGTTCGCTTTAAATTCAATTTGAGAGGAGTTAGTAGGTGTATGTCCACAAACAATTGTCTTATTTTGATAAGTGACATTCGTTGATTCAAAGACAACCTCTTCAATACGCAGCTGATCTATGCTTTTGTTTACAGCATCTTGAGAAACACCAGCATGCATTAATACATAAGTATGACCATTCACTTTGATTTCTTCAGCAACACGAAACTCTTCAAAGTACTCCATTAACAGCTCTTGTTCATAACAATCAAGTTTCTGAAACTGTCTCAACGTTACATTTCCGCCATCATTACACCAGTAATCCAATGACACAAGATCATCTTCAGTTAATGTCGTTTCTACACTCTCTTCTGTAATTTCAGTACATAATTTCTTTAACAATAACATTGCCATATATTCATGATTACCAACTAAAGGAATAATATTATCATGCATCATCATATGATTCAATACTTTAAGACCACCCTCACCTCGATCAATTACATCCCCAAGAACATACATTGTATCACTTGATGAAAAACGTATTTGTTTCAAGGCAGAAATATACTCTTCATAACAGCCATGAATATCAGAGATCACATAGTTCATTCTATACCTCCTTACAGCTATAGCAATGTTATCAAACAGATTTTTCTATAGTTATATCTATAATATACAAAATTTAGCAGTTCTCTATAAGACTTGTCTTTCTTTGTGAAATCTGTATTCACCATTATGAGAACCAAACAATGTTACTTCCTATTTACTACAGTTCTGATAGAACTTTCCTATATAATAAAAAACTCAGACAATCCTGTCTGAGTTCATTGTATTTATTGAAGATATGTCTGAATCTTATTCATCAGTTCATCTCTTCCTTTGCGAGTCTTTGAACTGAACAAAACAATCTGATTTAAAGGAACATTGCATTTTTCAGAAATCATCTTTCTATTTTTTGCAGTTTCACTTTGATTGCACTGATCCTGCTTAGTAGCCACAATCAGCACAGGAATGCTGTTTGAACGTACAAAATCAAGCATTGTCAAATCATCTTTTGTAGGACCATGTCTTAAATCAAGAATTTGAATACAAACCCTTAATTGCTGACGGTCATGGAAGTATTCTTCCATCATAGTCCCAAAATCAATCAGCTCTTTTTGTGAACGATTCGCAAACCCATATCCAGGAACATCCACCAGCATAAATTCACGATTAACTTCATAGAAGTTTAACAATCGTGTCTTACCTGGAGTCTTACCAACATATGCGAGCGATTTTCGATTCACCAGTGTATTGATAAGAGAACTTTTCCCAACATTAGATTTTCCTGCCAAAACAATTTCAGGAAGGTTTGAATCAGGCCACTGATTTTTTCCAGCAGCGCTGATGACCAATTTTGCATCAAAGTATTCCATTATTTCACCAATGCCTGATCAATCACCTGATCGACTGTATCTACTGGAATAAACTGAATGGAATCTTTGATTGCCTGAGGAAGTTCATCAAGATCTTTAACATTCAGCTTAGGAATAACAACGGTTGAAATACCACAGCGATGGGCAGCCATTGATTTTTCTCTTAAACCACCAATTGGAAGTACATTCCCTCTTAATGTAACTTCTCCTGTCATCGCAATATCTGCTTTGGCAGGTGTTGAAGTGAGAACTGAAACAAGTGCAGTTGTTAGTGTCACACCAGCACTAGGACCATCTTTTGGAACAGCGCCTTCTGGCACATGAATATGAATATCATGTTTCTCAAAGAATTTTGGATCAATCTGATATTTCACAGCATTCGATTTAACATAATCAAGGGCAATTGAAGTACTTTCTTTCATCACATCGCCAAGCTGTCCTGTAACAATCAGATTTCCTTTCCCATCAAATGTAGTTACTTCTACAGGAAGTACATCTCCACCAAATGAAGTATATGCAAGTCCAGTTACTACACCAACCTGATCTTTCTTTTCTTTTGACCCATAGTCATATTTTTCTTTTCCAAGCCATTTGACAACCTGTTTCTTAGTCACAGACATTTTATCGATATCACCCTTAGCAATTGCTAAGACAGTCTTTCTGCACAATGAAGCAACTAGTCTTTCTAACTGACGAACACCTGCTTCACGTGTGTAATAACGAATAAGATACAAAATCACAGCATCACTTAATTTAAACTGACCTTTTACAAGTCCTGTATTCTTCATCTGCTTAGGAATCAAATGACGTTTACAGATTTCAACTTTTTCCAGTTCTGTATAGCTATCCAATTGAATGATTTCAAGACGATCCTTTAAAGCTTCTGGAATTGCCTCAAGGTAATTCGCAGTAGCAATAAACATGACATTACTTAAATCATAAGGTTCTTCAAGATAATGATCTGAGAACAGTTTGTTCTGTTCAGGATCAAGCACTTCAAGCATAGCAGAACTCGGATCTCCTTTGTAATCAGATGCCATTTTATCAATTTCATCAATCAGGAACACTGGGTTCATTACACCAGCTTTTTTCATTCCCTGAATAATTCTTCCAGGCATAGAACCTAAATAAGTTCTTCTATGTCCTCTGATTTCAGATTCATCATGAACTCCGCCAAGTGATACTTTAACAAACTTGCGGTCAATTGCACGCGCAATTGAAGTAGCAAGTGAAGTCTTCCCAACTCCAGGAGGACCAACTAAACATAGAATAGGACTATTCAATGATTTAGTCATCTGCTTTACAGCAAGATATTCCATAATACGTTCTTTGACTTTATCTAGTCCATAATGATCTTCATCCAATCGCTGCTGAACAAGATTTAAATCTTCGTTATCCTCAGACATCTGCCACCAAGGTGTTTTTAAAAGCCAGTCGATATAGGTGCGAATAACACCAGACTCACCGCTTGCAGCAGGCAACATTTCATAACGTGCCAGTTCTTCAAGTGCTTTTGCCTTAATGTTTTCAGGATATGGATTTTCATTGATCATTCTGCGAATTTCTTCTGAATCATCAGTTGTATTGGATACATCTCCTAATTCTTCTTTGATTGCTCGTAGTTTTTCACGTAAATAATAATCTTTCTGATTATCTTCCATACGTTCTTTTACTTTGTCATTGATTTCATCTTCAATCACAGCCAGTTTTCTTTCTCTATCAATTTCAGAAAGTACCAGCAATAATCGCTCATTAATTTTAGTAGACTCTAATATCTTCTGTTTTACTGTAAAGTGACATGGAAAATACTGTCCAAACTGATCTGCTAAAACAGGTGCAGAAACACCTTTTGCAAGCTGAGCAATAATTTCTGGCGGGAAACTTTTTAATGATGAAGATACAGATTCAAATTCCTTTGCTATCTTTCTGACAAGTGCCAGTTCTTCCAGTGAATTTTCACTTTCATCTGCAACAGCCAGCATTGTTACAAAAAAGAATGGATTTATCTGTTCATAGGAAAGAATCTTTGCTCTTTCCAATCCGCTGAAAGTAACTCTGTAATAGCCATCTTTTTTACGGATATTTTTAATACGGCACAAGGTACCAAACTGATAGAGATCTGCTGCAGTAGGATCTTCACTCGCAAGATCTTTCTGACACACAAGCACACAATGACCATCAAAATTTGCCTCAGCTTCATCAACAGCCTTTTTGCTTTTCTCTCTGCCCACTTCAATGGTAATATCCATTGATGGGAAAATAACTACACCTCGTGTGGCAATACATGGCACACTTAGCTGCAATTTTTCACTCATGGTTTAGCCTCCTTTTTGATACATTTTTCAAAAAAGACGCTATGCGTCTTATTTTGAAGATTCTTTTACGAAGTCAACAGCTTTCTGCATCTTCACATCATATGCTACAGATTCTGCAGGCAAATACTTCTTAACTTCTTCTTTGTCCATGTTATACATAGAAGCCAGTTTGTCGAATTCAGCTTCAACATCCTCATCTGAACATTCAATGTTTTCAGCCTTTACAACTGCTTCCAGAACAAGACGCAGTTTCAGTCTGCGTTCAGCATCGCCCTTCATCTGCTCCTTCAGATCTTCCATCTTCTGACCAGTCATCTGGCAGAACTGTTCCAAAGAGAATCCCTGCTGCATCATACGCTGATTCTGTTCATTCAGCATATCCTGAGCTTCCTGATCAATCATCACTTCAGGAATTTCAACTTCAGCATTTTCAGTTAATGTATTCAACAGTACATCCAATGCTTCATTTTCATTCTGCTGTTTCTTTGCTTCAGCAATCTTGTCAGTCACATTTTTCTTCAGATCTTCCAGAGTTTCAACTCCATCCATGTTAACATCCTTAGCCAGTTCATCATCAAGTGCTGGAAGAACCTTAGTCTTGATTTCTTTTACAGTGACTGTGAAAACAACTGCCTGACCAGCCAGTTCAGCTGCTCCATAGTTTTCTGGGAATGTAACATTCAAATCTTTTGTTTCATTCAAAGCCATTCCAGTAACCTGTTCTTCAAATCCAGGAATAAATGAATGAGACCCGATGACCAGTGGATAGTTTTCACCCTTGCCACCTTCAAATGCTACACCATCTTTGAAACCTTCAAAGTCAATAACAGCAGTATCGCCTTCTTCAACAGTACCTTCCTTAGTTGTCAATTCAGCGAAGTTTTCCTGAATCTTTGCCAGTTCATCATTGATTTCATCTTCAGTAACTTCAACTTCCTTCACTTCATATGGAAGACCCTTGTACTGTCCAAGTTTAGCTTCAGGTTTAACAACACACTTGAAAATGTATTCAACCTTTTCTTCGCTGATTTCATTGATATCCAAAGTAGGACGATCAACCAGCCACAGATTATGTTCTTCAACAGCTGCACTCAGGCAGTTATTTGCTTCAGCTTCAGCTGCTTCAATCAGAACACTCTGAACTGGAATCATCTTTTCAATCATTCTCTTAGGTGCTTTACCTTTTCTAAAACCTTCGACCTGTACATTCTTTGCCAGTTTATCGAAAGCCTTTTTCTGAGCAGCTTTCCATGCATCACCTTCAAGAGTGACATTCAGATCGCCGCAAGATTTTTCTTTTAACGTCCAAGTTGACATTGTATATTCCTCCTAATTATTCAGCTTATCTATTATATCAAAAAAACTGTGAGAATCAAACAAAACAGCTTTTCAAGGCGCATCTTTTTACATTCTGTACCAATTGTCGGTCAATTTTATGAAAAGAAACTCCTTCATCTAAAGACTGTGATACCATTTCTGCAATAGAAACCGCTAATGAAAGCCCTTCATCTTCTTCATAGGACAATGGCAGCATTAGAAAGCATTCCTGAATCAAAATCTGCTGACACATCGCAAGAAGTGCTGGATTCTCGTTTTCAAACCATTCATTTAATAAATTATAAGCTTTCAAATATCCATCAGTTTCATGAGGACGTTCCTGATATCTCGGTAAAAAAGTCATTTGCATCCCTTCATGAATTATTGTAAATTCATCAGATATTTGCTGCTCAATCAAAATATCAATCATCAATGCCTGTGTCTTAGCATCAGGTACTGTATCAAAGAAAGATTGAATTGCGTCAAGATAATTACGACAGTTTAAATCCTGCAGTGTTTGAACAGCACGCAGCTGAATCACAGGATTTTCAGAGAGTAAACAATCTTCAATTTGATGAGGTAAAATACCTGTAAAACTTTCTTTATTACTTAAAGCTCTTAAATCACGCTTTAATTCCAGCATTCTTGTTTCAACATTTGCAGGAATATAAGGCATCGATAATTCTTCTTCAAGCAGTTTCTCAGCTTCTTTAAGCTGACCATTTTGAATAGTTTCACGAATTTTCACAATGCATTCTTCATAATAATTCTGTTCCATTGTGTTCCTCCTTCTTTTCCGGAATCTGTGCAAGACAAATTGCCCCAAAAATTAGTGCACAACCCATAAGTTCTCTTACACTTAGAGCTTCATTTAAGACAATCCAACCAGCCAAAACTGAAAAAACTGACTCAAGTGACATCACAAGAGAAGCTTGTGTTGGCTTTGTATGCTTTTGTCCAACAATCTGTAAAGTATATCCAACGCCACTGGACAAGATTCCTGCATAAGCAATTGGCAGCCAAGCCTTGAATACAGATGAACAATCCGGTTTTTCAAACAGCAGCATAAATATGACATTTACACTTCCTGCTACTAAAAACTGAACCATAGAAATACGCAGTCCACTTGTTTTTGGTGAGTAATAGTCAATCACTAAAATATGAACTGCAAAGACAACTGCAGACAGTATGAGCAAAATATCACCAGAAGCAATTGATAGTGATTCTTTCATGCAAAGAAGATAAAAGCCTGCTAATGCACCTGCAACCCCAAGTTTAGCATGTATTCCTATCTTTCGCTTAAAAAAGATACCTAACAGTGGTACAAACAATATATAAAGAGCTGTTAAAAATCCACTTTTACCTGCAGAGGTTGTAACTAACCCCATCTGCTGAAAAGTCATAGCAATGGATAAGCAAAAGCCACACGCTATACCACCTTTAATCCATTCTTTATCATTTCGATGCGGATCAAACACCATAATAACTGGAAGCAATGCAAGTGCTGCCAACAAAGAACGTAGTGCTGTAAATGTAAAAGGTCCTACATGATCCATTCCAGCACTTTGTGCTGCAAAAGCAAATCCCCATATAACAGAAGCTAAAAGCAAAAGTGCATAACCTTGTATTTCTTTCTTTTTCATATACACATTCAAATAAACATGATTATCTTAAATATTCAATAATACTATGGGCAAACTCACTGCACAAAGCATCTCCGCCAAGATCTTTCGTACAGAGCTTTTGATTTTCAAGCACATGATATAATGCCTGACGAACACGATTCGCCTCTGTATGATAATTTAAATGATCCAGCATCATACATGCACTCAATAGCAGTGCCGTTGGATTAGCCAGATTCTTTCCAGCAATATCTGGTGCAGAACCATGAACTGCTTCAAACAGAGCAATCTCATCATTGCGGTTACAGCTAGGAAGCACACCCAATCCGCCGATTAATCCACTGCACAAATCTGAAACAATATCACCATACAGATTTGGCATCACAAGCACATCATATCGTTCAGGATACATAACAAGATTCATGCAGCACGCATCAACAATCAGTGAATCTGATTGAATCTCAGGATATTCTTTTGAAATCTGTTCAAACACACTCAGAAATAAACCATCACTCTTTTTTAAAATATTCGCTTTATGAACACATGTTACACGATGTCGATTGTTTTCTATTGCATACTCAAACGCTGCTTTGATAATACGTTCAGAAGCTTTGCGAGTAATCTTTTTAATCGCATGAACTTCATCTTCTGAAATCACTGTTTCTTCACCAATGTATAAATCTTCCGTATTTTCTCGAAACACAACAACATCTACATGATCATATTTACTGATTACATTTGGAAGTGTCTGTGCTGGACGAACATTAGCATACAAATCAAATAAAAGACGAAGCTGTACATTGACTGAACGAAATCCATGACCAATTGGTGTTGTACATGGACCTTTTAACGCAACTTTATTTCTTTTCAAAGATTCTACTGCATCTTCAGGAATCAATGTTCCGTTTTTTTCAAATGCAGTTAATCCTAAATCATATTTTTCAAATTCTAATGGAAGATGAAGTTGTTCAATAATACTCAATACAGCTTCTGTGATTTCAGGTCCAATTCCATCCCCTTCAAAACAAGTAATTTTTCTCATTAGTTAATCCCCTTTTTCTTTGATAAACTTTCCTGCAGGACGAATAATTCTGTTGGAATACAGTTTTTCTTCAATATTATGCGCAAGCCATCCTACCATACGACTGCACGCAAACAATGGTGTAACTAAATCCTCAGGAATACCAAGCATTTCATAAACAAGACCACTGTAGAAATCAACATTTGCACAGATTGATCTGCGCTGATCATGAATAAAACGCTCTTTCACTTTCGTTTCAAATCTCTGATAGAAATGAAATTCTGCTAGATTTCCTTTTGATAATGCCAGCTGATACGCTTTCTGTTTCAAAATTTCACATCGTGGATCAGAGAGTGTATACACTGCATGACCAAAGCCATAGATTAAACCAGAATGATCAAAATAATCTTTCTGTAAAAGGCGTTCAATCATTTGTTCAATCACATCATCTGAAGCATCACAGCCTATTTCATCCATGATTTCCATCATCATGTGACGGCAAGTAATATTTGCACCTCCATGCTTTGGGCCTTTCAAAGATCCAATTGAAGCTGCAGTAGCAGAATATAAATCAGTTCCTGTACTTGCAACCACCAGATTAGAAAAAGTAGAGTTATTTCCAGAACCATGATCTGCATGTAAAATAAGCAACAAATCTAAAAGTTCTGCTTCTTTTTCATCAACACTGCCATCCTGAGACAGAAGATGCAGAATGTTTTCTGCCATGGATAGCTGATGATTCACAGAATGAATAATCAGAGAATTGCCTTCAATAAAATGAGCTTTGGATTGCCAGCTGTAGCACATTAAAGCAGGAAAACGTGAAAGAATCGATAACCCACATCGCAATGTATTTTCTGGACTAGTATCTTCTGCAAGTTCATCAGTACAATACAGCTGCAAAAGTAAACTCTGAAGCATATTCATTAAATTGCTGGATGGATGTGCCAGAATATTGTTTGCTAAAAAACCATCAGGAAGCTGATAAGAATTCAGTTCATTCATAAACACATCAAATTCATTATCACTTGGAAAATGCCCAAAAAGTAGTAAAAAACAAACCTTTTCATAGCCAAGACGATGATCCTTTAAAGCTGTTTCACATACTTCCTTAATAGGAATTTCACGATAAATTAAATCTCCCTCGCAATTGATTTTGTTCCCCATCTCATCACGAATATATCCAACAACATCAGCAATTCGCGTTAAGCCAATCAGTACTCCTGTACCATCTTCATTACGCAAACCTTTTTTTACGTTGTATTTTTTATACAGTTCATGATCAATATGATTCTTGATTTTTGATTGTTCAAACAGATTCAATAATTGTTGATTCATAATATCACACACTTTCAATATGGATTAGTTTAGCCTATTTTCTTAAAACTTTCCAGTACGATGTGCTATAATACACAGAAAAGGAGCAGTTTTATGAAAAAAAGCATTGCAAGAAAAATTATAGAAAGTCATCTGGTGTCAGGTGAGATGACTTGTGGAAGTCCAATACAAATCAAAATAGACACAACACTAACACAAGATGCAACTGGAACCATGGCATATCTTCAGCTTGAAGCTTTAGGAATTAATCGTGTAAAGACAATGCATTCTGTTAGTTATGTTGACCACAATACATTGCAAAATGGCTTCATGAATGCAGATGATCATAAATATCTGCAGACAGTAGCTTCAGCTTATGGAGTAGATTATTCCAAAGCTGGAAATGGTATATGTCATCAAGTCAATCTGGAACGTTTCGATATTCCTGGACAGACACTTTTAGGCTCAGACTCGCACACACCAACTGCAGGTGCAATGGCAATGATTGCGATTGGTGCTGGCGGTCTTGATGTTGCATTGGCAATGGCAGGCATGCCCTATTCACTAAAAATGCCAAAAATTATTAATGTTCAGCTAAAAGGTACACTTCATCATGGCGTCAGCGCAAAAGATATTATTCTTAAAGTTTTACAGAAATTAAGCGTTAAAGGCGGAGTGGAATGTATCATGGAATATACAGGTGATATCAAACAGCTTTCTATTCCTGAAAGAAGCACAATCTGCAACATGGGTGCTGAACTTGGTGCAACAACATCACTATTCCCAAGTGATGAAGTAACAAAAGAATTCCTAACACTTCAAAAACGTCCAGAAGATTATATAGAGCTTCTTCCAGATGAAGATGCAGAATATGATGATATTATCGAAATAAATCTAGATCAGCTTAAACCAATGGTCGCAAAGCCTCATCAGCCTGACAATGTAGTAGAAGTAAGTGAACTAAAAGGGATGAAAGTCGATCAAATTTGTATTGGATCATGCACAAACAGTTCATTTACTGATCTTGCAACAGTAGCCAACATTTTAAAAGACAAGACAGTACATCCAGATGTATCTTTAACAATTTCATTTGGTTCTAAACAGGTTCTGCGTGCACTTGCAGCATCTGGACATTTAGAAACACTGATTGCCTCTGGCGCACGTTTGTTAGAATCTACATGCGGACCTTGCATCGGCATGGGACAATCCCCTAAAACAGATGCAGTATCTTTAAGAACATTTAATCGAAACTTCTTTGGAAGAAGCGGAACATCATCTGCTGGAATTTATCTAGTTTCCCCAGAAACAGCAGCTCTCAGTGCTATAACTGGTGTTATAAGTGATCCATCAGAAGCTGAATTCACAAAAGCATCTATGCCAGAATCCATTGTTGTCGATGATTCCATGATTCTTAAACCAGAATTCATTTCAAAACAGCAAATAATTAAAGGGCCTAATATCAAACCATTCCCTGTGAAACGTCCACTTTCAGATATTCATGATGAAGTACTTTTGAAATTAGAAGATAACATCTCAACTGACCACATCATGCCTGCAGGTGCCAGTATCCTACCATATAGAAGCAATATTGAAAAACTATCTGAATTCTGTTTTCATGTCGTAGACCCTACTTTCCATGCTCGTGCATTGGCTGCTAAAAACGGAATCATTGTTGCAGGTGAAAACTATGGTCAGGGCTCCAGCCGTGAACATGCTGCTTTAACTGTCATGCATTTAGGGATTGAGGCTGTCTTAGCCAAAAGTTTTGCCCGTATTCATAGACAAAATCTCATCAATAATGGTGTTCTCCCATTAACATTCCTTCATGCAGAAGATTATGATTCAATTCAACAAGGTGACATTCTTGAAATCAAAGATGTCACAAACATTACAAAAGATAAATGTTTAACAGTTTACAACCATACCCAAAACAATGAATTTACTGTCTTACATTTGTTGACTCAAAAAGAGATTAACATGATTAAAGATGGTGGTTTACTAAATCAGCTAAAAAAACAGCTTCAAAAATAAAGGGTTTCTCATTCGAGAAACTTCTTTTATTTAAAAATTAAAAAAGACCTTCATATGAGGTCTTCTTTTAAATGGCGTCCCCGGAAGGATTCGAACCTTCGACCGCACGCTTAGAAGGCGTGTGCTCTATCCGGCTGAGCTACGAGGACATCGTGCTTAAAGAGTATACCAAAATATGATTACTTTTGCAAGTACATTTTACGAATAATCTAATTTTAATACATTGTCATCAAATAACCATCAGTACTATCAGCATAATTTAATTTTGATTCATTCATAAAGTTATTCCAAAATCCTAATGACTTTAAAGCATGTTTTCCATTTTGGTCATAGCGTTCTATAGAAACTTTTGAACCATGAATAAGAATTACACTCATAGTCGCAGAATTATCCACTTCTTTATTCATACTAGAATATCCCAGTAAATAACCTGCATTAAAATATGTAAAATTTAGAGTTTTCTTAACTGCAGGTAATTGAGGATCAGTTAATTCACTGACATAAATAGTATCCCCTGGCTTCATATAAACTGCAGCTCCTCCAAGATAATCATCATATCCATTTGAATGATTATGCCCATACAAATAATATACATTTAACCCATGAGATGCAGCTTCATTTATCACATCAACAATTAAGCTGCCATATTGAACATCTGCATCATAAAAAGTACGCATTGTATAATGCAAAGGGAGATGAGAAAAGATAAAGACAGGCTTTGAAGAATCATGAATTATCTTATTATGAAGATACTTTGATAAATCAGCTGCAGTTTTATTAACCAGATTAATGTCATCCCCACAAAATGGATACATGTCTTCATGGATAACATATGCACCATAATCTTCTGTATCATATACATTTGATGAAAAAGAATCCCCATTATCATGATTCCCTTGTACAAAAATCATTTGTGATTCAGAATCAAACTTCCTTACAACACGTTTTAAAGAATCTATCGATTCATTCGTGTTTAGACCAGTGACTTCATAGTCACCACAAAAGAAAAAAGCATCTACATGATGAATACCAGAACTTTGAAGACTTTTCAATAAATGAGATACTTGTCTTTCAGCAGCATCTATACTTCCATCAAATTGATAATCAGAACCAGCAACCAAAACAACTGGCTGAGAAGTGATTTTCGTACAGCCAGCACAAAAACATATAACCATAATAAGAATTAATCTTTTTATCAAAGCACTCATAAATATCCCCTTCTCATTAATTCCATTGTATCAAAGAATTGTACTGCTGAATACAAAAGAAAACACAGAATCTCTCTGTGTTTAAAACATAAATGAAGGTATTGAATCAATTTCATGACGAATCACACGTACTTCATGTTCATCAATTTCTACAATTGCATAGGATGGTCTAGAACCATCACGATTATGAGAAAGAGAACCTGGATTAATAAAACGAATCCCATCAACAATCTGATCATTAAATACATGTGTATGACCATAAAAGACCATATTGCATCTTTCAGCTTTTGCCTTCTGAACAAGACGCTCAATACTGAACATTGTCGCATAGCGATGTCCATGGAGCACTAAAATACGATGACGTGGTGTATTCACAATCAATGACATTGGAACATCAGCATAATCATTGTTTCCGCAAACAACCGCAAACTGATTTAAATATGCCAGAGGAATTTCAAAATCACCGCAATGATAATATCCATCCGCATGCTGATGCTTATTTAATACTTCTAAAATAGGTTCCAAACGACCATGATTGTCGGAAACAACTACTAACTTCAACACATTTATCACCGTCAAATATTATACACAAAATCAAGTCATTCCGGAAGTAAAAACTCATTGATTCTTAGCTCTGATAATTGTATTTCTTGAACAATCACATCATCTACTAATACTTTAACTGATTTCTCGGGATATCTTTCTTTCAAACTAAACAGAACTGGAAGCACTTTATCCAAAACAAATGTATGATTAATGATGCATTCATCACTTAAATGAAGCTGTAAAATATCCCCTTCTATCAACTGAAACTCTCTGAAATTCAATGTATCGCATTGTACAGAAGTACTTGAAGTATAATAAGTTTCTAACACTTTGACAAAATCATCAGACATTGCATGTACAATAACAGGTATTAAAACTGATCCGTTATCTGTGTTCTGGTTCATATACATTTGATATAGATAACCTCGATGCAAATCTGAATCAATAAAATAAGATTGATTCAAAAGTACATCCTCATCAATTGTTAACTTCTCACTTACCTGTCCTTCAACAGTGAATAGCTTGCAATTCACTTGTTTCATCAAATAGCTTAATGCTTGTTGTATTTCTATTCGCTTTGCAGGATTGTACTCCAATAATTCTTTACTGAAATCTACAACACAATCCTTATCACATTGTACTGAAAGAACTTGAGTGTGTTTTGGAAATATAGCATGGTAGATTCCATGAGATTCACTCATCAGTGATACTGCTTCATTTAAGCATTCGACTTCTGTGCTGCAGCTGCTGTTTACTGTAAATGGCACAAGATGTCCGGTTGAGTTGAGCAGCACAATTTCAATCTTTGATTTGTTTTGTTCTAATTGAAACACAGAAATAGTTTTTTCATCCTTATGTTGAAAATAGAGGAATACCGCAAAAACACTGCATAGTATACAACCAATTTGATTGAACTTTTTCATTCGACCACCCTGTTTCAATATATGCACCAAGATAGTGACAAATTAATATAATTCGTCATTTTTTATAGTGATTAGCTATGACCTGACCTGTATCTTGCCAGATCAGTATCTTTCAACTATCTTTTCTTCCTGCTCGTAAGCCTTTAGCGAAGTTGATCCGTTGAAAGAATCGTTGTATAAGGAACCATCCCAAGTTCATCCTGTCTTTAAGTACAGCATCTTCTAGTGATATAAATCCAGCACAGGTTGAAATGATTCCTGTTTGTTTACTTTAGATCATATCGATGTATCCGCATCCTCTTCGTGTGATCACATACGATGCTGCCATATGGATACTGCATCCCATAGACTTCATATACTTATCTTTTGCGATCCTGCTTGTATACGCAGGATCTATTTCTTTTATGGCGATTCTCTCTTTTCTGCATCTGCTTTTCATCGCTTCTGTGATTTGTGTGTAGGCAAACTCTGATA
>JAFULN010000055.1 GCA_017473335.1 Erysipelotrichaceae bacterium
TCTCCATTAATTTTTGCCCATCTATATTTTATCTTTTTCTTCAGTTTCTTTCCATTTTGTGAAGAGGTAGACTTTTTAAGTTCCTTCCACAAAAAAAGAAATGCAGCCTTGTGCATTTCTTGCTTGGTTTCTTACGCAAAATGAAGTATGACAATATTTCGGGCAAAATAGAGACTTCTTTTTGCATTTGTATTTTATCATATTAAAAAAAGACTGTCGAACTTTTATTTGTCAACAGTCTGAAAACGGACTGTTTTCAGTCCGTTTTGTGTGTTAGCTGAGTTTTGACATCAAATCACAAATTTGATTTGCATATTCAACTGGATTTTCGATAGTGAGACCTTCAATAAGAAGCGCCTGATTATAGAGGATGTTTGTATATTGTTTTAGTGTTTCTTCGTTGTTTTGCAGTCTTTGCAAAGCTGCGAAAACTGGATGATTTGGATTGATTTCCAGAATTCTGCTAGCCTTAATACCAGGATTATCTGGATTTTGTGCAAGGACTTTTTCCATTTCAAGAGAGATTCCTTCATCTGAAACTAAACATACAGGGTGTGTCTTTAAGCGGCTTGAGATACGAACATCAGTTACTGCACCCATCAAAGCATCTTTCATTGAAGTCAAAAGATCTTTATTTTCTTCTTTCTTCTTCTCAATTTCCTGCTTTTCTTCTTCAGTATCTAGATTTAAATCACCCTGTGCAATAGATTTGAACTTCTTTCCACCATATTCTTGAAGTGTCAATGTCGCAAATTCATCCACATCATCTAAGAAATACAATACTTCATATCCTTTATCTTTTAAACGTTCCATTTGAGGAAGCTGATTAATCTGTTCAATGGTTTGTCCACACGCATAATAAATCAAATCCTGATTCTCTTTCATGCGTTCAACATATTCTTTTAATGTAACATACTTTTCTTCCAAAGATGATTTAAACAGTACTAAATCCTGCAGTACATCTTTATGAGAACCAAAATCTTCATAAAGACCATATTTCAGCTGCAGTCCAAAGCTCTGGAAGAACTCTTCATACTTTTCACGTTCATTTTTCAACAGATCTTCCAGACCACTCTTGATTTTCTTTTCAATGCTTCTAGCCATCGTCTTCATCTGACGGTCCTGCTGAAGAATTTCACGAGAAATGTTCAGATTTAAATCATTGGAGTCAACCAGACCCTTTACAAATCTAAAGTAGCTAGGAAGTAAATCTTTCGCCTTATCCATGATAAAGACACCTTTGCAATACAGCTGCAAACCTGATTCATATTCTGAAGAATAGAAGTTATAAGGTGCTTTTGTAGGAATATATAGAAGAGCACTGTAGCTGATATTTCCTTCTAATGAATAATGAATTGTTTTCGCTGGTTCATCAAACGCAAAGAATTTACTGCGATAGAAATCTTTGTATTCTTCTTCTGTAACATCTTTTTTACTGCGTTTCCAAAGAGGAACCATTGAATTAACAACCTGATGTTCCAGTGCAGTCACAACTTCATCAGAATCTTCTTTCTTATGACTTGTTTCTATCATCATGCCAATTGGATAGCGAACATAGTCAGAATATTTCTTAATCAGCTGTTTTAAAGTATATGTCTCTAAGTATTCATCATAGTTTTCAGTTTCAGTGTTATCTTTTAATGTCAAAATAATTTCTGTACCTGTAGTAAACTTGTCACTCAGTGAAATCACATAGCCATCTTCACCAGTAGATTCCCAGCGATAAGCTTGATCACTATGACATGATTTAGAATTGACAGTAATCTGTTTTGCGACCATAAAGGCAGAGTAGAAACCAACACCAAATTGTCCAATGATATCAATCTCTTTGGCTTCTTCCAGTGTTTTCTTGAATTCTAAAGATCCACTGTGTGCAATCGTACCCAGATTGTTTTCAAGTTCTTCCTGTGTCATCCCAATCCCAGTATCTGTGATTGTTAATGTTCTGTTTTCTTTATCGATGCTTATTTCAATTTTTAAATCTTCTTTGTTGAGTCGGTGCTGATCATCTGTGATGGACAAATAATGACGTTTATCCAAGGCATCAGAAGCATTTGAAATCAGTTCTCTTAAAAAGATTTCTCGATTTGTATAAATTGAATTGATCATTAAATCTAAAAGTCGCTTTGATTCAGTTTTAAATTGTTTCTTTTCCATAAAAACCCTCCTTGTTAGCACTCTTTTAGCACTCTAAACTAACGACTGCTAATATAATATACCGCTACTTTGATAAAAATGCAAGAAATCATCTTTAGAAAATCTTTCATTTACAACAATCCTACAGGAATGTAAAATAAAAACATCTTAAGGAGTGATGAAATTGAAACGTTTATTCTTAAATGGAGTTTCTTTGTGGATTATTGATTATTTGTTTGCGGGCATTGTGATTTCAGGTGAAAGTCTGATTGCGTTAACTTTGATCTTAGCACTTTGTAATGCGTTAGTGAAACCAGTTCTGGAATTTTTCTCTTTTCCATTAACATTCCTTTCTTTAGGATTGTTTACACTGGTTATTAATGGTGCAGTGCTTTCTTTGGCGTTTTCACTGGTTTCTGGTGCGTATGTGAGCAGTTTAGGAACTGCCATCATTGCATCCATTGCACTTAGTTTTGTCAATGGCATGCTGAGTGATATGTTTGATAGGAAATAAAAAGGACAGTTCGTCCTTTTTATCTTGTGTATACGCCAATGATTTCACCAATTGTTTCTAAATGGAAATCCTGCTGAGGATAAATGGTTTTAGAGTCTTGGAGGAAGTTTTCATCCTTTAAGGCATGCTGGTAGAGTTTCTTTACTGTAAAGACTAAGTCAGCTTCCTCAATGACAGGGGCTCCATCCAATACGGTTGTATGATAATTGCACTTAGCCAGTTTATCTTCATCACGCCCTGAAGCTTTTCCTAAATAAGCTAATTTTTCTCTATGTTCACCACTAAAGAAAGCTACTGAAAAGACATCACTATTCTCCATTGTTTTGTAGGTGTGACGCTGAGGACGGACATAAACTGTGATTGTGTTTTTATTCCAAAGCCATCCCATTTGAATCCAGTTCGCTGTCATTGCATTGACTTTATCTGTATCTTCAGTCACAATCAATGCCCAGTCATAATGAATTTTCTTAACCCAGTTTTCATTTAGTTCATCTAAAGTAATTTTCTTAAACATGTTTTTCTCCTTTACGATTCAGTTCCATGACAATTAATTCTGACAGGGCTGTAAAGCCTTCTTGATGGAGTGCATCAATAATATCTGTACGCTCAGGTAAAAAGGACACAGTCAGTTTTGAGAGGTTTTCCTGTTTGGTTTTCATGCAGGCAAACTGAATACATTTTCTTAAGTCGCCAGACATATAGCCGATATAATAACCTCTGTGCTTCAGCATACGGCAGCCCAAAACAAGTGTACTTTGACCATCTGAATAGACCATCTTTCTTTCTGTCAGCCACTTGTACAATGGAAGATTCATGTGGAAATAAGTACGATTGAGTCCCATAAATGGACCCCATGATGCATCGTTCAATCGTTTTTGAGCTTCAAGTACATCTGTAACAAGATGAAATGAGTGCTCACATTCAGTCATTTCCTCTAGAATTTTTACGTATTCCATATGAGCAGTGGCTAATTGAAAGCCGTTTTTTTCTGCGAGTGTTTTTGAAGCGATGTTTTTTCGTCCAGTAAACATGGTAACAGCAGGGGCATCTGTCAGCTCAGCCAGTTCCATATAACGTCGATAGATGGCGTGTCCTGCTCCCTGATGCTGAAAATCTTTGTGTACTCTTAGTATTTCCAGCCAGCCAGATCCATCCGGCAGCACAGAGTATTGTCCCATACCTACAGGCAGATCATCTTTCAAAGCTAAAATCATTTCTCCTTTATTTTGTATACCATCAAAATAAAAGTCTTTATTTTCAAACAGATATCCATAGCCCGGAATTGCACTTTCTTCAATTTCCAGCATTCTTTCTAAATCAGAAAGGATAGCTTTACGTGTTTTCATTGTATCACTCCAAACATAGTATTATGATAGCACTTTTTAAAAATGATAAAAAGAAAAAGCCTTTCGGCTTTTGTCTTGATTACTTGATTTCTGTTTTCCAGAATCCGTGCAGATTGCAGTATTCATATGCTGCAACTGGTTCATCGCCTTCTTCAATTGTGAAGACAGCTTCTGGTTTGTCAGTGTGAGTCAGATGAACTCTCATCCAGCTCTTCTTTGTTTCTAATACGATCCAGCTGATCAAATGTGCTTCAGTCATAGGGTGTTCAACGCTTCCTACAACAACTTTTACTTTGTTTCCATCTACTGTTACGACAGGAAGATGTTTTTCAAATGCACCATCTGTTGTGTTTGGAACTAGTTCAGTCATAGGTTTTCCGCAGCAGAATACTGGGACTTTTGAATCTTCTACTTTCTGAATGATGTTGCCGCAAGTCTTGCAGATATAAAATTTATTTTCCATTGATTTTCCTCCTAAGATTGTTTCATCTTTACGACTACATTATAATTCATATTTATGATTTCGTCTAATATTATGCTCAAAATAAATATGATATACTATGGTTGAGGTAATAGTCATGATGAAAATAGTTGTTTTGTTTCTTTTGCTTTGTTTGTCTGGCTGCAGCGTTGATCTAGTGAGTGAAACAGATGTCCTTCAATTCACTAGAGAAGATTTAATAAAGATGTATGATGTTTCTATGTATCCGGGAAATCCTAGAGTTGTCAAAGGATTTATAGAGGCTAAAGAATTAAGTGATGGACCTGTATATGTTGTGAATACTTGGGAATCAGATGCAAAGACAGCCATGGAATTACAGATAACAGATTCTATGGATGTAGATGAAATCACCGTTTACTGTCTTCTGGTAGACAATACAACAACATGTGATTATATGGATGATGTAATGGTGAAGTACTGGGTTTTTCAAAAGAAAAGAAGATGAGTTCATCTTCTTATAAAATAGAAAGTATCCACCACTTTCTGGGTTTGGGGACCATCTACTTCATCTGGTGGGGAGCTGATTATCCCCAGTAGTTGATGGAGTATTAACCTCTTTCTATAATTGACTACGATCTGTATAGAAGGAGGTTTTTATTATGGATCA
>JAFULN010000056.1 GCA_017473335.1 Erysipelotrichaceae bacterium
ACAAATCGTTAAAAAGTTGTTTTCAGTGCGCCCAAAATACAATCAATTTGTATTTTCCATAAGAATTGCACTTGTAATTCAAGACAAACACAAATTATCAATTAAAAATATTCATTTATTGACATTTAATAGTTTGTCTTATAGAAGTGGGCGCTTCTCAGTCAAGGAATCTCATGATTCCAGTATCTCTGAGCTATCCCCGTATGCCCTACGGTTCTTAAGATTTTATTTACTGGAATGCGATTCGCATTCCTTCTTTTTTGATGTTCTGTGCTGCATTTTGATCTCGGTCATGAATATGATGACAGATTAGACATTCCCACTCTCTTATGTTCAATGTGAGTTCTTCATTGATGCATCCACAAATATGACATGTCTTCGAACTTGGAAACCATTTATCAATCTTGACTAACTGTTTACCTAGATCTTCCAATTTGTAATTCAAAAAACTTACAAACATACCCCAACCATTGTCTGTCACCGATTTTCCAAAGTTGAGCGCTTGCGACATATTCTTCATGTTCAGATCTTCTACACAAACTAGATCATAGGCATTGGCTATCTGCCTTGAACTTTTGTGCAGGATATCTTTACGCTGATTCGCTATTTTCTCATGAATCTTCGCAACCTTTATACGTTGTTTCTCATATCGTTTGCTTCCTTTTTTCCTGTGAGACAGTATTCGTTGTTCTTTGGCCAGTTGTTCTAATGATTTTCTGTAATGATGCAGATGCTTCTGGTCTACCTGTACATCTTCTTCAGATGCCACAAACAAATCATGCATCGAATAATCTAACCCGATTACTTTCTCTATTTCTACTTTTTGGTTATTCTCTTCAAATTCATACAAAAGCGATACATAATACTTGTCTGTTGATGTCATAGAAACAGTTGCAGATTTCATGTGAGTTTTCTCTGGAATACTGCGATGTTGTTTGATACGCACTTTGCCAACCTTTGGCAATGTGATCTTTCCATCCTCAAGTTTGATATTATTGTTGATACAGACAGTGGTATAAGAATGCTGATGAGATTTCTTTGATTTGAATCTTGGATACCCCTCTTTCTTATCACGAAAGAAATTCTTATATGCATTATCTAAGTGTCTGAGTGACTGTTGTAAAGCGATACTATCCACTTCTTTAAGAAACTCTTTTTCTTTCTTGAGCTGTACTAAATCAGATGCACATTCCGTATAAGACGGTGATTTCCCGTTTTCTTCATAACTTTTAGTTTTTAGATTCAAATAATGATTATAGACAAGACGAACACAGCCAAAAGTCTTCGCAAGCAGGACTTTCTGTGATTCATTTGGATAGATTCTGAATTTATACGCTTTGTGTTTTGTGTTCATTGCGTTCTCCTTGAGTTTCAATATAATTGCGGATTATATCAATTGTGACTCCTCCTGTTGTCAGAAGGCAAAAAGAGCGACTCCAGAACATTTCTTTCCATAGTTCTTTTCTTAGTTCAGGATATTCTTTTTTGATGAGCCGACTGCTGGCTGATTTATATGCGTTAATGAACTTTGAAAGTTCAGTATTAGGATGCGCTTTGAAAAGGACATGAATGTGATCTACATCATGATTCCATTGTTGTACAGAAACATTGTAGTTTGGTGCAATGTACTCAAAGATTTCTCGCAATCTTTGACAGATGGCATCATTCAAGACATTGCGTCTATATTTTACGACGAGTACAAGATGGTAATGAAGTAAGAACACTGAATGATTATTATTGTCAAATTTCATTGATTTATCGCTCTTTTCATATATTACTACTGAATCTATTATATCACAGAATCATGCTATTCACAACAGAGTGTAAGTGTTCGCAAAAGAACAAAACACCGGTTGATTCACCAATTCATCTCACCACCTGTAGAGGATGGGAGTATTCTTGGTTCCGGTGTTTGATAAATATAATAATAAAGAATATATTGCATATAACAAATATGTCATTTATAACAATTTTTTCTATTACTATAAATATTATGTTACTTATAACAATTATGTGAATATTCTTTAGAAATTATGCTCTACTTGACATATACGAGGAGGGAATTATATGAATGGTGGAGATCTGAGTTCTATTTTTGAACAAATCAGTAATTTAAAAGCACCTATTGATGAAAAAGAAGCGATCATAAAAGATGGTTCCACAAAGAGCTATCACAACCTGAATCAATGACTCTCTATTAAAGCCTAAAAATACTGAACACTCATATCATCAAGACAAAGACATGCAAGCTTAGAATCGTCACAGTTCATTGCACATCCGCAATCGATATCAATATATCTTATATTCCCTTCCTTATCTTTGCTGAAATATATTTCTAATTTGTCATGATATTTAATTGTTATTGTATGACCAGAGATAACAATTTTATCATCAATATGACAAGTTTCTAGAAAAGATGGCCTTTTCCAAATAAATTGGTGCAAATCCTCTCGCAAAGGCAAATCCTGCTGGTAAACAACATCCTTTTTAAGCTCTTTTGGCATGGAATGAACCAAATAGAAACAATAGTTTTTGATTTTTACATTCGTATAAGCTACAGGAAGATTTTTTATGAACTGATAGATTTGTTCTTGTTGCTCTTTTGGTAATTTTTCATAATATTCTAGTGTTGGTATACCTTGATTTCTGATTGCCCATCTATCATACAAATAGTTAATTTCTTCATGATTCATGTATGAAGCTTTTTCAAAGTCAACTCTTCGAGCAGCCTCTAAATAGGTAAGCATCATATGCTCATGGTTACCAAGTATCATCTTGAACTGGTCAGGATGGTTCATGATGTATTGTAGAATCTGTATTCCATCTGGTCCTCTGTCGATAACATCTCCCAGAACATACACAATATCTTCTGGATCAAGAATTCTTAAAAAATTTGTGAATTTTGCACCTAGGCCGTGCACATCACTAATGACATAAGTTTTCATAGTACATTACACCCCATTTTTTATCCAACACTAATATCCTCAGTAGGATTTTTAATAATATTTTTATTTTTCTTCTTCGTATTAAAAGCTACAAACAGAGAAATTGGCCCACCCTGCCAAGATACATAGTTACAATTAGAATCATTTTTCCCCAGTTATTTAGTGAGTGGGTTAAATTTCTCGTCAAGCCAACCGTTGCAGTTGCACTTACAGTTTCATAAACAATATCCAGTATGTTTGCTTGTGAAACTAAAGAAAGAAGAACGGTTGAAATTAACAGAATAGAAAAAGAAACTGTTACAACAGCTACAGCTTCTTGACATGCACAAACATATATTCTCATTTAAACCACCATTTTTCTTTGATAAGGGTACAAAACAACTCCCTTAACTACACGATTTACTTCTCCGCTAGGGCATGGATTATCTGGTGTAAGATTTAAATCTAAAGATTTGAACAGAGCAATTAACTGGCCACACAGAATATAATTGATTCCTAATAATACATTATCTGTATCTTCTCCTGCAAAGAAATATGAGTAATCCACTAATGATTTGATTTCCTCTCGTTTGCGATTTCCAATCACTAATAGACGGTTTCCTTTCCTTTGAGCACTCATTTCTTTGATTAAATCAAGTTCATACTTATATGAATAAGTATCGTCGCTCAAATAAACAACCGTTAATGTGTCTTCATCAACAATTGATTTTGGACCATGTCTAAATCCCAATGGTGTATCATGCAATGTAACAACTTTCCCAGCTGTTAACTCAAGCATCTTTAATGCTGATTCTTGGCTAATTCCTTTTAGTGTATTTGCCCCTAGGTAAACAATTCTCTTAAAATCATAAACTTCAACAACATTACGAATTTGGTCAAAATGTTCATTCAACAGACGATTTCCGTTTTTAATCATTTGTTCCATATTAGCAACATGCTCATCAAAATGATTCACATCTAAGCACATTAGAGCAGCAAGCAGCATATTTGTAAAGCTGCTAGTCATCGCAAAGGATTGATCATGTGTTTCATCAGCTAAATTAATTGCATAACAATTTTCTTTTTCAGCTGCAAGTTTCGAAAGTGCTCCATCTTTATTACAAGTAATAAACAAATGATATACATTACTGCATACAGCTTCTGCAACATCGACAGCACCTACTGATTCTGGAGAATTTCCACTTCGAGCAAAAGACACCAATAATGTAGGTTTAGTAGCTGACAGATAATTCTCAGGTGACGCAACCAAATCTGTTGTTCCATAGGATTTCACTTTATATTTATTTACTCTATTTAGATAGCTAAACAATGCATTACCAACAAACTCACTTGTACCTGCCCCTGTTAAAACAATATCAAAGTCTTCTTGTAAGGTCACTTTGGAAATAAACTCATCAATCTGTTTCTTTTCTCGCTTAATCTGTGCGATTGTTTTTTCCCAAGTCGCAGGTTGCTGATGAATTTCACTTACTGTATGCAGTGATGAAGATTGAATCATTTCATCATACGTAATATTTAACTTTTTCATGTTCCTTTCTCCTGCTATAACACCTTTTTCCCGCCATACTTGCGAACTCTAAGAACGTGACAGCTTCCTTCTCCAAATACTTTTTCCATTTTTGTTTTGTACTCAGCAACAAATTCATTATCTACAAATGCCTGGATTGTTCCCGCAAAACCTCCGCCATGGACTCTTGATACTCCAAGTTTTCCTAAAGTCAATTCAGATACTGCAAGTGCAACTGAAACACTTTGATGATTTGTATCTTTGACTGAAAATACATTCTGCAGATATTTGAAACTTGAATTCCCAGAGCACTTGATTAGGCACATAAACTCTTCAAAACGATGATGATTCAATGCATCCACCAGTGCTTTCACTCTTTCATTTTCTTCAAAAAAGTGAATTGCCCTTAGGATTGCACGATCTCCTACTTTTTCTCTGATTTCAGGCAGTTTTTTCATGAATAAGCATGGACTCACATCTCTGAGAACTTCTTTACCAAAAAACTTAGCTACACTTTTCATTTCAAACGGAACTGCAGCATATTCATCTGTCAAATCTGCATGTGATCCTTTTGTATCCACAATACAAAGACTATGATTAAATGTTGAGAAATCAACATCTACCTTTTCGACAACTGGCTGAGCTGGATTGTCAAAATCAATACTAATGAGTCCTCCAACAGCACAGGCACACTGATCCATTAATCCGCATGGTTTTCCAAAATAAACGTTTTCTGCATACTGTCCAACTTTTGCAATCGTTACCATATCAATTGCCATGTCATTGTAAAGGCCGCTAAGAATTGTACCAATTAAGACTTCAAAGGCTGCTGAAGATGAAAGTCCTGCTCCCATCAATACATCACTTGTAATAAACGCTTTAAACCCTTCGATGTTATAACCTTCATTTTTAAGTCCAGCCAAAACCCCACGAATCAATGCTTCAGAAGTTCCTTCTTCATGTTCTCTTTTATCTAATTCATTGATATCGATTTCATCAATGTCGAATGAGTCTGAAACAACTTTTACTTTTCCTGACTGTTTCGTTACCACTGCAATAGCATCTAGATTGATGGATGCTGCCAATACACATCCATGCTGATGGTCTGTATGGTTTCCCCCTACTTCGCTTCGTCCTGCAGCACTGTACATTTCAACTTCACAGTCATCATAAAGACTGACAAATCGATCTAATGCATTAATGTAACGATGATTCTGGTATTCAACCAAAGAATGATCCTCGTATAGATCAACAAGTAAATCATCATGTACTCTCTGTTCAAACTGTTTTCTTACTTCTAATGCTTTCATTATCTTACCCTTAATTGATATGAAGTCATTGATTCATATCTTTTTCCTTTCTTTAAAATTGTAGTTGATGTGTTTGGATGTAAATTGATGTCATTTGGCATCATTTGTGTTTCAATGCATATTCCAGATTTTTCATACATAGGAATTCCATTTTTTCCTAATCTTCCATCAAGATAATTTGCACTGTAGATTTGTGCTTGTGGAAGATTCGTTGAAATATTTAGTTCAATACCTGTCATTGGTGAATATAGTGTCACTTGATCATTTGGCTCAGAGAACACAAACGGATGATCGTATCCTTTTCCAATAATAAGCTGTTCATGATTCTGATTAAGCTGCTTACCAATTTCTTTTGGTGTTCTAAAATCGAATGGTGATTTTTCAACCCCCATAAATTCTCCAGTTACCAGACCGTATTTATCGATAATCGCAAAAAAATCTGCATCTATTCTCAATTCATGTGCATCTATCCTTGAAGGAATTCCATTCAGATTGAAATATGTATGATTTGTGATGTTTACAATGGTGTCTTTATCCGATTCTGCTTCGTATGAAGCAACAAAAGTATCATCCTTCAACTCATACGTTGTAGTTAATTTCAGATTCCCTGGATAACCTTCTTCCATATCTTTACTCAGATAGTGAAATTTCAGCTTCTCTCCAATGATTTCGTAGTCAAACAGTACATATGAAAATCCTTTGATTCCGCCATGAAGAGAGTTAGGTCCATTATTTACTGCCAAAATATATTCCTTGTCATTTAACGTGAACCTACCATTTTTTATTCTGTTTGCTGTTCTTCCAACTAAAGCCCCTAGATATCCATCATATTGTGCATAATCCTCTGGGTAATCATAGCCAAGAACAACATCCCTCATAAACCCGTTTTTATCTTTAGTTTTCATTTTGAGAATAGTGCAGCCAAAGTTCATTACATCGATTTCCAAATAGTCATTGGATAATCGAAGAACATCAATTCCACTTGGTCTTTTTTCAAGTAATTTAATCATTTGTCACCCTTCTTCCATTATAGTTTTTAGAAATTTTTCAAATCCTCTAATTCCATCTTCATTCATTTTGAATACTCCTGCATTTTCTAAAACTCCAACAAAAATGCAAGTTAATTCATTTTCAAACAATTCATCGATATTATCTTCAATTACATCTACTTGCTTCAACCTGTTAAACCACTCTTTATGTTTTTGAAGTGATTCTATCTGATCAATATCAGTTCCATTTAACAAACAATCTTTCAACATTTCTATTTCGGTTTTCAGACGTGCTGGAAGAATTGCTAATCCCATAACTTCAATCAGACCAATATTCTCTTTTTTTACGTGATGATATTCAGGATGCGGATGGAAGATGCCATCAGGATACTTCTCACTAGTTCTATTATTTCTCAGAACCAGATCAATCTGATACATTTCTCCTTTTTTTCTAACGATAGGAGTAATGGTATTGTGTCTTTCTCCATTTGTATAGGCAATAATTTCCTGTTCTTCATCCTGGTAGTCTATCCATTTATTCAAAATACGTTCAGACCATTCAATCAATTCATTCTCATCCAAGCTGCTTAGTCTTAATGTAGATAAAGGCCAATTAAGAATCTGTGCATCCACTTTTTCATTTAATTGTGTTTCATAAAGTACTTCTGCATCCTCGATAGGAAAATGATGTTTTCCTCCCTGATAATGGTCATGTGTAAGGATTGATCCACCAACAATTGGAAGGTCAGCATTACTACCAATCATATAATGTGGAAACTGACGAATGAAGCCAAAGAGATTTTCAAAAGTTATTCGATTGATTTTCATAGGAACATGTTCCTTATTTAATATAATACAGTGTTCGTTATAGTACACATATGGTGAATACTGTAAATAATATTCATTTCCATTCAGATCAACAGGAATGATCCTGTGATTCTGTCGAGCAGGATAATTCATATTTCCTGCAAATCCTACGTTTTCTTTGCACAATAAACATTTAGGATATCCTGAACTTTTTACTAATTTTGCTTTGGCAATTTCTTTAGGATCTTTTTCCGGTTTGGAAAGATTGATAGAAATTTGAAACTCACCATATTTATAGAAACGGTTAAATTTAATATTTTTGTCTGTACGAGTCTTTCTAATATAGTTTGAATGAATCGACAAATCATAATAGTAATCTGTGGCCTTCTCAGGGTCCTTTTTTAATAGGTTGAATGTCTTGATGACTTCACTTGGTCTAGGCATAAAGCAATTCATCACTCGTGTATCAAACAAATCTTTTTCTGTCATTGTATTTTCGATAAGATGATGTTCGACAGCGTACTCGAGAATTTGCTCCATCATGACATCCAATGAAGCTGGTTCAGTTTCTTCTTCTATAAACTCACAAATCCCTAGCAGATCAAGAAGAAGATTTACAGAGTAATTGATATCATCTTTATTTATCAGATGATGCTGCAGTGCATAAGAAACAAGTTGATTGATAACAGTATTCATATTAGTACCTCCGAGCATATTATAAACGCGCAAGTAAAATATTTCAATAGTTTTAGTAAATTATATTATTATATTTACTAAAACTATTGACTAAATTTTACTAAAGGTATATGATGTGTGCGTAAGGAGGACAACCCAATGAGTATATTAGTTCTTGGCGGAGCAGGATATATCGGTAGCCATACAGTTTATGAATTGATTGATCAGGGACATGATGTTGTCATCGTTGATAATCTACAAACTGGGTTTAAAGAATTGATTCATCCTAAAGCCAAATTCTATCAAGGAGATTTACGTGATAAAGAATTCTTGAACGAAGTCTTTGATCGTGAAGCTATTGATGGCGTCATCCACTTTGCTGCTAACTCTCTTGTTGGCATCAGCATGAAAGAACCACTGGAATACTATGACAATAACGTTTATGGAATGATGGTTCTTTTAGAAGCAATGAAAAAACATGGGGTTAAGCACATCGTCTTCTCTTCTACTGCAGCCACTTATGGCGAACCTAAGCAGATCCCAATCTTGGAGGATTCAGAAACTTCTCCAACAAACCCTTATGGTGAAACGAAACTAGCAATGGAAAAAATGATGAAATGGTGCGAAAAGGCATATGGTATGAGTTTTGTTGCACTTCGTTATTTCAATGCTTGTGGCGCTCATCCTAATGGAAAAATTGGAGAACTCCATAATCCAGAAACACATTTGATTCCATTAATTCTTCAAGTCCCATTGAAGAAGCGTGAAGCAATCAGTGTCTTTGGGACAGATTACCCAACAAAAGATGGTACCTGCATCAGAGATTACATCCATGTATGTGATTTAGCGGATGCTCACATCAAAGCAATCCATTACTTATTAGATGGAAACCCTTCACAAATTATTAATCTAGGTAACGGCGAAGGATATTCCGTATTGGAAATTATCAAAGCAGCAGAACAAGTTACTCAACAGTCCATCAAGACCGTGTTATGTGAAAGACGTGCAGGAGATCCAGCAAAACTAGTTGCATGCAACACAAAGGCACAAGAAATTCTTGGATGGAATCCAAAATACACAAGCATCAATGAGATTATCAATACAGCCTGGAATTTCTATACAAATCGAAAGTAATCCTCTATAATTGTGGGAAGGAGTGATTTATATGGCAACAATCAAAGAGGTTGCGGAATTAGCTGGCGTTTCTTCTGCAACTGTATCACGTGTTCTCAACAACGATTCCACATTAAACATTACAGATGAGACACGTTCAAATATCATCGCAGCAGCAAAGCAACTGAACTACGTTAAAAAGACAAAAGCATCTCGTTTTACAATCGGGATCCTTCATTGGTACTCACTGGAGCAAGAACTCGGTGATCCGTTTTATCTCTCTATACGAATGGGAGTTGAACGCTTTTGTCAAAAAGATGACATCGATATCGTGCGCATCTTTAAAACTGATGGTGATTACCTAGAAAAGCTTAAAAATGTTGACGGTATCATTTGCATCGGAAAGTTCTCAAAAGAAAAAATGAAAGAAATCAGCGATCAGGCAAGACGAACCATCTTTCTTGATATGGAGACTGATGAAATTGAATACAACACAATTTCTCTAGATTTCAAAACTTCCATGAAAACAGTCATTAACTATCTCGTTTCTCTAAATCATCAAAAAATTGGTTTTTTGGGAGGCAAAGAAGTCCTAGAAGATGGAAGTGAATATCCAGATTTCCGCCAAGAGTACTTCATTAAATACTGCAGCAGAAACGGTGTAGATTATAAAGACTTCATTATGATTGATGAATTCTCACGTGAATCCGGTTATCGAATGATGACAAACATGATTCAAAGCAACAATCTTCCAACCGCAATCATTGCTGCTAGCGACCCAATTGCAATTGGGGCTATCCGTGCTCTAAAAGAACATGGGATCAGAGTTCCAGAAGATGTTTCCATTGTAGGATTTGATGATATTGAAGACGCCATTTATACATCACCCGCACTAACAACTGTTAGCACTCCCAATTATTACATGGGGCAGTACGGGGCAATGATGATCTATTCTATCTTAAATGAATACGACACAATTCCTGTAAAGATCACATTGCCTTGCCACTTTGTAGAGAGAGATTCTTGCAAAAAGATCTAATCAAGCTGAAAAGATAATCTCCTTGACCAATTCAAAAAAAAGATAAACAAGGAGAAAGAAAATGAAGAAATTATTCAAAATGTTTCTAGCACTCATGATGGCATTCACCATGGCAGCATGTGGTGCACCTGATAACTCTGGTGACACAGGAGTTTATACAGCAGGGACTTATACAGGAACTGCAAAAGGAAATAACGGAGATGTAACTGTTGAAGTTGTCCTCAGCACTGATAAAATCGAAAGTGTCACAGTAACAAATCATCAGGAAACACCAGGTCTTTCTGATGGTCCTATCACAGATATTCCTGCAGCAATCGTTGAAAATCAGTCACTGAACATTGATGCTGTATCTGGTGCAACAAACACATCTAACGCAATTCTGGAAGCTGTAAAATCAGCACTGACAGCAGCGGGAGCAGATGTAGAGGCTCTTATGAATGCAGAAGCAGGTGACTCAGAGATTATCGTTCTAGAAGATGCTACATATGATGTTGTTGTTATCGGTGCAGGTGGTGCTGGTCTATCAGCTGCAGTAGAAGCAAATGCTGCAGGTGCTAGCGTTATCGTAATCGAAAAGATGCCTTATGCTGGGGGTAATACACTGCTTTCTTATGCTGAACTTGCTTGCCCTAACAACTGGTTGCAGGAAGAACAGGGTATTGAAGACAGCGTTGAACAGTTCGCAAAAGAAATGTGGGAAGGCGGCGGTTCTTTAGCAAAGAAAGAACTCGTTGATATTATCGCTGCAAACGCAACTGATGCTGCTGAATGGTTACGTGATGAAATCGGTGTTGTTTATCAGGACTATCTGGTTTGGGAAGGCGGACACAGTGTTGCTCGTGCTGTAGAACCTGTAGAATTGGGGCCTGGTATGATCAATCCTCTGTTAAACTATGCAACATCTCATGGTGTTGAAGTTGCATTGAACACAAAAGCTGAAGAATTAGTTGTTGATGAAAATGGTGTTGTAACTGGCGTTGTTGTTTCTCGTGATGGACAGACTGCAACAATCAGTGCTACTAACGGTGTTGTGCTTGCATCAGGTGGTTTCGGTGCAAACGTAGAAATGCGCGATCACTACAACACACGCTGGGAAACTCTGGATGAATCTGTAAAGACAACAAACTCTCCTGCCATTGTTGGTGATGGTATTAAGATGGCTGAATCAATTGGTGCAAACCTGATTGGTATGGAGCACATTCAGCTGTATCCATTCAACAACCCTATCACTGGAGTTTACTACGGTATCGAAGCACCAAGCTGGTCAGGTGAAGGTCTGATTTATGTGAACCAGAATGGTGAACGTTTCGTTAACGAAATGGGTATGCGCGATGAACGTGCAGAAGGCATCTTGGCACAGGACGGTTATGTTTATGCAATTTACAATCAGGAAGTTGCTGATCGTCTGAACCTTGAAGAAAAGTTTGCTTCAGAATATGCACAATGCTTAGAAGATGGTGTATTCTATAAAGCTGATACACTTGAAGAAATTGCTGAACACTTCGATATTAATGCTGAAAATCTGGTTGCTACAATGGCTGATTACAATGAAGGCATCAAAAACAACACAGACAAGTTCGGAAGAACAACCGCTATGGTCACTATGGAAGAAGGACCTTGGTTCATTCTGGTAGGTGTTGTTTCAGTTCACCACACAATGGGTGGTGTTGAAATCAACGAAAACGCTGAAGTTCTTAACACAAATGGTGATGTCATTGAAGGCCTGTTCGCTGCTGGTGAAGTTACTGGTGGTATTCACGGAAATAACCGCGTAGGTACTTGTGCAATCTCTGATATCACAGTATTTGGACGTATTGCTGGTAGAAACGCTGCTGGAAACGTAAAATAGTAAGTATTAAAAGCCGTTGCAAATCAACTGCAACGGTTTTTTTATGCTATAGTTGACACGATTATGAGGAACGGAGATTTATTGCTCTGTACAGCATATTTCATTCAATTAATAACAATTGATTACATAAACAATCAGCAATTCCTTAATAATTGTGTCATTATTTTGTACTTCATTATTCGTCCTCCCCCTTTTTCTCTTATACAAAAAGAGAAAAGGAGGAAAAAAATAGATGAAGAAATATAAATTCGACTATGATAGTTCTACATTTGTTACCATCAACACACCAGATAGAATCAAGTATTTCACGAAAGTAAACGAACATTATGTAGAAGTAAAAAAAGAAATATACGATGTCTGCAAAAGCAGCTACAACAAATTAAGATACACATACAAACAAGAAGAAGCGAAATTTGTTATCTATTATGAAAACAAGTATCCACCACTTTCTGGGTTTGGGGACCATCTACTTCATCTGGTGGGGAGCTGATTATCCCCAGTAGTTGATGGAGTATTAACCTCTTTCTATAATTGACTACGATCTGTATAGAAGGAGGTTTTTATTATGGATCA
>JAFULN010000057.1 GCA_017473335.1 Erysipelotrichaceae bacterium
AGAGTTTGCCTACACACAAATCACAGAAGCGATGAAAAGCAGATGCAGAAAAGAGAGAATCGCCATAAAAGAAATAGATCCTGCGTATACAAGCAGGATCGCAAAAGATAAATATATGAAGTCAATGGGATGCAGTATCCATATGGCAGCATCGTATGTGATCACACGAAGAGGATGCGGATACATAGATACAATCTAAAGTGAACAAACAGGAATCATTTCAACCTGTGCTGGATTTACATCACTGGAAGATGATGTACTTTGAGACAGGATGAACTTGGAATGGTTCCTTATACAACGATTCTTTTAACAAATCGACTTCGCCAAAGGCTTACGAGCAGGAAGAGAAGATAGTTGAAAGATACTGATCTGGCAAGATACAGATCAGGTCATAGCTAAGCCCTATGAAAAATGACGAATTAATATAATTCGTCACTATCTTGTTGTATGGTTATGATGAGTTGACAGAGAATATAGAAGTGCTATAATGGTTTTATCAACTGTAGATAAAATCTACAATTAGGAGGAATGAAATGAAAAAGCTATTTGTGGCACTGATGGCACTTCTGCTTCTGGCAGGGTGTGCATCTAACAACTGTTCTGTACCTACTGATGCTGAATTAGAGGCTCAGGGATGGGTAAAGAATCCTGAAGAAAATGGATACATTAAAGTGTCTACTGATACTGTATCTAGCGCAACAGATCAGGGAAAGGGTCTGACTTTTGGTTACTATGAACAATCAGATGCAATGAAACAGAAGACAGTTCTGGAATATTTGTCTGGTTTAAATGGGAATTATCGTGAAATGTATCAGATTGCTACTGCAGTCAATAATATTCCTACAGTTTCATCTGTAGAATATGTACTGGATCCTACAAACTTTAATTTGTATGGTATTAGTGAAGTGGGTACTGAAAAGACATTGCACTTTGCAGAAAATCCTAATGTATCTTTGTACTGGACTCGTCAGTTAAGAGAAGCTGAAGAAGCAATGGGTATTACTTATTTTAGTTCTTATGGTGTACAGATTACTGGTACAGTTCATATTTTCACTGTTGATGAACTGGATGCTGATCCTACTGAACTTCTGCATCTGTTTGATACTTACTATCCTACAATGCCTACAACAGCTGCTGTATGGTCTACAAAGACAACTGAAGAAGCTCGTATTGAATACATTCGTCAGGTAATGAGCATGCAGGTAGTCTATAAGATTGTACCATCTGAAATGGTAATTACTCAGCCTTATATGCTGCATATGGGTGGAAAGTATGCATCTTGTGCTATCTTCACTTCAAAGGGTGAAAATGGTTATGGATATCCAGATGATTTCATTAATGATTCTTTCTTTGATGCAGTGATTGAAGATAAGCTGAACAGTGCTGAATACAAGGCAATGATTGATCAGATGTTCCCAGAAACTGAAATCACTGATACAATGAGCGATGAAGAAAAGGCAGCTGCAGAAAACAGCAATGCAACACGTGCACTTTTGCTTGGTGCAAACACTTGCGGTATTAAGACTCAACAGACTCTAACAAACTTCACACCTGCTCAATAAGAGTGAAATCCATGTCATTGACATGGATTTTTCTTTTCCTGATGAATGATTCCTGATAAAATAAAAGTGAGGGAAAAGTATGGAAATAAAAGCTGTCTTATTTGATATGGATGGTGTTCTGGTAGATACAGAAGCCTATTATATGAAAGGTACATTGGACTGGATGAAAAATCTGGGGTATCAAGGTACTTTTAAGGATGTATGTTCACTGATTGGGACAACCATGGAAGTGACTTATCTTATGATTGAGAAAATGCTGGATTATCGTTATACAGTGGATGAACTTAGAGAAATCAATGAACGCTATTTTCTGGTGGAGCATCCAATTCCTTATGATCAGATTATGAAAAAGGGTCTGGTTGAATTATTGTGTGAAATCAAAAATAAAGGATGGAAATGTGCAGTGTGTTCATCAAGTCCAAAACAGACGATTGATCATGCATTGCGCATGTGCAAGATTGAACATTATTTTGATTATGTTGTATCTGGTGATCAGTTTGTTGAAAGCAAGCCCAACCCAGAGATTTATCTGCATGCAGCAGATATGCTGAATGTAAAGCCTGTTGAATGCATTGTGATTGAAGATTCGAGAATGGGCATTGAAGCAGGAAGAAATGCAGGTATGAGGACCATTGGTCTTATGGATCGACGCTTTGCACAAGTTCAGGCAAATGCGAATATCCTTGTGGAAGAATTGACTGAAGTACTGGATAGTGTGAAATATCTCTAGCAATTGAGGGAAGAGAATGATAGAATAGGTAAGCTGTGTCACTTTTGACATAGGCGAATACAATGGTGTACAGGGAAAGGAGAACCTGCATGAAAGAAGTTATTAAAATTGAAGGCGGACATCCTCTAAAAGGGGAAGTGATGATTAGTGGTGCGAAAAACGCAACTGTTGCGCTGATTCCTGCAGCGATCCTGGCCAATGGGCCTGTGACCATCTGTGGTGTACCGAATATATCGGATGTACAGTCTCTTTCAGTGCTTTTGAAAGAGTTAGGTGTTTTTGTACTGGTAAAGGGTAATGATCACATTGTGATTGATCCTACTGAAATGAAAAACATTGCATTGGATCATCCTGCAGTATCTAAGCTGAGAGCGTCTTATTATTTTATGGGTGCTTTGTTAGGAAAGTACAAAGAAGTGAGAATGAAGATGCCTGGCGGTTGTTATCTGGGACCTCGTCCTATAGATTTGCATCTGAAGGGATTTGAAGCTCTTGGGGCGAAAGTGGATTATGAAAAGGGTTATTACAACATCAAGGCTGAACGTCTTGTAGGGACAAAGATTTTCCTTGATATTTCATCAGTTGGGGCAACGATTAATATTATGATGGCTGCAGTTTACGCTGAAGGACGTACAACCATTGAAAATGCGGCAAAAGAACCTGAAATCATTGATGTAGCTACCCTTTTAAATAAGATGGGCGCAAAGATTCGTGGTGCAGGTACAAATGTCATCAAGATTGATGGTGTAAAGGAATTGAGCGGATGTTTCCATGAAATTATTCCTGACCGTATTGAAGCAGGTACATTTTTGATTATGGCAGCAGCTGCTGCAGAAGAAATGACAATTTCTAACATCATTCCTCAGCATCTGGAAAGCTTAATTGCGAAACTTCAGGAAATGGGTGTCGATATGGATGTAGATGTAGATAGTGTAACGATTCGCGGAAGAAAGCCACTGCGCGGCGTTGATATCAAGACACTTCCATATCCTGGCTTTGCAACAGACCTTCAGCAGCCTTTGACGGCACTGATGACACAGGCAGAAGGAGAGTCCAAAGTGATTGAAACGATTTATCCAGAACGCTTTAAAAACTGTATTGAACTTCAGCGAATGGGTGCTGATGCTGAAATAGGAACTGCTAGCTGTACCATCAAGGGAAAAACACCTTTGTATGGGGATGTAGTTACTGCAACAGACTTGCGCTGCGGTGCAGCTTTAGTCATTGCTGGACTGATTGCAGAGGGAGTCACAACGATTCAGGAAGTGTATCATATTGATCGCGGATACTGTGATTTGGATGGTAAACTGTCTCGTTTAGGAGCTAAAATCTGGCGTGAACAAGCAGAATAGCGAAAGCTGTTCTGTTTTTTCTTTCATTTTTTTATGAAATAAGTTAAACTAAAATGGGTTTATATGAAAGGATGATGAAAGATGCCACTTACAGCGGGTATCGTAGGATTACCAAACGTAGGAAAATCAACACTGTTCAATGCGATCACACAGTCTCAGGTTGAAGCAGCGAACTATCCATTTGCGACTATCAATCCAAATGTAGGTGTTGTAGAAGTACCAGATGAACGCGTAGAAAAACTAGTTAAGATTTTCAATCCAAAGAAAACAATTTATACAACTTTTGAATTTACTGATATTGCAGGTCTTGTAAAGGGTGCAAGTCATGGGGAAGGATTAGGTAATCAGTTTCTGTCTCATATTCGTCAGGTAGATGCAGTGTGTCATGTTGTGCGCTGTTTTGACAGTGCTGATATCACTCATGTGGAAGGGTCTGTAGATCCAATTCGTGATATTGAAATTATTAATCTGGAACTGGCTATGGCTGACCTTCAGTCAGTTGAAAACCGTATTACTAAGGTTGAACGCAAGGCGTTAAATAAAGAAAAAGAAGCTGTACAGGAATATCGTGTGTTAAAGGCATTCCAGCAAGCTCTGGTTCAGGGAAAACCCGCGCGTTCAGTTGAACTTGATAAAGAAGATATTCAGACTGCGAAGAACTATCAGCTTCTGACTTACAAGCCAATGATTTATATTGCGAATATGGCAGAAGATGAAGTTGCAGATCCAGAATCTAACAAGTATTTTAGACAGGTCAAAGAATTTGCAGAAGCTGAAGGAAATGATGTCATTGCGATTTCAGCACGCATTGAAGAAGAACTTTCCATGATGGAAAAAGAAGATCGTCAGATGTTTTTGGAAGACTTGGGGATTCAGGAATCTGGTTTGGATCAGGTGATTAAAGCAGCTTATCATTTGCTGGGACTAAAGACATATTTTACTGCAGGTGCAGATGAAGTGCGTGCATGGACATTCAAAGATGGCATGAGTGCTCCTGAATGTGCTGGGATTATTCACTCTGACTTCCAAAGAGGATTTATTCGCGCAGAAGCTTACTGTTTTGAAGATCTGATGGTTTATGGCACAGAAGCAGCATTAAAAGAAAATGGAAAACTGCGTTCTGAAGGTAAAGACTATCTGGTTAAAGATGGAGATGTACTGCATTTTAGATTTAATGTTTAAACTGTCGCAAGACAGTTTTTTCTTTTTCTGATAAAATGAAAAAAAGAGGTGCTTTATGAAAAGATTGTTTAAAAATGCGAATGTGATAACTCATGAGGGTGATATTTTAAATCATCAGGATATACTGGTTTGTGATGACAAGATTGAAACGGTTGGCCAGTGCTCTGATTGTGAAGCAGATGAAATCTTTGATTGCACAGACAAGTTCATTGCACCGGGATTTACTGCGATGCATGTGCACTCTCCAATGAATATTTTTAAGGGAATTGCAGAAGATGTAAACATTGATGACTGGTTTAACAGAGAAATCTGGCCTTATGAAAGCAAGATGACAGAAGAAGACATTTACTGGGGAGCAAAACTGGCATGTCTAGAGATGCTGAACAATGGCATCACAGCGTTTGCGGATCATTACTTTAAAAGTGATGTCATTGCGAAAGCTTGTAAAGAATGTGGTATCAAGGCAGATATTGCCTATACGATTTTTGGCTTTGGTGGAAACTGCGATGAAGAACTAAAACTGGCTGAACAGTTTGTGCGTGATTATCGAGGGGATAAACTGATTTCACCTCGTTTGGGTCCTCATTCACCGTATATGTGTTCAAAAGAGGTATTGAAGACCATTGTGAACAAAGCTAAAGAATTGGAATGTGGTATTCATATTCATGTTTCAGAGACTTCTCGACAAGTTGAAGAAAGCAAGCAGCTGCATGGTGGTCAGACGCCATTTGAAGTGCTGAATGAATGCGGCGGATTTGATGTGCCTTGTATTGTTGGGCATGGATTATGGGTACAACAGAGTGATTTGAAATACTATCGTGACACGACTTGTACAGCGATTTCGCCTAAGACATATCTAAAACTAGGAATGGGAAAAGGAAATTTGTGGAAATACTATGCACAGATGAATCCTGTCAGTGGAAATGATGGGTCTGCTAGCAGCAATTCGATTGATGTACTGGAGCAGATTCGTATGTTTGCGCTGCTTGGCAAGTGGGAAGATGAAGCAGAAGAATTTAAATTGAAAGACATGTGGAAAATCCTGATGGATGGTCATCGTTATTTGAACTTTAACAGTGGTCGTATTGAAGCAGGGTATAGTGCAGATTTCAATGTGTTTGATTTGTCAAAGTGTTCAACTGCACCTTTATATAATCCTTTGGCAGCTATTCTTTATTCTGCGCAGGCAGCTTCAGCAATTACAGATACTTTGATTTGTGGAAAATTTGTGAAGCGTAATGGAAAGCTTATGCTGAATGAGCGCGAAATAGTTGAGAATGCATCTCACTGTGCAAAAGAGATTTATACAAGAGGCAAGGGTACGACAAAACTGTATTTTTGATAGAGGGAATAGAAAATGGAAATTATATTGGCTGTAGCAGCATTTGCAGTATCAGTCGTTGCGCTGATATCGAATTTCATGACAAATCGTCATGAAAGTGTTTCTTTTAAAGATCAGGTGTATGATCGTTTTGCTCAGATGTGGTTTGATATGGACCAGATATTTATTGACCACCCTCAGATGCACAAGTATTTTTATAGAAATCACATCACAGGAAAATATGCAGAACTTTCAGAGGATCATGATGATTTTGAACTAGGATTATGCATTTCAGAAATGTTTAGTGATGTGTTTCAGTATTCTGAACCTTTGGAACAGTATTTGACAAAAGAAGATCGTGCATCATATAGAGATTATAAGAAAATGATTATGGATGCGCCGATTGTGAAAAAATCAAAAGAAGTGCATTCTTGGCATGAATCATAGTGAATTTGGAAAAATTACTGATATTTTCTTTGAAGTGTGCTAAAATGATATTACAAGATAGGAGTGATGGTGAATGAAACTTATCCTTGCGATTGTATCGAATGATGACAGCAGTGCCGTATCTTCTGCGCTGACGAAATCTGGTTTCAGCATTACCCGTTTAGCTACAACAGGCGGGTTCCTGCGTGCAGGGAATACGACGATGATTGTAGGATGCGAAGATGAAAAGGTTGACAAAGCGATTGAGCTGATTGGAAGCGAAAGTAAGAGAAGAACTGAAATCGTACCTTCTACGGCTTCTTATGATATTGGACGCTACGCTTCCTTCCCTGTAGAAGTACAGGTTGGTGGAGCAACTATCTTCGTGATGGATGTAGAACAGTTTATTAAACTCTAAGAGAACCGGAAAATCCGGTTTTCTTTTTCTAAGGAGGTCTTATGACATTTGTATTGCGTGTAATGCTTTATCTGATTTGTTTTGTCTGTTCTTTGTACAGCTGGATGGCGATTGATTTTTCTAAGCTGATACATAAGGGAAGAACATTTCAGACACAGTGTTTATTAGTAATTTTATCAATGGGTACTGCTTATTTGATGGCTCAGTTTATTATGGCTTTGATGTATAGAAATGTGTTTTATTAAGGTATAAACTGAGGTGGGATGTCCATAATTGTGCTGAGGTGAAATTATGTACATCATTGAGAAGAGAAGAAGAACAGCAATAGCGGGTATTGGCTTGTCATTGGCTGTTCTGGCAGTGTCTGCCATGTATTATCAGCAGCAAAAGACTTTAGTAGAAGATACACCGGTCTTTCAGATGCAAGAAACAATACTAACACTTCCTGTTGTGGAAGCAGAGGAACTCATTGAAGTTCCTATGCTGGTGAATGCGAATCAGGTGATGAATTATTATGATTCATCAAAAAGCGAAAGTGAACTGATGCATGCTTTGACACATTATGAAGGGGTGTATCGTCCCTCGCAGAGTGTGTGCTACAGCTTGGATGGGAAGGTTTTTGAGGTAACCGCAATGGTCTCAGGAACTGTTAGCGAAGTGTATACAGATGAGCTGATGGGCAAAAGTGTGGCAGTGGATGTAGGAAATGGATTAGTCATTACTTATCAGAGTTTATCGAATGTACAAGTGATTCCAGGACAAATGATTCAGCAGTTTGAAGTACTAGGTTTGGCATCAGAAAATAAGTTTCATGAAGATTTAGGAATTCATGTACAGATTACAGCACATAAGGATGGTCAGCTAATAGATCCTGAACAGCTGATTCATCAAAAAGTTTCTGAAATCAATTAGCGCAATCTCTGCGCTATTTTGTCGAAGTGTGTTATAATGAACAAGACAACTGATGGAGGACAATCATGTTTTCGAAGCTGACCGGTATTGATCTGGGAACTGCGAACACATTGATTTATGTCAGAGGACGGGGCATTGTGCTGGATGAACCGTCTGTTGTTTCTGTGGATGCTGAAACTAAAAAGCTTCTGGCGGTAGGCCAGAGAGCTAAACAGATGCTGGGAAGAACTCCTGGCAAGATTGTGACGCTGCGCCCTTTAAAGGATGGAGTGATTGCGGATTTTGAAGGCACAGAAATCATGCTGGAGTATTTTGTGAAAAAGCTCAGATTAAGAGGTTTGTTAAGAAAACCAACAATTTTAATCTGTTGTCCAAGCAATATTACACCGGTTGAACGCAATGCGATATCTGATGCAGCTTTGCGCTGTGGGGCGAAAAAAGTATATATCGAAGAAGAGCCAAAGGTTGCAGCTATTGGTGCAGGATTGGATATTTCCAAGCCTTCAGGCTGCATGATTGTGGATATTGGCGGAGGCACAACGGATATTGCGGTGCTTTCTTTGGGAGATATTGTGACAAGTACGCAGCTGAAAATTGCTGGAGATCGATTTGATAAAGATATCATCAATTATGTCAAAGATAGCTATCGACTTTTAATCGGAGAGCCGACAGCAGAAGAAATTAAAATCAAGGTTGGTACTGCACTTAAAGATGTGCGCAGTGAACAGCTTGATATATCAGGAAGAGATTTGGTCAATGGACTTCCGCAGACATGGACCATTACTTCTGAAGAAGTTGCACAGGCACTTTCTGATTCTATTCATGAAATTGTGTGCGCCTGTCGACATGTGCTGGAAAGTACACCGCCTCAGTTAAGCAGTGACCTGATGAAAACAGGGATTGTATTGACTGGTGGAGGATCGCTTCTGGCTGGACTGGATCAGCTTTTGCAGCAAGAGCTGAAAGTTCCTGTCCGTGTTGCGGAGAATGCGTTGTCCTGCGTGGCAAAGGGGACTGGCATCATGCTGGAGAATTTGAAAGCTGCAGGATAGAAAGAGGAGAAGTATGAGTTTAATCAGGGGGGCACTGCCTTACTTTGTTGTACCGCTGATTCTGTCACTGATTCTTGTTCCGCTTGCGAAAAAGATTGGATTAAGCTTGAACATTTATGCAGTAGAAAACAGCCGTACTGTTCACCAGGGGAAAATTGTTCGTATGGGTGGTCTGGCTATTTTTCTTGCATATATGATTTCACTGGCAATCTTTGTCAAGGCGGATTACACGTGGAATGGTGTACTGATTGGCGGAACGATTGTGTTTATTGGTGGTCTTTTGGATGATATTTATGATTTGAAACCAATTATGAAACTGGCTTTTCAGGGGATAGGTGCGCTGGTGGCGATTTTACTTGGAAAAATCTCACTGGGTGCAATTACACTTCCTTTTGGGATTTCTATTGATCCAGGCCTTTTGTCATTCCTTGTGTCTTTTGTGTGGATTGTAGGTGTGACCAATGCGATCAACTTGATTGATGGTCTGGATGGATTATCCGGTGGTATCTGTTTTATTGTGCTGTGTACCATCGGCATTATAGGATATCTGATGGGACGCAGAGATATTTGTGTGGTTTGTCTGATTCTTGTAGGGGCAATTCTAGGCTTTCTGCGCTATAATTTTCATCCTGCATCTATTTTTATGGGAGACTGCGGAGCGTTGTTTCTAGGCTTTACGATTGCGTGTATTTCGCTGATGGGCTTTAAGACAACGACATTTGTGACTTTGGCACTGCCAATCCTGATTTTATTCATTCCTATTTCTGATACATTGATTGCGATGCTGAGACGCAAACTCAAGGGAGTTGGAATGATGTCTGCGGATAAGTCACACATGCATCATATTTTGATGTATCGTTTGAAACTGGGACATCGCAATGCAGTACTGGTACTGTATGTAGTGGCTGCATGCTTTGGCTTGTGTGCGGTGACAATGTATCTGAATGAGAATCTGGGAGTTATCTTTATGGCGGTTCTGTTATTTGCGTTTGAACTGTTTATTGAGAGCACAGATATGGTCAATCCGAAGTTTCATCCTTTGATTGGTCTATCACGCAGAATCTTTGGCTGGCCAAAGAAAAAAGAAAAGAAAGAAGATTAACAGTTTCACGCTTGTGGAACTGTTTTCTTGTGGTATGATTAAAGTTGAAATAAGGGGTTTTTATGAAACTGAATACACATTATCATTTGAAAGGCAGAGCTTTAAAAACAGGGCTTGCGGTCTTTTTGACTGAATTAATTGCGGTACTCATTGGTAGGACGAATGCATTTTATAGTTCAATTGCAGCGGTTATCTGTTTGATGAAAAGTCATGAAGATACACAGAAAAAAGGAATTGAACGTCTTATTGGGACTGTTGTAGGCGGATTGTTAGGATGGGCTTTTCTAGAAGTGTTTATTCGTATTCCTCATTATAAGGAATATTTCTATCCATTATTGGCACCATTTGGTGTACTTTTGGTGATTTATCTTTTGAATGTGATGAATCGTCAAACTTCCTGCATGATTGGATGTGTGGTCTTTTTAAGCATTGCGGTCAATTTTAATCGTACGCTACAAGAGATACCGTGGTATGTGTTTGATCGTGTTTTTGATACTGCCCTTGGAATAGCGATGGCCTCATTGGTAACTCGACTTCCATTGTGGAATCCAAAACCAGAAAAAAAGGAGAACAAGTATGAGTAAAATTACAGTTGTAGGCAGCTTTTCCATGGACTTAACTGTAACCATGGATACTTTTCCAAAAGAAGGACAGACCATCATTGGCAAAAAAATGTTAAAGAATCCTGGTGGAAAAGGAGCGAATCAGTGCATTGCCTGTGCACGTTTAGGCGGCGATGTAGAAATGATTGGAATGCTGGGAGATGATGAAAATGGACGTATCATCAAAGATTTGTTTATCAAAGAGGGTGTCAATGTTTCTCATGTTTTGACAACGGATTTAGAACCTACTACGATTGCCCTAATTGAAATTGATGCATCAGCACAAAACAAGATTGTAGTTGTGCCTGCAGCGAATTTTGTATATTCCATAGAAGATTTACAGAATATAAAAGAAGTCATTGCGAATACTGAAATGGTGGTTGCACAGCTTGAAATGAGACTGGACGTAATGGAAGAACTCGCAAAGATGTGTCAAAAATTGAATGTACCTATGATTCTCAATCCTGCACCAGCTGTTCCACTTAGTGATGAACTGCTAAGCAGAGTAACGTATCTGACTCCAAATGAAACAGAGTTGTCTGTGCTTACGGGTCATCCAGTAGATACATTAGATCAGATGAAAGAAGCTGCACAGATGCTTTTGGATCGTGGTGTAAAACATGTTATAGCGACACTTGGGGATAAAGGAGCGCTTTTGGCAGATGTTTCTGGCATGAAGGTGATTGCTGGATATAAGGTTCATGCGATTGATACAGTGGCTGCAGGAGATTCTTTCAATGGTGCACTGGCAAAGGCGCTGGTGGATGGCAAATCACTGGAAGAAGCAATTCTTCTGGCAAATGCAGTTGGAGCACTGACAGTAACACGTCATGGTGCTGTACCTTCTCTTCCAACAAAATCAGAAGTTGAAGAATTCATCAAAACACATTAAAGGTTCTGTTTTACAGAATCTTTTTATTTTTCAAGTAGGTTTTTTGCTTTTTTGGACAATATATAAGTAGGAGGAATACTTATGAATCTGTCATTGCAAAGCCTATTAGAAAATGAAACAAGTGCTTATGATGAAATGCATCATATTATGAATGTAAAACAGCAACAGTATCAGCGTTTACCAGAAAAAGTACTTCAGTCCCATCTGATTAGTGAAGCAAACTGGATGCTCAGGAAACAGTATCGTTCCTGTGATCAGCTTGGAGTAAAGATACAGGTAGGAGATATTTGTTATATTGATTTTGGTCAGGCTTATTTAAATGAAGCTGGATTTCAGCATTTTGGATTGATATTAAATATCTTTAATGGAAAAGCTTTTGTAGTTCCGATGACATCCAATCCATGTACATATGCTCAGGCTTATGATGAAAAAATCAATCCTTGTGGAAAGAAACATCTGATGAGAATAGGTCTTATTAAAGGATTAAATCGTGAATCAGTCTTGTTTCTCAATGACTGCAAGTACATCAATACAGCACGAATTATAGATGTCAAAGCTAGAATTCATTCAGAAAGTCTCATGTTTGAAAAAATCAAAGAAAGAGTCATGGCTTGTCTTTTAGATACGAATCAGTAAAGATCTGATGATTTGACATATTTTGCATAGAGTGTGCGTACAATGGTAGGTACGAGGTGAGAGTATGAGTGTGTCAGTCATCAAAAAAGAATTAAAAAAAGGGATTCATCTGCAGTTGTCAGATGTTTGGTTAGCTGTGAGTGGTCTAATTGGAGGGCTGCAGTCCGCAAATGAGTTAAGCGGATTATTGATGTTTTGTATTATGGGTTATTATTATCAGAAGAGTTTCCAGGAATTGTTTGAACTGGTTCTCTTTTTTCTAGTGGGTTCATTTTTACGAGGGAGTTTAACACTTTATCAAAATGGACTCATCTTACTCTTTTTTGGACTATTGATTCTGTTTGTTAAAGTGATTCATTGCAGCATGTTTCATGCGATGCCCTGGATAGTGAGTGCTGTCGGGTTTTTAATGGTGCTGGTGCATCGTTCCAGCATGATTGTCAGTGCTCAATCAGCCATCTTTGTCTTTGTGCTGATGAAATGCTGTTCCAGTGAGAAAATTCTGATACAGCGTCAGTTTAAAATCAGTGAAATGATATTTAGCTGCATGATATCTATTCTTCTGATTCAGTTTAAAAGTATCTTATCGTATCAACAGTTTTTACTGGTGCTGGGATGCTGGATGGTGCTTAGTTCACTTTGGTTTGAAAGCAGTAGTGTGCTGGCTACGTTTGGATTATTGATATTGATGATTTATCCAGATGTTCATGCTTTTGTGTGGCTGGTTTCTGCCTTAAGTGTACATTATTTAAAATCCATGAAATTAGGTTTACTGGTTATTTATCCTGTGATATGTGCTATTTTGAATCAAAGTTTTTTGATGGGGGCTGAAGGATTATTGCTGATATCACTGGCTTTTTGTCTTCCTGAACGTACATCGCTTCAATTTCTAGAACAGGATCATGAGGAACATTTATTGAAGCTTCGTTTAAGAAACAAGGAACAGCTTTTGCAGCATCAGTTAAATCAGTTTTCTCATATTTTTGATACGATAGCAGATTATTATGAAACTTATCCAGAAACAAGTTTTTTAAAAGGAATGTCAGAATCGATGAGTTTATTGGCGATGCAGATGAAACAAAGCGCATTGTCTCAGGAAGATGAAGCTTATAAAATACTGGATCTTTTGAAAGGGTATCATTATGATGTTCAGAAAGTGTATGTGACACAAAGTGATTTAGGAATACGTAGAATCACAATACTGATGAGTGAATGTGTGCGTAAAGATATTGACGATGTAATTTTGCCTTTGTTAAAAATGAGTGTAGATCAGAACTTAAAACTGATTTCCTGTCAGAAAGCACACAAGTTCTCACAGAACTTAAAACTGGAGTTTTCTGGTGATAAGCCATTGGGTTTAAAGGCAAAAGCATATCAGAGATTGGATAAGAATCATGTCAGTGGTGATACATGTTCCATCTTTACAAGTGGACATACAACCATTTGTACAATCAGTGATGGAATGGGGATGGGTGAACATGCACAAAAGACATCAGAGTTTGTCACGTATCTGACGCAGCGTTTACTAAGCTGCAAGATTCCTATTGAAATGATTGTCAAAAGCATCAATTCACTGTGTACACTTCAGCATGCAGAAAACTTTGCGACATTGGATTTCATGTGTTTTGATGCGTTAAATCATCGAGTAGTATTTGCGAAAAATGGTGCAGCACCAAGTTATTTAATTCGTGGTAAAGAAATCATGAAGATAGAGGGACATGCCCTTCCTTTGGGAATTATCTCTCAGATTAGCGCAGATTGTTTTATGATGGATGTGAAAGAAAAGGATATTTTATTAATGTGCAGTGATGGTGTTGATGAAGCGATGCTAAATCAATGGTTAAGACAAAACAATATTGAAGAAATGAAAAAACAAATCAAAACATTGATTCAAACTGGTGAAAAAAGAGATGACATCAGTGTGATTGTTGCAGAAGTTCTTTGAAAATAAGGTAGAATATGATAAAATCTCTTACACGGTAAAGATCATGGAAGTAAGAGATTGTGTAAAAATGAAACTTGTGATTGCCTGCAGCGGAGGGCCTGATTCAATGGCTCTTTTTGAATTGTGCAGGGAAGAAGGAATTGAACTTGTGGCAGCGCATGTCAACTATCATCGTCGTCCTACTGCTAACAGAGATGAACAGATTGTCAAAGCCTATTGTCAGAAATATCAGATTCCTTTAGAAGTACTTCATCCAGTGTATGAAGAAGGTAATTTTCAAAACTGGGCAAGAGAAGTGCGTTATGAGTTTTTTGGGAATGTTTTGAAGAAGTATCAGTGTGATGGTGTGGCTGTGGCTCATCATGAAGATGATGTGATTGAAACCTATTTGTTTCAGAAACAGAGAAAAATGATTCCTGAGTATTATGGAATTCAGGAAAAGATATGGATTCAAAAGTGTCCTGTTGTGCGTCCTTTGTTGAATTGGACAAAGAAAGAATTGATTGCTTACTGTGAAAGACAGATGATTGCGTATGGTCTGGATGAAACCAATGATACCGATGATTATGAACGTAATCGCATTCGTCATCATCAGGTAGAACACATGGATGAAAGAGAGCGAAAAGATGTGCTTTCTGATATGAGAATGGATAATCTGGACTTGATGATTACACGTGAGATGGTTAATACGATGCTGGATCGATATCAGTCCATCCTGCCTGTAGAAGTGTTTGAACGATTGTCTCATCAGGAGAAAGTAGTTTATCTGCATGCTTTGATTCAGCGTTATGCGAAAGCATCAGTCAGCACAAAAGAGTGTGAAGATTTGATTCGTCAGCTTTCTTCACCGAAAAATGTGGAAATCTCACTGACAAATTGTGTGAAGTTGTCAAAAATGTATCATCTGCTTGAAATTACCGAGAAAAAAGATGTATTGTATTCATACGTCTTGGATAAATTAGTAATGATGAAAACAGATTTTTTCACGATTTCTGAAACAGGGAAGAGTGTAGAAGCACTTACGCTGAAGGAAGATGATTTTCCAATTATGATTAGGAATGCACGAAAAGGGGATGCAATTTCACTAAGATTTGGGACAAAGAAGCTGAATCGCTGGTTTATTGACCGTAAAATCCCTAGAAATGAACGCTTAAGATGGCCTGTAGTGCTCAATCGTCATGGAGAAGTGATTCTAGTGCCTGGAATTGGATGTGATTTAGAACATTATTCTAACAATCCGACGTGTTTTGTGTTAAAATAACTTTATGTTTTACGGGGGAAAAGAAAAAATGAATAAAGATGTAGCACGTATTCTGGTGAGTGAAGATGAAATCATCAGACGATCAATTGAACTGGGAAAGCAGATATCAGAAGACTATAAAGATAAGAAAGCCCCTATTCTGGTTGCGCTTTTGAAAGGTTCTGTACCATTTCTGGCAGAATTGATGAAACATATTGAACTGGATATTGAATATGATTTCATGGATGTATCCAGCTATGAAGGAACTGAATCAATTGGTGATATTCGCATTCTCAAGGATTTGGATCGTTCTATTCGTGGAGAAAATGTTTTGTTGGTAGAAGATATTGTCGATACTGGAAGAACATTAAAGACTGTAAAAAAATTGATGAAAGATAAAGGCGCATCTGATGTAAAAATCGTTTCGCTTTTGGATAAGCCAGATCGCAGAGTCGTGGATATTCAAGCTGAATATGTAGGTTTTATAATTCCGAATGAATTTGTGATTGGCTATGGTCTGGATTTCAATCAGAAATACAGAAATCTTCCATATGTAGGTGTACTTAAGGAAGAGTGTTACAAATAAGCATTAAAAAGGGAGTGTGATTGAATGCGCAGAAACAATCGATGGCTGAATTCCTTGCCATATTTGATTCTGGTGCTGTCATTTTCCATGATGATGTTCATGGGAACAGGAAGTACTGTTGAACCTTTGAGTTACGAGGAGTTCCAGACAGTACTAGAAGAAAAAACAATTAAGTCTTCTACGGTGACTGTAGGAAACAATGTTGTTTATGTAGAAGGTATTTATTTGGATGGGACAGAAGAAGTTGGTTTTACTGCAGAACTGCCTCGTACAGAAACACAGGTAGATGAACTGATGGAGAAGCTGAATGCTTCTGAAGGTTCTGCTATTGTGGATGAAAACCAGTCGAATCTGTTTATTGATGCAATCGCATCTGTTGTGCCATTTTTATTGTTGGGTGGATTTGCCATCTTCATGATGACAAAGATGAACGGAGGAGCCAACAACAAAGCTTTCGAATTTTCCAAGTCAAGAGCTCGTCTTGAAGGAAACATTAAAGTTCGATTCAGTGATGTTGCAGGCTGTGATGAAGAAAAAGAAGAGATGGCAGAAATCATTGATTATCTGAAATCTCCTAAGAAATTCGCTAAAATGGGAGCTCGTATTCCTAAGGGGATTTTGATGGTAGGATCTCCAGGTACCGGTAAGACACTGCTGGCTAAGGCTGTTGCCGGAGAAGCAGATGTACCGTTCTATTCCATTTCAGGTTCTGACTTTGTCGAAATGTTTGTCGGTGTTGGTGCAAGCCGTGTGCGTGACATGTTTAAGAAAGCACAGCAGACAGCGCCATGCATGATTTTCATTGATGAAATTGATGCAGTAGGTAGACAGCGTGGAGCTGGTCTTGGCGGCGGACATGATGAAAGAGAACAGACTCTTAACCAGCTGCTGGTTGAAATGGATGGTATTGCGGATAACACAGGTATTGTGATTATTGCGGCAACCAACCGTCCTGATGTTTTGGACCCTGCATTATTGCGTCCAGGACGCTTTGACAGACAGATTACTGTATCTTTGCCTGATAAGCGCGGACGTGAGGCAATCTTGAAGGTTCACGCTAGAAACAAGCATCTGAGCTCTGAAATTGATCTGGAAGCTCTGGCAAAAAGAACTCCAGGATTCAGCGGTGCAGATCTTGAAAACGTACTGAATGAAGCTGCGATTTTGGCAGTACGCGAAAGTGCTTCTGAAATTAAGATGCATCATTTGGATGAAGCGATTGACCGTGTGATGATGGGGCCTGCAAAGAAGTCTCGCAAGTATGATGAAAAGACTAAGAAGATGGTCGCTTATCATGAAGCAGGACATGCGATTGTAGGTTTATACCTGGAAGATTCCAATATGGTTCAGAAAGTAACAATCATTCCTCGCGGTACAGCTGGCGGATATAACTTGATGACACCAAAGGAAGAAAAGATGATGACCAGCAAGAATGATATGCTGGCACAGATTACTGGATACATGGGTGGCCGTGTTGCGGAAGAAGTCTTCTTTGAAGATGTGACAACTGGGGCAAGCGGAGATATTGACTCTGCGACTCGTTTAGCACGCGATATGGTGACTATCTATGGTATGAGTGATCTGGGACCAGTTAAATATGATCATTCACAGCAGTCTGTCTTCTTGGGGCGTGACTATACATCAAGTTCGAATGTATCTGGACAGGTTGCCTTTGAAATTGACCAGGAAGTTCGCAAGATTATGGATCAGTGTCATAAGCAGGCAACTGAATTGATTAAAGCACATAAAGAAGAACTGATTAAGATTGCGGAAGCATTGATTGAACAGGAAACTTTAACTGCAGAACAGATTGATGAAATCATTCATCCAAAACCAGAACCTGTTGAAACAGTGACAGAAGAAAATGAAGACAAGCAGTAATTGCTTGTCTTTTTAATTTTTGTCGAGTTCGTCCAATACTTTTTTATACGGCATCAGCATGCATTCATTCATTTTATTACCCATTTTTGATTTGAGTGTTTTGTTGGTCATCATGAATCCTACCAGATACATCATCAGCATTTTGCCTTTGTTGTTTTGCGGGAAATCATATTGCCCATGAGACTTGAAGAATTTGTGATCGGCTTTCATCATACCCTGCATCTGATAAATCAAATCTCTAAAGATTTTCATGCCTCCTACACCATAAAAGTTTGATGGCTGTACATAATTGTGTTCTAATGCATAAGTGAGCTTAGATGCCAGTTCATCAATCTGTGCGTCAGGATTTGTTTCATCAGTAGCAATGCCTGCAAGAAAGTTTCCACCCACATTAGCGCGAGCTTCCAGTATCGTTCTTAGGTTTTCTTCTTTAGAAAGATTTCCAGATATCAGATATCCCACAGAAGTGCCCATTGTGACAGTGCGATGACCATTGCAGAACTGGCGGTCGTCATAGCGTTTAAACAAAGGCCCCATGGAATGATCTGTAATTGTAAAGGCATAGACAATAGCACTTTTGGTTTGAATCTCATCTTTTAGCAGTACATCAAACTTATCTTTATAAATGCACTTTCCATCTGCTGCACATCCAAAACATCCCAAGCATCCGCCATCAATGCGAATTTGATTCAGATTGATGATGCGTGATTTCACTTCAAGCTTATTTTGGAAGTGTTCAATCATTGCCTTCAAAGAATCATTATCTTCATAGTCAGTAACAATCACAATTTCTTTATCTGATTTTATTGGCTGAGGAGTGATTGTGGTGGAAAGAACAGGTTTTGTATCAGGTACAGATTCATAGACGGGTTCATGATAATTGTGATTCATGCACCACAGGACATAATCAAAGAATTCTTTTGCCTCTTTTTGACCTTTCTTTAATGGCAGATCTTCCATGTCTGCTGATAATCCTTTAATGAATTTAAGTTTCAGATCATTGCAGTTGTCCTGAATATAGCGATGAGCAGTGATGTCATAGAAATGCTTAGATGTTGTGATTTGTGTTGCGAACTTCTTTGAAAGATCGATCCTTTGTTTCTTCAATAGATGGATAAATTCATGAAGCTGACTTGGTGCCATAAAGGTATAGACAGGATAAGAAAACAGGAAAAGATCTGCTTTTTCAATCATGGGAAGTACAGATGAAAAGTCTTTTCTTAATCCATTGATTCTTTGCCCTGCATTCAGAATTTCAAAACTGTGTTCTGGATGCAGTTTCTCTAAATAAAGTACAGTTTGAAGGGTAATGCTGTTGTTTCCTTTGGGGGATCCATTAATCACTAAAATATTCATACAGGTACCTCGTTTTTATAAGTAAAGTGTAAAAAATAATGTCAAATGAGTCAAGAATAACAGTAGAAAAATTCTACTATTTAGTTTACTGAAAATTTGTTTTGATAGGACTAATGAAATGGATAAAAACATGATACAATACAAGTGAATAATCAGGAGGTACATATGATGCAGCATGAAATTACTAGAGCAATTCCTTTATTAGATGAAAAAGGAAACTTAACAGAAGCAGGGTATGCAAAGAAACTTCTTCCTATTTATGATCGTACAAAAGTCAAAGGCGGAAAAACTCGCCTTAAAGAATGGGATTATTATTATGTAGGGAATGATCAGTATGGTGTTTGTCTGACAATTGATGATAACTACCTGTATGGCTTGGATTCTATAACATTCTTATGGTTTGGTGAAAATCCATGGGAAGTTACTCAAAGTCCAATGAGAATCATGCCTAGAGGAAATACAGGCCTTCCTGAAACTTCTGTGCATGGAGTCAGCAAAACTGAAGGCAAGGGTTATTCTATGAAATTTGATGTACATCGAAGAGCTCGTGTTCTAGAAGCGCATATGGATAATTTTAAAGATGGTCAGCCAATTGATGTTCATATTGCACTGATGGATGAACCTGAAGAATCTATGGTGATTTGTACACCATTTGATAAGGAAGCACATTTCTATTACAATCAGAAAATCAATTGCATGCGTGCAAAAGGTACTGTAAAGATTGGTGAAGAAGAATATCGTTTTGAACCTGAAAGTTCATTTGGAGTGCTTGACTGGGGCAGAGGTGTATGGACTTATGAAAATACATGGTACTGGGGTTCTGCGTCTGGATTAGTGGATGGAGTAGACTTTGGTTTCAATATTGGCTATGGTTTTGGGGATACATCCAAAGCAACAGAAAACATGCTGTTCTATAAAGGAAAAGCACATAAGCTTTCTGAAGTAGAGTTCCATATTCCTATGAAAGAAGGCAAGGAAGACTATTTGTCATCTTGGACATTTACAAGTAATGATGGGCGTTTTGAAATGGACTTTGTGCCAGTGATTAATCGTTCTTCATTGACAGATTTAAAGATTCTTAAGAGTGATCAGAATCAGGTGTTTGGTCGATTTACAGGTACTGCAGTACTTGATGATGGTACAAAACTGGAAGTAAAGGATTTAATGGGATTTGCGGAAAAAGTCGCAAATAAATGGTAAACAGAAAAATGCTGACTCATTTGAGCCAGCATTTCTTTTAGAACAGTTTTTTCAGCAGGTCAGCTGCATCAGCCAGTTTATCAACTGTGATTTTAGCTTTGATGCCATCGATGACTTTTTCAATCAGTTCATCTGGAAGGTCAACATTCAACAGTTTTTCTAGTGCTTTAACTGGTTCGTCCATGAACTGTTTCTGAAGTTTTTCATCCTTCATGATTTTCTCAACTGCATCACTGATAATTTCCTTGATATCAATTTCCTTTGTTTTGTTTGTAGCCATAATTCTTCTCCTTTAACTATTTAATTCTATTTTATGACTTCGTTTAGTAAAAAAACAAGAGGAAACTAGGAAAAATGTAGCAGAAGGTTCATAATAGTGATAAACTACATGCGGAAAGAGGGCGTATTATGGATTCATTTGTGACTGCACTGAATGTTGTACTTCCACTTTTAATGCTGGTGGTTGTGGGATATCTGTTGAAAATGAAGCATTTCTTTAATGAAACTACTTTGAAACAGATGAATAAACTAGTCTTTTCATTGTTGATTCCTTGTTCACTTTTTAAAAGTATAGTGAACAGTTCAATAGAAGAGGCAGTATCACCTGACTATATGTTATTTTGTTTATTGGGTGTTGCAGCGATGATTCTTTCTGGTATTTTACTGGGAGAAAAACTGTGTGAAAGACAGGATCAGAAAGGTGTGATGGCACAGGCGATTTTCAGAGGGAATACAGTACTGTTTGGAATACCTGTGGTATCGATGCTATATCCAAATGAATCAATTGTGTTAACGACATCCATGATTGCGATTGTTGTGCCTATTTTTAATATTTGTGCTGTTGTTTCATTGCAGATGCATGCAGGAATGAAAACAGATGTGAAGTCTTTGATTGTGTCTGTACTAAAAAATCCGATGGTCATTGCGACTTTGTTGGGATTTGCAATAAAACTGAGTGGTTTGACTTTGCCATCTTTTGTGATGAAGACGATAACGGAAATTGGAAGTGCTGCAAATCCAATTGGTTTAATTGTTTTAGGGGCTACCTTTGAGCTTCCTGCGATATCTCAAAACATTCAAAAACTGTGTGTAATTACAGGAATGCGTATGATTGTCAGTCCACTAGTCATGATGTTTTTAGCTGTGATGCTGGGATATCATGGGATTCATATGGCAACAGTAATGGTTATTTTTGGTGCTCCAACTGCAGTTTCATCTTTTGCGACTGCTGTACAGATGAAAGGTGATGGAGCTTTGGCATCGCAAGCAGTGATGATGACAACAGCCGTGAGTGCTGTTACAATCTTTACCTGGATTTTCATGTTGAGTGAAATGCATTTGCTTTAACAGGTTTAGTTGTGATATGATGATACGGCTTAAAAATGAGGAGGGTTTTGACTCATGAAAGATAAATTAGTTCGTGCAATAACACCTAATCAGCATGTACGCATTCTGGCATGCACAACAACACAGTTGGTTGAAAAAGCTCGTGTTCAGCATGACCTTTGGCCTACAAGTGCAGCAGCACTTGGACGTGTACTGAGTGTGACTGCGATTTTGGGTAGCATGTTGAAAAGTGAAAAAGAAAAAGTAACTGTTCAGATCAATGGAGGAGGAGCCATTGGGACAATTATGGCAGATGCCAATCACAAAGGTGAAGTAAGAGGCTTTGTCGGTGATCCACATCAGTATCTGAAATACAATGATTCCAATAAACTGGCTGTAGGTCTGGTGGTTGGAAATCAGGGATATTTGAAAGTAATTAAAGATATGGGTCTGAAAGATCAGTTTGCTGGACAGGTTGAACTGGTATCTGGTGAAATTGGTGATGATTTTGCATACTATTTCACTGTTTCTGAACAGACACCAAGTGCAGTTTCTGTAGGAGTTCTTGTTGATACCGATTACTCCATTAAAAGTGCAGGAGCAATGATTATTCAGATTATGCCAGATGCACTGGAAGAAGATATCATTGCCTGTGAAGAAGCGATTAAAAATCTCAAGCCAATTTCTGAACTGGTAGCAGAAGGAAATACTGCAGAGGATTTAGTGCATATTGTGTTCCCTGATGCAGAAATACTTGGTGAAAGTGAACTTGCATGGCACTGTGACTGCAGCAAAGATCGTTTTAAGGCTGCATTGACAACACTGGATCGCAAAGATCTTGAAGAAATGCTGGAAGTAGATCATGGCTGTGAAGTGAAATGTCAGTACTGCAACAGCACATACAACTTTGATGAACATGATTTACAGGTTATTCTGGAGTTCAAGGCTGCATGTGGAAGATAAGAGATATTGAAATATCTAATCAGATTGTGATTGCACCTATGGCCGGTGTCAGTAATCTTGCATTTCGAGAACTTGCCAAGCAGTTTGGTGCAGGATTGATTTATGCAGAGATGGTATCTGATAAAGCCATCTGCTACAACAACAAGAAAACCAAGGATATGACGTATGTCAGTGAGCAGGAGCGTCCATTATCGATGCAGCTGTTTGGCTATGAAGTAGATTCAATGGTGAAAGCTGCACAGTTTCTGGACAATGAAACCAACTGCGATATCATTGATATCAATATGGGCTGTCCTGTAAAAAAGGTGGTTTCCTGCGGGTCAGGTTCAGCACTGATGAAAACACCAGAGCTTGCCGAAGAAATTGTTAAAGCAGTTGTAGAGGCTGTAAAAAAACCTGTCACAGTGAAAATTCGTGCTGGATGGGATGAACATTCCATCAACTGTGTTGAATTTGCTCAGCGTATGGAAAAGGCAGGAGCTTCAGCCATTGCGGTTCATCCAAGAACACGCAAACAGTTTTATGAAGGCAAGTCCAACTGGGATTTGATTCGTCAGGTCAAAGAAGCTGTTTCTATTCCAGTCATTGGAAATGGAGATATTCATACACCGGAAGATGCCAAGAGGATGTTAAAAGAAACAGGCTGTGATGCAGTGATGATTGGTCGAGCAGTACTTGGTGATCCATGGCTGATCCGTCAGATTTCTGAAACTTTTGAAGGAAAAGAAATGACAGGTGTTACGTGGCAGCAGCGCTTTCCAATCATTCTGGAACATGCTCAACGCCTCTGTGATTTAAAAGGTGAAAAGGCAGGAATTCGTGAAATGAGAGGTCATGCGATGTGGTCTCTTCATGGACTTCCATATTCAGCACGTGTGAAAACACATATGAATCAGCTGAATACTTATGAAGATTTAAAATCTCTTTTAGAAATATACGGAAAGAGTCTACAGACAGGTGATTTTGCCTGGCTGTTCAATGAAAATGAGACTGGTTTAGAATAATCTGAACCAGTTTTTCTTTTCTGTTTGACAAAGTACAAGTCTTTCTTTATAATACGATTGAAAATAGGCAAAGAAGTGTAGAGTAGTTGATTCATGAGTGTTTTAGAGAGTCTGTGTAGGGTGAAAACAGGCCATGAAGAATCAATGAATAAAGGCATGGAGCTGTGCTGGCCAGCGTTAACGGCAGACTTATCAAGTCACTAAGATGATACGGGTGATCGTATCATGAATTAGGGTGGTACCACGATGTTAACTCTCGTCCCTATCTGGATGAGAGTTTTTATATTTTAGGAGGAAAACACATGGAAGTAAATCGTACTGAACAAGAACTTGTCCGCATTCAGAAAATGAACGAACTGAAGGAAAAAGGTATTGAACCTTACGGACATGCATTTGAACGCACTCACCGTTCAGCTGAATTAAGAGAACTGTATGGTGAAAACACAAAAGAAGAACTCGAAGAAATGAATGTACGCGTTAGCGTAGCAGGAAGAATCATGACAAAGCGCCGCATGGGCAAGCTTGGTTTCTTGAACATGCAGGATAGAGATGGAAAGATTCAGATTGTAGTCAACAAGGCAGTTGTTGGTGAAGATGTTTATGAAATCTTTAAGTCATCAGATATTGGAGATATTATCGGTATTGAAGGTTTTGTCTTTAAGACAAATACAGGAGAACTTTCAGTTAAGGCTGAAGTTTATACTCATCTGTCAAAGGCATTAAGACCGCTGCCAGAAAAGTTCCATGGCTTAACAGATGTAGAGGAACGTTATAGAAGACGTTATGTTGACCTGATTATGAATGAAGACAGCAAGCGTATTGCATTGCTTCGTCCAAGAATCATTCGTGCTGTTCAGCATTATCTGGATGGACAGGGATTAGTTGAAGTTGAAACACCTGTACTGCAGCCAATTTTAGGTGGTGCAGCAGCTCGTCCATTTGTGACACATCACAATACATTGGATATGGATTTCTATCTGCGTATCGCAACAGAACTCCCATTAAAGAGACTGATTGTTGGTGGCCTTGAAGGTGTTTATGAAATTGGACGCCTGTTCCGTAATGAAGGTATGGACCCAAGACATAATCCTGAATTCACAACAGTTGAAGCTTATGTGGCATATTCTGATATGGAAGGCATGATGAAGCTGAATGAAGGCCTGTTTGAATCTGTAGCAATGGAAGTGTTCGGAAAGACTGATTTCACATTAGGTGATAAGGAAATCTCTTTGAAGGCTCCATTTAAGAGATGGCACATGGTCGATGCAGTTAAGGAAGTAACGGGTGTTGACTTCTGGCAGGAAATGACACTGGAAGAAGCTCTGGAACATGCAAAAGCACACAATGTAGAAGTTGAAAAGCATCAGATGAGTGTTGGTCATATCATCAACTTGTTCTTTGAACAGTATTGTGAAGATAAAATCACTCAGCCTACATTTGTATATGGACACCCAGTAGAAATTTCTCCACTGGCTAAGAAGAATCCAAAGGATCCTCGTTTCACAGATCGTTTTGAATTGTTGATTTATGGTACAGAATATTCTAACGCATTCAGTGAACTCAATGACCCAATTGACCAGAGAGAACGTTTTGAAAAGCAGTTGGAACTGAAGGCATTAGGTGATGATGAAGCTTCAGAAATGGACGTAGACTATGTAGAAGCTCTGGAATACGGTATGCCTCCAACAGGCGGTATCGGTATTGGTATTGACCGTTTCGTTATGTTATTAACAGGTCAGGAAACAATCCGTGAGGTCCTCTTGTTCCCTCACATGCGTAACTCTAACAAGTAAAAGTTCAAAAAAGCCTTTTAAATAAGGCTTTCTGGGAAGTAGTAAAAGTGGTAAACATGGTTTACTACCCCACTACTACCCCACAAAAATCAGAACATCACTATAAAGACCCTCACTATTTTGAATGGTTAGGGTTTAATTAAAAGGAAAAAATATATTGAATCGATAGTGAGAGGAGCGGTATTTATGATTAAAATCAATGAAAGTATGATTATTTTAGATTTGGATAAGACCCTGTTGAATCGTGAAAATCAAATTACTGAATATACTTTGAAGGTGCTGGATAAATATCGTGAATGTGGCGGTAAGATAGCAATCGCAACAGGACGAGCTATTACACGCTCCAGAAAATACATGGAACAGATTCATGCATGTGGTTTGATTACACTCAACGGAAGTGTCACTTATCACAATGGGGACATCATCGCTCAGACACCAATTGATAAAGAGAAGGTTTATGACATGGTACAGAGATTGATGGCAATTGAAGGGATGTCAATGGCTGTATGTTATCCTGATTACATGATCACCAGCAATCCTAAATTTGCAGTACCTGGTGTGAATGATTATTGTGATATGAAAGAATTTAATTTAAACGAAATTCAGAACATTAAAGCATTCTCCTCAAATTATGCAGCAATGGATGAAATTGATTATGATTTCTATGGCTGTAGAAAAATCACAAGTCAGAAAGAAGAAGGATTCCATGTCATTGCCTGCAAAGATGTAGACAAACTCAATGGAATCAAAGCGTTGTGTAATCACCTGAACATCAACATCAAAAATACGATTGCCTTTGGTGATGATTACAACGATTTATGTATGCTGGAAAGCTGTGGTATTGGTGTGGCAATGGCCAATGCATCCGATATGGTCAAAGATGCAGCAAATGAACTGACACTTTCTAACGAAGAAGATGGTGTTGGTGTATGGCTGAATCAATATTTTGATTTAAATGTAACTAAATAAAATGAAAGCTGTGGTCAAAATGATCACAGCTTTTAATATCTTGTGTAGGTGATAAGGGTTAAATATCATTGGATGATTTGATATAATTATTCAGTAAACAGAAAGTGAACCCTAAGGGATAAGGGGAGGATGATGATTGTGAAAAGAATCATATACTGTTTTCTTTTAGCTTTATGTGGATTTGTACTAACAGGGACTTTATGTGGAGGATATGATCGACGTTATTCTGAGGGAGTTGCTATTTTTATGATGATGTGGCTTCTCTTGCTTTTTCTTATCATAAAATCAATAAAGAGAATTAAGGATGAAGCAACCTTATCGGTTATTTATGTATTTCTTATGATGATAGGAATGATGGCTTGGGCATATTTAGGGTCGTATGACTATCTGGTTTTTCGTACAAAACAGGTTGTAAAGATGAAGTATGGGGATGAACTTGTTCTAAGAGGAGCAGATTATGTGTGCGGAAATACGCACGCAGTTTATTATCGTAAATCAGAGCCAGAATATTTTTTTCATCTTCCTGCATGGTTGTTTTCTTTAGATTTCCAAGATGATCAATATCATCAAGCTGTGGCTGCATCAATAGTTGACGATAAGATTGAAGCGCTGATTCAGAATGTTATTCATGGTGAGTTTAAGATGAGTTCAGAATGTATGTCAATGCGATTTCATGAAAAGCCAGTAAATTATAGTGATTATTCCAATATAGAAAATATTGCGTATTTTCAGATGTACTGTGTTTTGGATAATTCTTTGATTGAGCACAAAGATGAAATCATTGAGAAAGTAACAGAAATTGTAGAACCTATTTTTTGGAATGCGGAAGCAACAATTTTCTTTGCGTTTGTAGAAGATGTCGAATCATCTGAACGTTATAGCTCTGAATATCATAATGAAGAAGATACACTTGTTCGATTTCATTAATAAACTACTACTCGATGAAGAAATCTATAAGGTGGAATAAAAGTACATGAACATATGATGAGATAAACTTTCCTTCGATTCAAGAAGTTTGTAAAGCAATCCATGAAGCATGTGGCATCGCAGTTCTTGCTCATCCAGGGAAAGTAATCAAAAATGTATCTATTGGTGAGTTTGAATCGACTTTGGATGAAATAGCACAAAATTTTAGTGTTGATGGAATCGAATGTTATTATCCTTCGCATTCTGAAGAAATTACTGCAACCTGTCTTGAACTTTGCAATAAATTTGATTTGATTTGGAGTTGTGGTTCTGATTGCCATGGAACATTTGAAAAAACAGATATAGGAGAACTGAATGTATCTGTAAATGAAGAGTTAATAAAATGTTTTAAAGTAAATAATTGATTGAAAGAATAATTTCGAGGTACATATGAAAAAGCTTTTGTTAATTACAGGAGATTTAGCGACTGATAAATCAACTTTCGCTCATCTTTTATCTGAACGATATGATATGAGTTTATTCTTTAAAGATTCGATTAAAGAGGTCTTAGGAGATACTATAGGTTTTACTAACAGAGAAGAAAATAAGAAACTATCAAATGCTTCAATGAAACTGATGTTTCACATTTTTTCTGAATTCGCAAGACTGAATAAGGGAATGATTCTAGAGTCAAATTTCCACACAGAAGAATTAGAATCTCTTCATAAGATTGCTGAGGATCATGATTATGAAGTGTTGACACTTGTTTTGCGTGGTGATGTAGAACTCTTGCATCAACGTTATTTGAACAGAATCTATAATGAGAACAGACATCCTGTTCATTTAAGCACAACTTTTGACATCTATGAGGATTTTAAGAAATACACTGAGAAATCAAGACAGGAAGAGATTCCAGGGGACAGTCTAATAATTGATGCCAATGATTTCAGTTATCAAAAAAATGACATAATTCTTAAAAGAATTGACGATTTCATGAATGTCTGAAATCTTTAAAAACAACTTAAAACGCACAGAGATACTGATAATCTGTGCGTTTTTTGTATACAATAAAACCCCCAGATAGTCTGGGGGTAAAGAAAAGCTTAAGCGGAGAGATAATGAAAAAGATCCTCCTTGCGAGTATAATGCGAATGTGGTCTGCGAAATCACAAAAGCAAGAAGAAACAAGGAGGAA
>JAFULN010000026.1 GCA_017473335.1 Erysipelotrichaceae bacterium
ATTATGGATGAAGATGATGAAATTGAAATTCCTGTTGTTGGTGGTAAAATGATTACTAAAAACTATGTGGGTGCAAATTTTGAAAATTATGATTCCATGTTAGTTCTTTCTCATTTTAAAGGTCATCCTATGGGAGGTTATGGAGGAGCACTCAAGAACATTTCAATTGGGATTGCCTCAAGTTATGGTAAAGCTTATATTCATGGTGTAGGAGACCCTGAAAAAATTTGGTCTGCAGATCATGATTCATTTTTGAGATCTATGGCTGATGCTGCAAAGTCTGTTGTTGACTATAAACAAGGAAAGATTTTGTATGTCAATGTGATGTGCAATATGTCTGTTGACTGTGACTGCTGTGCAAAAGCTGAAGATCCTAAGATTCGCGATATTGGTATTCTTTCTTCGTTGGACCCTGTTGCATTGGATCAGGCTTGTGTTGATTTGGTATATGCATGTGAAGATCCTGGAAAAAAAGATCTTATCAAGCGTATTGAAAGCAGAAATGGTACATTAACGATTGATGCAGCCTATGAAATTGGTGTAGGAAACAAAGAGTACGAATTGATAGAAGTTGACTAATCCTGACATTTGTCAGGATTTTTCTTTTATTGATGAGTATTAGGAACTTTTGTCGAATCTTTCAAATTAATATCTTGTTTATGCTACACTACCACTAAGGTGATAAAGATGAACTTGATGGTGGAATATACGGATGAACATTATGCATCAAAACAGGAAGTAGCTGATTCATTAGGGAAACATCTGGCAGAACCAATATGGAATCAGCTTTTAGAATATCGCAGGGAATATATGGTTAAAACAGATTCTGTCGAATTTTGTCTTTGCCCGGGAATATTAAAGAAGACAATGAGATTTTATGAACTGTTGATTCAAATAGAACCAAAGAATGAGAATACAATGGAATCATTGTTTGGGTCTGCTGACGCTTTATGGATGTTTCAGCATTATCTGAAGACATCAGGTCATTTGATCAACAGGTTACATGATATTTCCCTGATGTATGGAAATGAGTATGAGCATTCAATTCTTGAACTTGTGAACAATACGGATGTGCCAAATGTTGTGAAAATTGCTGGAATTATCATGTTGCTTCAACAAAATGAGAAGTGTGGATTAGTGGTAGGAGCCATGCTGAATCAGTTTGGATTGAAAAAATTATGTTCTGTGATACAAGTAGAAGATTTAAACCAGAAATATCAAAAAGATGGTACTTATGTACTGGAAACTTTATTATTAGTATGGTCTAGACGAATGAAGATTGAGATTGAACAGATGAAAATGAAATCAGTGAAATCTTTGAATCATTTGAGTTTTCAGTATCCACAGTTAAAAAAATATCAGATACAGTTCTATATCAATCATCATGAACCTGGTTATTATTATACGATTGAACAGTTTATTGAATGCAGTGGTGTATGTTATGAAACGGGAAGATGCGCGTTAAAACAGATGGTTGATTTAGGATTCTACCAAATGTTTAAACAGGGGAAGAAATATGTGTATACTGCACGATAAAATGATTCTGTGTTAAAATAGAGTGCAGGAGGGATGATGATGGCTGAATATTGTTATGTGCATGTTCCTTTTTGCAGAAGTATATGTGGCTACTGCGACTTTCAGCGTGCTGGATATTCTGAAATTTTGGCTGATAAATGGTTAGATGCACTAGAAATAGAAATTCAGAATCGAGAAATATCCGATCATTTAAAGACAATTTATCTTGGCGGAGGGACTCCTAGCTGTTTAAAAATGTCTCAGCTAAAACGATTATTACAGCTTTTAGAGCCTTATTCAAAACATGTGATTGAATACACGATGGAAATGAATCCAGAAAGCTGCAATGATGATGTTGTTAGATTGGCATCTGAATTTGGTGTAAATCGTGTGTCTTTAGGTGTACAGACTTTTGATGATGAACTTTTGAAGATGATGAATCGACGTCATACTTCACAAATGATCAAAGAAGCGATTCATACTTTAAATCTTTATGGAATTACTAATATTTCTGTTGATGCAATGTATTCACTCCCTACACAAACGATGGAACAATGGCTAAATACGCTAAAACAGTGTACAGAGCTTCCTGTTACACATCTTTCTATGTATTCGCTGACAATTGAGCCTGGAAGTGCGTTTGCACGTCAGCATTTGGAAGCATTGGATAGTGAAACTGAAGCAGATATGTATGAAGCGGCTATTGAATATTTAGAATCTCAGGGATTTGAACAGTATGAAATCAGCAGTTTTTCTAAATCTGGATTTCAGTCACTTCACAACAAAGCATACTGGCATTATGAAGATTTTATTGGACTGGGATTAGGGGCTAGTGGTAAGGAAAATCATCAGCGTTATGATCATGTGAGAGGATTTCATCATTATTTAGATAATCCTTTAAAATTAGAACTGATTTCATTAACTGAAGAGGATGAAATGTTTGAAATGCTGATGATGGGACTTCGTCTTAAAGAGGGGATGTCTTTAGAACTTTTTTATAAACGATTTCATCATAAATTTGAAGAAGTTTATGCAGTTCCTTTAAAAAAATGCTTAGATAGAAAATGGATAGTCATTGATCAGGGCAAAATAAAAGCCACGAATCGTGGCTTTGAAATCCTCAATACTGTACTTGAAGAATTTATTTAAAGTGTCTGTAGATAGACTGTGTACCAAAGTCATCACAGCCTTCAGCAGAAAGTTCTTCATAGATTTTTAATACTTCATCTAAAACTTCAAGCTTCAGACCTCTGTCTGAGGCTTCTTTTTGTGCTAAGCGCATGTCTTTGATGAAATGTTTAATAAAGAAGCCTGCCGAATCATCTTTCTTGAGCATCTTTGGTCCATTGTTGGACATTTGCCAGCTTCCTGCAGCACCTGCACTGATTGCTGAAAGAACTTTGTCTGGATCAAGATCAGCAGCTTTTGAGTAAGTAAGAGCTTCATTAACAGCTGCAATAGTACCTGCAATAGCTACCTGATTGGCCATCTTTGTGTGCTGGCCTGAGCCTGCTTTGCCCATGTAAACAATATTTTTACCCATGCATTCAAAAAGAGGGTAAACTTTATCATACGCATCTTTATTTCCACCTACCATAATAGAAAGTGTAGCATTGCGTGCACCAGTATCTCCGCCAGAAACAGGTGCATCAAGTACATGTATACCATGTTTAAGACCTTCTTCAGCAAGTTTAACTGCAAGTGAAGGGGCAGAAGTTGTCATATCAACGGCAATTGTACCTTCTGGACATGTTTCAAAAATAACGTTATAGACCTCTTCAACATCTTTTGGATATCCAACGATGGTAAATACTGCTTCAACACCCTGAAGGGCATCTTTTAAATTTTCAAATGCTTTAGCACCAAACTCTTCACAGGCTTTAGCCTTAGAAAAAGTACGGTTATAGACTTGGACTTCATGTCCATGTGCGATACAGTTTTTTGCCATGGAAGCTCCCATTACACCTGTACCAATCCAACAAATTTTCATATTCAATCACTCCTTGATTCAAGGATATCACAAAGTATAAAAAAACTCAAAAAAAGATTGTGTTTATGAAAGGTGTGTGGTATCATAATAAAGCTTTTGGACTGGGATATATGGCTTCCTCGCCGATACCGCGGTTCATTAGGTCATAACAATAGGAGGAAATTAAAATGTTGACTAAAGCTGAAAAGAATGCCATCATGACTAAGTATGCTCGTACAGAAGGCGATACTGGTTCTATCGAAGTACAGGTTGCTGTACTGACTGCGGAAATTAACCGTTTGACTGATCACCTGAAGGAACACAAGAAGGACTATCATTCAACACGTGGTTTGATGATGAAGGTTGGACGCAGAAGAAAGTTCCTGGCTTATCTGAAGAACACTGACATCAATCGTTATCGTGAACTGGTTCAGAGCCTGGGTCTGAGAAAGTAGTTAAAACAAAAAAGAGACAGATTGGAATTTCCAATCTGTTTTTTTACATTTTGTAATAATTGTTAGTTAAGTAGAATTGATTTCAAACGTGAACGGCTGTATACTTTTAATGAATAAATGAACGGAGGTTTATTTATGGCACAAGTTTTAAAAGAAGAATTAAGAAACAGGATTTTAACATCTGCAAAAAAAGAACTGCTTGAAAAAGGAGTGCGAGATGCTTCAATGCGTAGCATTGCCTTTCACAGTGGTATGACTGTTGGAAATCTTTATCGTTATTTTAAAAGCAAGGATGAGCTGATTATGTTTATTGTTTCTCCTGCATTGGAAAGACTCAATGACATGATTCAAAATAAAACTCATGATCGTTTAAGCTTGTTTCATCAAGCATCTTCATTAGGTCTTTCTAAACAGGAAATGACATTGATCTTGGACTCTTTGGCAGATGATTTATCACTGCTCTATCAAGATTTTAAGGATGAGATGAGAATCTTGTTTATGGATTCTGAAGTTCAGACACAGATTTCAGCGTGGTTTACTCAGCTTGTTGGAACGATGATCTCAGAAATTTTTAATGATTTTAAAGATCAGGTGTATGAGATTCAGTTGTTTTCCAGAATGCTGGCAGTTTCTATTTTTAGTGGTCTTCAGGAATGTTTGCTTCGCCTTGAAGAACTGAACTTTGATGAAAAGAAAGCAGGTTTTATGATTCGTTTATATTTAAGACTTTATTTATCAATGCTTGATTTTGATATGAATCGTTATCTTCAGGAGGTACAGGCATGAGTGCATTTATTGAATTTAAAGATGTAAAAAAGATTTACCAGATGGGTGAAGTGAAGATTGAAGCACTTGCTGGTGTGAATTTTGAGATTCAGCAAGGTGAATTTGTCGTGATTGCCGGAGCATCGGGTGCAGGGAAAAGTACGATCCTGAATCTATTAGGTGGTATGGATACTTCTACAAGTGGAGAAATCATTGTGGATGGGGAAGAAGTTAGTTCATTTAATGACAAGCAGTTATGCGATTATCGTCGTTATGATATTGGTTTTGTCTTCCAGTTTTATAATCTTGTTCAGAATTTAACGGCAAAAGAAAATATTGAACTGGCAACTCAAATTTGTAAAAACCCACTAAATATTGATGCAACTATTGAAGCAGTAGGACTGAAAGATCGTAAAAATAACTTTCCTTCACAGCTTTCTGGTGGAGAACAGCAGCGTGTAGCGATTGCACGTGCACTCGCTAAAAATCCGAAACTTCTTTTGTGTGATGAACCTACAGGAGCGCTGGACTATAAGACGGGGAAAGCTATTTTGAAACTGCTTCAGGATACTTGTCGAACTCATCATATGACAGTGATTGTTATTACACATAATCTTGCGCTTTGTCCTATGGGAGATAAAGTCCTTCACGTTAAAAGCGGAAAGATTGAAAAAATGATCATCAATGAAAACCCTGTCGATGTGGAGACAATTGAATGGTAAAACTGAAGCATTCTATTTTAAAGGATACATTTAGAGAAATCTGGAAGACTAAAAGCCGATTTTTCTCTATTTTTGGCATTGCTGCAATTGGGGTGGCATTTTTTGCAGGAGTTTGTGCCTCAGCTCCAACGATGGCTTACAATGCGGATTTATATTATGATGAACACCATTTGATGGATATTCGTGTTTTGTCCAATTTTGGTATCACTGCTGAAGATATTGATGAGATAGAAAAGATTGAAGTTCTTGATGGAGTGATGCCTGCTTATAGTGCAGATGTACTGGTCAATGATGGGCAGAGTTTAAATGTCATGCGTGTTCATTCCTTAAATAAGGAACAGATAGACTCTCAAGGATCCGATTATCTGAATCGGCTGATTTTGGTAGAAGGAAGACTTCCTGAAAAAACAGGTGAAATTGTCGTTGAAAAAACACAGATGCTGGAAAATTCCTTTCAGATTGGGAAAAGCATTTTATTGCGTCCTGCAGAAGGAGATTTGAAAGATACATTTGATGTGACTCGTTATAAGATTGTTGGGATTGTACAGACACCTTATTATTTGTCGTTTCAAAAAGGACCTTCTAATGTTGGAAGTGGTACGCTAGGATTTTATGGTTATGTTCTTGAAGATAACTTCAACATGGATGTTTATACAGAAGTATTTCTATCTGTAAAAGGTGCAGATGCCTTTAACAGCTATGAGGATGAATATTTTGACTATCTGGAAGATGTCATGGATGAACTTGAGAATCTGGGGTTTAAACGTTCTAAGATTCGTCGAGATGAAATCATGAGTGATGCTCTTGATCAGTATGATGAGGGTGTGAAAGCCTATGAAGAAGGAAAACTTCTATTTGAAAAAGAGATTGAAGCTGCTGAGCAAAAAATAAAAGATGCAGAAATGCAGCTGGTTCGAGGACAGGCAGAATTGGACTCTCAGAAGATGCTTGCTCAGCTTCAAATGAATGATGCTCAAAAAGAAATTGATGAAGGTAAAGCTCAAATAGAAGAATATACAAAACTTCTGGAAATGGCTGAAAAGACATATTATGAAATGAATGCAGACTCGATCCAGTCAAGAAATGAAACTCAGGCTAAGCTGGATGAAGTGAATGCAGAACTTGAAGTGCTTCAAACAGAATTGAATGAAGTGAATCAAAGAATTGATGAAATAGATAAAGCTAACAGTGAATTTGCAGAAGCACAATCACGTGTCATACAGCTTCAAAGTGAAATTAGCATGTCAAAAGCGTCGATTCAATCACTTGAACTTTCTTTATCTTCACCTTTGTTAGATGAAGAGCAGAAAGCAGAAATTCAGGCTGAACTTGATGCAGAAAAACAGAATCTAGTTTCTTTAGAGGCTGAATTAAAAGAAAAAGAAGAATATATTGAATCAAATCAGTCAAATTCTTCTGATGAGAGAAATGAGCTTTTGAGTCAACAAAGTGAATTAAACAGTAGAATTTTGAGTTTACAAAGTCAGGCTGAAGCTTATAAAACTGCATTAAATGTTTTGAATCAAAGTCTTGAACCATTTGAAGCTTTGATTGAAGAATTTAAAACTTATTTAAAAGATGGACAGCGACAAGTTGAAGAAGGACAGAAACAGCTGAATGATGCAAAAGCACTCGCTGAAAAAGAACTGCTTGCTGCTCAGAAAAAAATAGATGCAGGTTATGTGGAACTTGAAGAAGGAAAGAAACAGCTCTCTGAAGAAAAATTAAAAGGTGAAGAACAGCTTCGTGAAGGTTATGAAGATCTTGTACGCGCAAAAGATGAAATTGACCGTATTGATAAAGCACAATGGTATATCCTGGATAGAAATTCTCATTACAGCTATGTTGATTATCAAGGGGCAATTGAAAGAATGGACGCTATTGCGGTAATTTTTCCAGTTTTCTTCTTTCTGGTTGCAGCTTTAGTGTGTCTGACAACGATGACACGTATGGTGGATGAACAGCGTACTCAGATTGGTACAATGAAAGCACTGGGATATTCTAATAAGGACATTGCGTTTAAGTATGTGTTCTATGCAGCATTTGCTTCTTTAAGCGGCTGTGCAATAGGACTTGCATTTGGTTTAACAGTGTTTCCAGGAGTGATTTATACTGCATGGAACATGATGTATATTTTGCCAGTGATTCGTTTTACAACACATATTTCGCTGATGATTATTTCAACCGTTTTGATTTGTTCAGTAACAACACTAGCAGCAGTGGGAGCATGCTACTCGGAACTCATTGAAACTCCAGCTCTTTTGATGCGTCCTAAAGCACCAAAACTAGGAAAAAAGATTCTTCTTGAAAGAATTAGCTGGCTGTGGAATCGTTTCTCATTTACATCGAAAGTGACTGCTAGAAACATTTTTAGATATAAAAAACGTTTCTTTATGACGGTCATTGGGATTTCAGGGTGTACTGCACTTTTGATTGCGGGCTTTGGGGTTAAAGACTCGATTAACGCTATTGTTGATCAGCAGTTTGGTGCTGTCTTTGAATACATAGGTACTGCAACACTGAATGATGATATAGATGATGAAAGAATTGATCAGATTGTCATTGAAGCAAAGGAATCTGAAATTTTAGATGATGTGATGGCAGTTCATTGTGCATCCAGTGTGCTTGATTTTGAATCAGAAAGTATTGATATGACCTTGATGGTAGTAGAGAATGTGAATCAGTTTAAAAATTTTGTCTCGCTTCATGAAAGAAAGACAGGAAATGAAATTGAACTTGATTCTGATGGAGTCATCTTGACAGAGCATATGTGCAATCAGCTGAATATCTCTGTGGGAGATAAGGTAAATCTTTCTAATGAAGATGGCATGGTTCGTTCTTTTGAGGTAATTGGTATTACGGAAAACTATGTAAATCATTTTGCCTATATGTCAGAAAGCTGTTATCAGAAAGCTTTTGATTTAAGAGCGAAAGATAATACATTGCTGCTTGTTACTAATCAGCAAGATCAGCCAGATGATGGAGAGGTTGCATCATTGTTGACAGCTTATGATGAAGTACAGTCTGTCTCTTTCTACACTAGTATTCGAGATAACTTTTCTTCCATGATTCAGAGTTTGGATTTGATTGTAGTTGTTATTATTGTATCTGCAGGTGCATTGGCATTTGTTGTCTTGTTCAATTTGACCAATGTCAATATCAGTGAACGTGTACGAGAAATTGCAACACTGAAAGTTCTTGGATTCCATCATAAAGAAGTCAATGATTATGTATATAATGAAAACATTGTCTTGTCTTCTATTGGAGCACTAGCTGGACTAGTTTTAGGCAAGTATCTGCATTTAGCAATTATGATTATGGTTGAACTTGATAATGTCATGTTTGGACGTTTAGTTAAACCACAAAGCTATTTTATGGCTTTTGTTGTGACTTTAATCTTTACTGTTATTGTAAATTTCGTTATGAAGAAAAGACTGCGTGAAATTCCGATGGTTGAAAGTTTGAAATCTGTAGAATAAACCTAAAAACTGGAGAGAAATCTCCAGTTTTATAATGTAACTTTTATTGAAAAAAACGCTTTTTCTTCTGGCTTTTCTTTAAATCTGTGCTAATATTATGTAGTTAGAGAAAAATGAGGTGAAAAGATGGCAAAACAAGTATTTAATTTTGATTTTTGTGGAAGAAACTTGACAATTGAAACCGGCGAAATTGCAAAACAGGCCGGTGGTTCCGTAATCGTACGTTATGAAGATACAGTCGTTCTGTCGACTGCTACTGCTAGCCATGTGGCTAAAGATACTGACTTTTTCCCTCTGACAGTGAGTTTTGAAGAAAAGCTGTATTCAGTAGGGAAGATCCCTGGGGGATTTTTAAGAAGAGAAGGAAGACCAAGCGAACATGCAACTTTGACTGCTCGTATGATCGACCGTCCTATTCGTCCTTTGTTTGCGGAAGGATTCCGTAATGAAGTACAGGTAGTGAATACTGTACTGTCTGTAGATCCAGACTGTTCACCAGAAATGGCTGCTATGTTTGGGGCAAGCTGCGCACTGTGCGTATCTGATATCCCATTCAATGGTCCTATTGCTGGGGTAATTGTTGGTCGTGTTGATGGCGAATATGTAATTAACCCAACAAATGAAATGATGGAACGTTCTGACATCAACCTGACTGTTGCAGGTACAAAGGATGCAATCAACATGGTTGAAGCAGGTGCTAAGGAAGTTAGCGAAGAAGCTATGCTGGGTGCACTGCTGTTTGGTCATGAATACATTAAAATGCTTTGTGCATTCCAGGAAGAAATAATTGCGAAATGTGCAAAGGAAAAGATGGAAGTTGTCCTTTATGAAATCAAGCCTGAAATCAAAGAATTCGTTGATGCAAACGGTAAGGCTCGCTTAGAAGAAGCTGTTTCTATTAAACAGAAGCTGGAACGTTATGGAAAGATTGATGAAATCACTGATGAAATGGCAGCTGCTGTTGAAGCTATGGAATTTGAAAATGACAAGGCGAAAGACAAGGCAGTGAAGATGACTCGTGAATACTGTACTGAAATTGTTGCAGGAGAAGTTCGTCGCTTGATTTCTGTTGAAAAAATTCGTCCTGATGGACGTGAAGTAGATGAAATTCGTCCTTTGGATTCACAGGTTGACATGCTGCCTCGTGCACATGGTTCAGCAATGTTCACTCGTGGAGAAACACAGGTAATGAGCGTATGTACACTTGGTGCAATGGGTGATAATCAGATTATTGATGACTTGACTGAAGTTGAATCTAAGCGTTTCATTCATCACTATAACTTCCCTCCATATTCAGTAGGTGAAGTTGGACGTATGGGTTCTCCAGGACGTCGTGAAATTGGACATGGTGCACTGGTTGAACGTTCACTATTGCAGGTTATTCCTTCAGAAGAAGAATTCCCATATACAATTCGTCTGGTTGCTGAAGTTCTGGAATCAAATGGTTCAAGTTCACAGGCTTCAACATGTGCTGGTACTATGGCTTTGATGGCTGCAGGTGTTCCAATCAAGCGTCCAGTTGCTGGTATTGCAATGGGTCTGGTAACTTGGGGTGATCATTATACAGTATTAACTGATATCCAGGGTATGGAAGACCATTATGGAGATATGGACTTTAAGGTAGCTGGTACAACTGAAGGTATTACTGGACTTCAGATGGATATTAAGATTGAAGGTATCAACCGTGATATCCTGACAGAAGCTTTGGCGCAGGCTCGTAAGGGTCGTATGGAAATTTTGGAAAACATGACTGCTGCAATTGAAGCACCACGTGATCATGTTTCTAAGTATGCTCCTAAGATGGTCAATATGACAATTCCTGTAGATAAGATTCGTGAAGTTATTGGTACAGGCGGTAAGGTTATCAATCAGATTATTGATGAATGCGGACAGTGCAAGATTGATATCGAAGATGATGGACGCTGTGTCATTTACCACAATGATCAGGAAATGCTTGACAAGGCTAAAGCATGGATTGAAAACATTATCCGTGAAGCTAAAGTTGGAGATATTTACGAAGGTAAAGTCGTACGTATTGAAAAGTTCGGTGCATTTGTTAACCTGTTTGGTTCAACAGATGGATTGCTGCATGTTTCTAAGATTGCTTGGGAACGTGTAGAAAAACCTGAAGATAAGCTGAAGATGGGTGACATTGTTAAGGTTATCGTAACAGAAATTGATGAAAAGGGTCGTGTGAACGTATCTGCAAGAGATCTTCTTGAAAAGCCAGAAGGCTATGAAGAAAAGCCTAAGCAGGATCGTCCACGTGGAGAAAAAAGAGTTTTCAAAAAGAAGGCTGACTAAGCAGATGCAATAGCATCTGCTTTTTTCATAAAATATTCTGAAAAAGTTTCAAAGAAACCTCGAATTATGGTATTATATGATAGTGAGGTAATAGATATGAGAATGCGAAAGAAAAGCTGGGCTGAACCATTTCTAACTGAACATGATGATGTTGTGATTGCATCTCCAGATTCTTTGAAAGGATACTGGAAAAACAGATTAAACAAACAGAATCTGCATGTTGAAATTGGAAGCGGCAAAGGTGACTATTTTACATTAATGGCTGAATTGTACCCTGAAGCTGGATGGGTTGGAATAGAAAAGAATACAAATGTAGCTGCAATTGCGGCAAAAAAAGCAGTAGAATCTGAACATGATAATCAGCTTCTGATTGCGCAGGATGCAGAAAAGATTTCTGAATGGTTTGCGGATGGTGAAATTGATGTCATACATTTGAATTTCAGTGATCCATGGCCTAAAACTGGCTATAAGAAGCGTCGTTTATCTCATCGCAGATTTCTTGAAGTATATGAGAAACTGCTTTGTGAAAATGGACAGATTATCATGAAAACAGATAATCGTAAATTGTTTGAGTTTTCATTGCTGGAATTTGCACAGTGTCATTTTATTTTAAGTGATGTAAATGTTGACTTCCGTGCTGAAGATCATCCTGAAGATGTGATGACTGAATACGAAAGGAAATTTGTGGATTTGAATCAGCCGATATATCGTGCTGTCTGGACCAAACTGTCAAAGTAAGGAGGACTCATGAAAAGAATCTTGATTGTACTGTTGATTCTGATGGTGTGCTGTGGATGTTCTGCAAATCCTGCTGATCTTGAAAAGAATCTGCAGCGTCAGATAGATGATTTGCTTGCACAGGAAGCAGCTTGTCTGGCAGATAATCACAAGACATTGTTTAGTTACTATACAGAACCAAATGTTGGAAGAAAAACATCAACAATGACTTCTAATGTATTGGTGTTTAATGGTGTCAAGATTGTGATGAACCTTGATATTTCTACTGTCATGAATTCTAAATATTATCCAGATGTACCTGTTTTAAGAAAACCTACAGGAAATGAACTGGTATATCTTTCAGGGAAATATGAAGATTGTACTAAGACTGGCTATGAATATGCATTATCGGTTTATCTGCTTGACAGTGGAAAGTATTATGTTGATTTGCAGACGCATGCTGTGAATTTTTATTCAACATTGGATTATGTCATGATTGATGATGTTGTGCTGCAGATGCTGAAAATATCTCGTACTGTAGAAGTCAATGAAGCAGAAATTATTAGTTATTATTCATCCAAGCCTGCTGATGAACACCAGCGAGAAAAAGTTGATTTGTTTAAGGAAGAATTTGCAGAGAATGGTCGTTTGGATGAACTGATTGGAATTACGGAATCTGGTGAATTTACAGATGAAGAGCCTGAAATCGATGAGCCTGTCGAAAAATTGCCTGAAGTCTGGACAGATGAACTGGTCCCTGAAGAATAGGAGGAAAAACAATGTTTAAGAAATTGGTCAATCTTTTATTTGAAGAAGAAGAAATTGAAGATTTTGAAAGTGAGTATGAAGAAAGTGAACCTGTAATTGATGTACAGCCTAAAAAGCAGGAACCTGAGCTGCCAAAAAAGGCAGAGCCTGTAACACTGAAAGAAGAAAAAAAGACTGAGGATGTACAGGAAGAAAAGGAAGAAACTGTGGTTGAAAAGCCTGCAGAATCTAAGGGGATTATGATTGATCTTGATCCAGTAAAGGAGACAAAAGTCAATGTTCCTAAATTCACTCAGAAACGTGAAACTGAATATGAATTTTCACAGGTGATTTCACCGATTTTTGGTGTGCTTGAAGATGAAAAGAAAACAGTGAGTGAACTTTCATCACCAGCTGCACCTAAACGTAAAGTTGTACATAATAATTCTTTGCTGGGAACAGTAATTTCACCAATTTATGGTGTTACAAAGGATGCAAAGAATCCTGTGTCTTCAAGTCGTGTAGTGAAGGAAGATGAAGTTGATAATGTCTCTTTGGATGACCTTCTTTCAAAACCTGAACATACTTATGAAGAAGAGTGGTTTGCGAATGAAAATATGGTTCGTGAAGAAGATCCAAATGATTTAGATTCACTGATTCGTTCTTTAAGTGAAAATGAACCAGAGAAGCCTGCTCAGCATAAGATAGTAGAAAGTCAGCTGAATTTGTTTTGCGACGAAGAATAGAGGGATGAACTTGTTCTATTTTATTGGTATTAAAGGAACTGGCATGGCTGCATTGGCATGCATGCTTCATGATTTAGGACATGAGGTAATGGGGTCTGATTTACAGAAGCATTTCTTTACAGAAGATCCGCTTAGAGAAAGGGGAATCGTGATTCTTTCTTTTGATGCGAAAAATATACCGGATCACAGTACTGTAATTATTGGAAATGCATTTCTTGAAGATTTTGAAGAAGTGAAGGCTGCACGTAATAATCCTACAGTTACTTGTTTTAGATATCATGAATATCTTGGAGAACTGATGAAAGGATATCATTCTGTATGTGTTGCAGGCAGTCATGGTAAAACAACGACAACTGGCATGTTAAGCTGCATGCTGAATCATTGGATGCCAACTGGGTATTTAATTGGTGATGGAACTGGGAAAATTCATTCAGATAGCGAAAACATTGTTGTTGAAGCATGTGAATTCCGTCGTCATTTTTTAGCATATTCACCAGATTATGCCATTATTACAAATGTAGAAATTGATCATGTTGATTATTTCACTTCTGAAGAAGATTATTCACTAGCTTATGAACAGTTTGCGGAAAATGTAAAAAAGGCACTAGTTGTTTTTGGGGATGATCTAAAAGCTCGTTCGCTTGATTTAAAGGGGAAGAAGTGCTGGTATTATGGTGAAGGCAAAGAAAATGATGTTGTTGCCGAAAACATTGTTGAAACAAGTACTGGCATGTCATTTGATGTTCTGATTCATAATCAATTGTTTGGTCACTTTGATCTTCCATTTGTTGGACATCATCTGTTATGGAATTCTTTAGGTGTCATTACTGTGGGATACCTGATGGGACTTAATGCAAAACAGATTGAAGAAAGTTTAAGCTTGTTTACAGGTGCTAAACGCCGTTTCAGTGTTGAAGTACATGGAGAAAATATCTTTGTGGATGACTATGCACATCATCCTACAGAAGTATCTGTAACAGTGGATACTGCTAGAAAGCGTTTCCCTGATAAAAAGCTTGTTGCAATTTTTAAACCTCATCGTGCTTCACGTGTACTGTATTTTGCCGAGCAGTTTGCATCTGCGCTGCGTAAAGCTGATGTTGTCTATTTGTGTGATTTTACAAGTATAGATGATAAACAAGATGGTACAGATATTGATATTACGTACTTGTCGAAAATGATTGAAGGGTCTTTCATCTTATCTGAGGATGATGAGGGCGCAAAGATTTTAGCAAAAGAAGAACCATGCGTTTATCTTTTCATGTCAAGTAAAGATATTTATGAACTTGCTGAAAAGGTAAAACGCTTTCAAAACTATTGAAAATATTTTCATTTCTGGTAAAATAGAGAAGAGGTGATTAGAATGAGTCCAGTCGATGAACTGCTTGAAGCGCTGAGAGTCTTCTCAAATCTTGTGCTGCCTACATTAGGAGCGATTGCATTGATTGCGCTGATTGTATTGCTTGTTCGTTTGAGTACACTTGTCAAAGAAGCAACAGAGCGTATAAAAGAACTTAAGCCTACACTTGAAAGTGTTGATCAAAGTATTGAAAAAATCCAGGCTCCATTGGATACTGTTGTTAATTTGTCACATTCTGTTGATAGAGCACAGGAAAGTGCTGAAAAGGCAATGGCTCAGGCAAAGGATTACATTTCTACTCAGCTTGATTCATTGAAAAGCAACCTTCAGACCATGAAGGAAGAAAGAACTGCAGCAAACACTGCAGAAAACACAATTCAGGAAGGAGATAACAATCATGAGTGAAAACACAAACCATGAAAATATGACTGTTGAAGAAACTGTTGAAGAGCTGAAGAAACAGATTCAGGATATTTCGGACGATACTGATGAAGTGATTCGTGAAGATGAAAATGTACGTGCTGAAGCTGAACAGCTGAAAGAAAATGCAGTTGAATTCATGAATAAGTGCATTGATGCGATTAAAAATACTACAAGCGAAATGCTAAATAATGAACAGTTGCAGGATACTGTGAATTTAATTAGTGAAAAGTCTAAGGCAATTGCTGAAGATACAAAAAATCGTCTTCATCAGTTGAAAAATGATCCTGAATTGAAACAGAAGGTAGAAGATGCGAAACTATTCTGTGCTGAAACATATGACAAGATCGCAGAGAGCCTAAAAGAAAATGTAGAAAAGATTCAGGAAAATGAAGAATTTATGGCAAAGTTTAATGCATTTAAGTACAAAGCTGAAGAAGTGACTTCAAATGCAGTTGAATTTGTTTCGAAACATGTTGATGAATTTACATCTAAACCAGAAGTCAATGAAAAGATTGAGAAGGCAAAAGATGTAACTCTCGATGTTGCTGAAAAAGCTGTGGATGCATTAAGAAAATGGCTGCGTCCGGAAGAAAAAACTGAAGAATCAGAAAATACTGAGCAGGAATAATAAGGGAAAGAGGTGTGTCTGAATGAAACGTGTTACGATCTATGATGTCGCTCATGAAGCAGGTGTTTCACTGGCAACTGTTTCTCGAGTGATTAACGGCAGTGATGTCGTAAAAGGCAATACTCGTCAGCGAGTAGAAGAAGCGATTGAAAAATTAGGTTACAAACCAAATGCGATTGCACAGGGTCTGGCACTTTCTAAGACCACAACAATTGCACTGGTCATTCCAGAAGCAAGCTTTACTTATACTGGTCAGATTATCAATGGTCTTTTGGATGTATCAAAGATTGATAAATACAATGTCATGCTTCATACAACTACTGAAGGGATCAATGAAATCAGTGATATTATTGAAAACATTATTAAGTCACGTGTTGATGGTGTCATCATTTATAATGACCGTCTGACTGATGCAGAATTAGATCAGCTGACTAAATACAATATTCCTATTGTGATTGTAGGGAATAAAATGTCTGGAAAGTCTATCAGTTCTGTGTATGTAGATATTGAAAAGGCAGTATTTGAACTTGTTACAAAATATCTGGAACAAAACTGTAAAGATATTGCGATTATTCAGGATAGAAAAAATAACAATTCTATTGATTCTATGGTCAAAGGTGCTGAAAAAGCATATGCTGCAAAGGGACTTGTCTTTGATCAGTTTATTCCGATTCCTGTTGAATATCGTACATCATATGATTTCTTATCTCGTTATTTCAAAGAACATCGTCATGGATTGATTATCGCTAATCGTGATTCTCAGGCTTTGGCTATTTTGAATGCAGCAAGAGAAAATGGAATTCGAGTACCTGAAGATATGGAAGTTGTATGTGTTATTGATACAAAATACAATTCCATGGTACGTCCTCAGGTATCTAGTTTTGCGATTCCTTCTTATGATTTAGGGTCTGTATCTATGCGTGTCATGACAAAGATGCTCAATCATGCACAGGAAGGCAAGGCAATTGAACTGAGTTATTTGTTTACTCCTCGTCAAACTACAAAATAATTGACATTCTGAGGTGTGAACGTTATAATCTCACATGTAAAGCGTTGAAAAGAAGAGACTGTATGAGGTTCTTTAGAGAGGCTGTGGATGGTGCAAACAGCTGAATAGAATGCAGGTATACATCTTGGAGCTTCTTTATGAAAAGTAAAGACGTGTTATCTGCGTTAAAGATTTGAGAGTCGAAAGACTGAATTAAGGTGGTACCACGCAAAAGCGTCCTTATTGGACGCTTTTTTGTTATTAAGGGAGGAAAAAATATGGGTATTTATGAAGAACTTGAGTGGCGCGGTTTATTGAAAGACTGTAGCTCTCCAGAATTAAAGGAAAAACTAAATGCAGGTGGAATGACATTTTATATTGGAACTGACCCAACAGGTGATTCGCTGCATATTGGTCACTTTTCATCTTTTTTGATTAGTAAGCGTTTGAAGGATGCTGGTCATACACCAATCCTTTTAGTTGGTGGAGGGACTGGTTTGATTGGTGATCCAAAACCAGATAGTGAACGTCCTATGATTACTAAAGAAGAAGTTGATCATAACTTTAATTGTTTGAAGTCACAGGTAGAAAAACTGTTTGGTTTCGAAGTAGTCAATAACTATGACTGGTACAAAGACATTGATTTGGTTTCTTTTTTAAGAGACTATGGTAAATATTTTAATATCGGATATATGCTGAACAAAGACATCGTAAGAAGACGTCTTGAAACAGGAATTACATATACTGAATTTTCTTATATGATTTTGCAGGCATTGGACTTTTTGCATCTTTATGAAAACAAGAATGTTACAATGCAGGTAGCTGGTCAGGACCAGTGGGGCAATATTACTGCTGGGATTGATTTGATTCGCAGAAAGACAGGCAAAGAAGCATATGCCTTCACAATGCCTCTTCTGACGAAAGCAGATGGTTCAAAGTTTGGGAAGACAAATGGTCATGCGGTATGGCTTGATATCAATAAGACTTCTGCTTATGAAATGTATCAGTTCTTTATTAACTCTGAAGATGCTAAGGTTATTGATTATCTGAAATTTTTGACATTCATAAGCAGAGAAGAAATTGAAGCTCTTGAAGAAAAGAATAAAACTCAGCCTCATCTGCGTGAAGCCCATAAGGCACTGGCAAAAGAAGTAATTACATTTATTCATGGTGAAGAAGCATACGAAAGTGCAGTTAAGATTGCCCAGACTTTCTTTGGCGGAGATATTCGCAATTTAACAGTGGATGAACTGAAACAGGGTGTAAAAGATTTCCCTACTACAAAGATTGAAGATGGAACTAATCTGGTTGATGCACTGATTAATGCAAAGATTGCATCAAGTAAGCGTGAAGCACGTGAACTGATCAATGGAAATTCAATTATGGTCAATGGAGAAAAGGTAAAAGATTTGGCATTTGAATTGAAGAAGTCAGATGCATTCAACAATGAATTAACAGTTCTGAAAAAAGGGAAAAAGAACTGGTATGTTCTCACTTTCTAAATAGAAGACAAGGATTCATTCCTTGTCTTTTTTCATATTTAAAAAAATACTGCATAGTCTTTAGAGAGGTGATGTGGTGAAAATAGGGGTTTTTATATCAGATGATAGAATGAAGATTGTCGCAGAAATCCTGCAAAATCATTTTGAAGTATTTGAAATGGATGAAAACGAATCACAAAGACACTTAAAAAAACTGGCACCATTATTGGATGCAGTACTTTTGCCTGCCTGGTCTGTTGAACCTGATGGATTTATTCAAATGCAATCAAGAGGTTTATATATTGCAGAGTTTTTAGAAAGTTTATCAGATGAATGTATTCTTTTTGCAGGAAAAGATTCAAGCTTTCTTCATCATCTTTCCTTGCAAAAACGCTTTTGGCTAAAGGATGAAACGCTATTATTGAGAAATGCAGAATTAACTGCTGAGGGTTTACTTGCGCGAATCATTACAGTAAGTGAAAAATCACTTGATGAAATTACAATTGATGTAATTGGAAGCGGACGATGCGCAAGTGCAGTCATTGAATTATTAAGTAATTTGAATTGTCATTATCGTATGATTACCAGAAATCCTGAAAGATTTGATACCTCTAGCGATTTGGTTGAATTGTCACAATGGAAAAAGGATGATCCATCAGAAATCATTGTCAATACTGCTCCTGTATGTGTCATAGATTGTAGTACAGTTTCAAATTGGAAAGATATTAAACATGTTTTTGATATTTCGACTGGATTTGTGGGGATGGATGAAAAATGCAGAAATCATCCTTTTGTTAGATTATATAAAGAAAATGCTCTGCCTTCACGTTTTTCGAAAAGAAGTGCTGCTTTGCTGATTGTGAATTATGTTCGAAAGGAGTTGATGATTTGAAATTGCTTTGGGGCATATGTGGTTCATTCTGCAATCATCCAACTATTCTTCAGCTTCTAAAAAAACTGACTTCAGAATATGATTTGGATTTACAGTTTGTGATTAGTGAAAAGTGCGTACAATGTGATACTCGTTTTGGTACTTCTGAACAATTGATTCAATCACTTGAATTGATTAGTCATAAAAAAGTATTTACTTCTATTGTACAGGCAGAAACGGTTGGTCCTTATTCGGATTTTGATGCATTTGTCATAGCACCATGTACAGCTTCTTGTTTAAGCAGACTTGCACATGGTCTGTATGATCATTCTGTTGCACTGTGTGCAAAGGCAATGCTGAGAAATCAAAAGCCTGTTATTTTGGCGATTGCTTCTAATGATATCTTATCGACATCAAGTGTTAATTTGTTTCAATTGTTTCAGCATAAAGATATTTATGTAGTACCTTTTTATCAGGATGATCCAATACGTAAACCAAATAGCTGTATTTCAGATTTTTCATTAATTTATGACACTCTATATAAAGCGATTGAAGGACAGCAGATACAGCCAATATTGATTCAGAAAGGAAAAAAAGATGAATAATAAAAAAGTTATGATAGCAATGGTAACACCATTTACATCTAATCATGAGATTGATGATGAGTCTGTTGTTCGCTTGTGCCATCATTTTCTTTCAATGAATATAGATGGAATTGTTGTGTGTGGAACAACAGGTGAGGTGAGTTCTTTAACTTTTGAAGAACGTGAGCATCTGTTCACTCTTGTGAAGAAAACAGTTTGTAGTAAGTGTGAGTTATGGATCGGATGTGGAACAAATAATACAGATACGACTTTAAAATATTGCTGGCAGGCAGAAGAATTAGGTGCTGATGGAGTTATGCTGATAACACCTTATTATGTTCGTCCATCTCAAACAGGATTACTGATGCATTTTTCAGAGGTTGCCTCTAGAGTAAAGCTTCCGATTATGCTTTATAATGTTCCTAAACGCACTGGAGTGAATCTTGAAGTCAAAACAATCATTGAATTAGTAAACAGACATTCAAATATTATCGCTCTGAAACAGGCTTATTTTGATTCTGAGTGCATCAATCGTTTGTTGTCAGAAACATCATTAGAAGTATACTGTGGCGATGATGGCTGGTATGATAAAGCATTGGAGTTAGGCATGGATGGTATTGTCAGTGTTGCTGGACATCTTAGCGTACAGCCATTAAGAAAGATGGCAGAGTATCATGCATTGGGTATCCATTCAAATAAACTGATAGAAAAATGGAAAAATCTTTCTCGTATGTGTTTTCTTGTGAGCTCTCCTTGTGATATCAAAACGATGTTAAATATGAAAGGATTATGTAGTGATGAGGTTCGTTTACCTTTGGTTAAGCTGAATCAGGAAGAACGTCAAAGAATCATAGATTATATGAAGAAAGAAAACTTATGATTTGTATTAAATGTTTTGAAGAAAGTCACGAATCTGATTTGGAAGATGAAATCAATGATTTTTTGAGTAAGCTCAATGATGATCAGCTAATGGACTTAAAGTATTCTACTTCTCATTTCTATGATGGTGAAAATCAAATCTATAGTTTTTCGGCATGTGTAATTTATAGAATAAATGTGCAGAAAAAGGGAAAGATATCATCAGGGAGGTAAGACAATGAACAATGTAATTCGCTGCAATGTAGAAAGCTGTCTGCATAACGTCAATTGTTCGTGCAGTGCTCCTTATGTAGAGGTAGCATGTGACAATTGTGCACGTGCTGTCTGCGATCATGAAACACTGTGCAAAACATTCCGTAAAAAAGGAAATGACTGAAAAAGAGAGCTATGCTCTCTTTTTCCTTTTTGTCAGTCTTGTTTTATGATAAAATAATAAAAGAAGGTGATTGAACATGAAAAAACTAATCAGTTTTGTGATGGTTATTTTGTTGCTTTGCGGATGCAGCAAACAGAATGAAAATGAAATCTCACAGGATAAACTGGCGAAATATGCTTCTTATTATCAAACGGTCCTTGAAAATGAGAATTTTGAATATGCTTCACGTTATTTTGATATTTATGCTGAATTTCCAGAGACTTCAGATGGCACTGTGATTTATTATGTGTACATTGATAATGCACAGATTGCAATGTATGATGTGGAAGTGATTGTTGTAGAAAACATGCAGCCTTATCAGGAAACTGAAATGATGCCGACAAAGGGTATCTTTGAAAATCAGAAATTTAGTATGATTCCATATCAGTACAATGTAAATTCTGGATTTGTGAAAGGATTTGCGATAAGCGGAGATGCAGAAACTGAAGATGTTCAGCTGAACATTATGGTCACATGGAAAGATAGTACACGTTTAAATACAAGCAGAGCTTTTTTTGAGTTTAACAATCTTGAAGCTGGAGCTATGGGATCGCATGAAGGAGAAGATAATGTTCAGACAGGACAGATTGTGAATCCGGATGAAGTGGATGAGGATGGCAATCTGGTAAATCCTGAACAGTAAGTGGAGAATATGAGTAAGAAAAGAAGAGTGAAACAGTCTTTTATTGCAGGAGCTTTAACATCATCTGCTGGTGTGTTTATCTCAAAGTTTTTAGGACTGTTCTATATCGTGCCGTTTACCGCAATGGCAACACAGCCCAATATGCATTATTATGGGGCGGCATACAGTTTGTATGATACGATGCTGATGATTTGTTCAGCTGGGATTCCATTTGCGGTAAGTGCAATGGTAGCAAAATATACAAGTCGTGAAGATTATAAGACGGCACTTTTAGTGCGTAAGCTTTCTATGAGCATCATGCTATGTTCTGGCTTTTTGATGGCTATTGTACTGGTGATGTTTTCGGGTCCTTTTGCAGAATTTTCAAGTTCTCAGACAGCAAGTGAAGAAAATATACGTACACTTCAGAATGTGATTTGTTATTTATCACTGTCTTTGTTTCTAGTGCCGTTTTTGTCAGCTTACAGAGGCTTTTATCAGGGACTGAAGGATTTTGTCTCTTATGGTTTTTCACAGACTCTGGAACAGCTTGTACGCATTTTGATGTTATTGGGACTGGGTGCAGTTTGTGTTTATGTATTAAAACTGGATAATATCTGGGCAGTACGAATGGCTGTGTTCTCAACAGGTCTGGCAGCGTTAGTTACAATTTTGTATTTTGTGATGCATGACCGTTATGGATACAGGGAAATCAAAGAACTTGCAAGTGTTCAGGAAAGTGAGCCAGCTGATAAAAAAGATTTGATCAAAGAAATGATTGCCTTTGGTCTTCCGTATATGATGATGAGTATTCTTGGAAATTCCATGAATATTGTCAATACTTTGTTTATGCAGCGTGAACTGACAGAAGTGTCTGCAGAAATGGCTCAGCTATACTATAGTATTGTTCAAACCAACTGCAATAAACTGACGTCAATTCCACAGGTGTTAGCCATTGGATTTAGTACTGGGATTGTACCTCATCTTACAACCAATCTTGAACAAAAAGATTATGTTCAGCTGAAGCGAAATGTACTTGCTGCATTGAATACTGTTTGTTATATTGGACTTCCTTTAAGTTTCTGTCTGTTTGCTCTTGCTCGTCCGATTTATTCACTGATGTATGGTTCTACATATCTTGAAATCGGAACAGAAGCATTGATGTATAGTTCTTTGCTTGCAGTTACCGGTACTATTTCTCCAATTACTACCAGTATGATGATGTCATTGCGCTATCGCAGAAGATGTCTGGAGTTTTTAGCCATTGGATTTGTGATGAAGTTTATTACATTCTTTTTCCTGATTGACTGGTTTGGCTATACTGGAGCAATTACGTCAAGTGCAGTTACTGGTTTTGTGATTATTGTACTGAATTTGTCTTACATACAAAAGAAACATCAAATTTCTTATAAGAGTTTTTATCGCAATTTAATTGTTATTGCAATTGGTCTTATTTCCATGAATGGTGCTTTTGTTGTACTGAGATGGATAGGGATTGATGGGATGGGTTCATCAAAAGTGATGGATATTGTTCAGTTGGGAATTATTGGTATCCTGGGTGTTGCAGTTTACTTTTTCACAACGGCTTTCTTCCAGCTGCCTCAGCGTATCTTTAAGATGTCACTTACAAAAATGGCAGGGAAACTGAAAAGAGGTAAGAAATGATTCGTTTAGATAAATTACTTTGTCACAGTGGCTATGGTACTCGCAAAGAAGTCAAAAAACTAATTCGTTCTAAATTGGTAACTGTAAATCATATCCTTGCCAAAAGCGATGATATGAAGGTGGATGAAGTAAATGACTGGATTGAAGTTGATGGTGAAAGAGTCATATACAGTGAATTTGTTTACTATATGCTGAATAAGCCTCAGGGAGTGATTTCATCCACAGAAGAAGGTCCTACAAAAACAGTGCTGGATTTACTGGATATACCGTATCAAAATTGTTTTCCTGTAGGTCGTCTTGATAAAGATACAGAAGGTTTTTTATTGATTACCAATGATGGAGCACTGGCTCATCAGCTTCTAGCACCTCGTCATCATGTGGATAAAGTGTATGAAGTTCATCTTTCAAATCCAATTTCATCAAAACATATTAAGATGCTTGAAGAGGGGATCATGATTGATGGAAATGAACTTTGTAAGCCTGCGAAAGTTCAAGTTATCAATGATCGCTTAATACACTTAACGATTACTGAAGGTAAATTTCATCAGGTAAAACGCATGATGATTGCCTGTGATTCAGAAGTTACTTTCTTAAAACGCTTATCTATGGGACCTTTATCACTGGATCCTAATCTAAAGACAGCAGATTATCGTCCCTTAACCGAAGAAGAAATTCAATTATTAAAAAATGCATAGCTTTGGCTATGCATTTATAGTATTTTAGGGGATTTTTCAGGCAGAACAAATTCTTTAGTTTGTGAATAATGCTGAAGAACATCAATGACTTGAGCAGTCAAAGCAGTAGGTGTAGAAGCACCTGAAGTTACAGCAATTTTCTGATGATTCATAATATTTTGTTCAGTGAGGTCCTGTACTGTTTCGATCATAAGAACATCTTGAATACCGCTTTGTGTTCCAAGAACCTTTAATTTTGTTGAATTGTTGGAAGAGGGATCACCAACTACAATCAGCAAATCAACATTGAGATTCTTTAAGTTTAACACTGCTTTCTGACGGATAGAAGTTGCATTACAGATTTCACGCATGATTTGTGCATGAGGCCATCTTCTTACAATTTCATCAATAATTTTCTCAATCTCTAATAGACTCATGGTTGTCTGATTAGTGACAAAGATATTGCCTGACAAATCATCTGGCAAATCACTGATTTGTGTAATCAGATGAACATCTGGACTGATGGATAGTACAGCTTCTGCTTCAGGATGATTCTTTTTTCCAATATATAAGACTGAAGCTTTTTCTTTACATTTTTCTTTGACTAGATTTTGTGTTTCAATGACATCTGTACATGAAGCATCCACACAGATTAGTCCTTTTTCAAGGGCTTTTTGTTTGACCTGATCAGAAATGCCATGGGCAGTAAAAATAACTACTCCTTCATCGATTTGATCTAAAAGCTCAAGACGTGTTTTCTTTTTATCTTCTACAGTATGAATGTTCAATTCTTTAAGGGCATCAACAACGTACTGGTTATGTACAATCATGCCTAATACAGTAATCTTTTTATCAGGATATTCTTTTGCGCATTTTTTTGCAATTTCAATGGCACGAACAACACCTTTGCAATAACCACGCGGTACAACAGGAATAATTTCCATAGACTCACCTCGTAAACATCATAACATATGTTTTGTGTTTTTTGAAAAATTTAGTATAATAACTGCGGGTGATCGAAATGAATAAATATCAGGATTATCAATTTAAATCCACAACCAGAGAGTTTCTTAAGCTGAATCATTTCACTGTACCAACTCCGATACAGAAGGCAGTTATTCCAGATGCCTGCAAAGGAAAAGATCTGATTGCGATTTCAGATACAGGGACAGGGAAGACACATGCTTTTCTTATTCCGCTTATGGAAAAAATAAACACGGACAATCCAAATGTTCAGGCGGTAATTACTGCACCAACCAGAGAACTGGCTCAGCAATTGTATAACCGTGCCAAAACAATGATGGAAGCTGATCCTTTACTGCGTGTACGTTTAGTGATTGGCGGCCAGGAAAAAACGCGTTCTATTGAATCATTAAATACACAGCCTCATTTAGTTATTGGAACTCCAGGAAGAATCAAAGATTTGTTTGTTGATGAAGGTGTACTTCGTTTGGAAAATGTATCAATGATGATTGTTGATGAAGCTGATATGACGCTTGAATTTGGCTTTTTGGATGATGTTGATGCAATTGCAGGCAGAATGCCTTCAAATCTTCAAATGATGGCTTTTAGTGCAACAATTCCACAGGGACTCCGTCCATTCTTAAAGAAATATATGAAAAATCCACAGACAATTCAAATTAAGTCTGAAACAACAGTTTCTCCTAAAATTGAACATGTACTTGTACCATGTAAACATATGTCTTATGAAGAAACATGTCTGCAGGTTGTCGATGGATTTATACCATATGTATGTCTTGTTTTTGCCAATACACGTGAAGAAGCTGCAAGCTGTGCTGCCGCACTTCGTTCAAAAGGGATTTCGGTTGTTGAACTTCATGGTGGACTTGAACCTCGTCAACGTCGTCAGGCTCATCGTCAGCTTGAAAATCTCGAACAGTCCTTTGTGGTTGCGACTGATATTGCCGCAAGAGGGATTGATGTTGATGGTGTAACTCATGTAATTTCACTGGGATTCCCAGCTGAAAAGGATTTCTTTATTCATCGTGCAGGACGTACTGGTCGTGCTGGAAGAGAAGGTACATGTTTTGTACTCTATAAAGAATCTGATATGAATACGATTCAGTATTTTAAGGAACGTGGGATTCACTTTGAACATCGTCAGTTTAAAAATGGTCAGTGGCAGGAATTGAAACCTCTTGCACAGACAAAAAAGATGACGAAAGGTCAGCAGATGGAAAAGGAAATTGCGAAATCTCTAATGCGTAAAAAAGAAAAAGTAAAACCTGGCTATAAGAAGAAACGCAATGAAGAAATACAGCGTATTAAACGTAAGCAGAAACGTGCAATGATTGATGCTGAAATTCAGGCCATTCGTAAAGAGAAGTATAAGCAGATGCAGCGTGCTAAACGTGAGGGAAATACTGAATGGTAATACTTGGTTCACATTGTTCCATGAAAGCTCCGGATTATCTTGCTGGCTCCGTTAAAGAGGCTCTAAGCTATGGTGCCAATGCTTTGATGATTTATACGGGTCCACCTCAAAATACACTTAGAAAGCCTGTAAATGCGCTAAAAATTGAGGAAGCAAAGAGGTTGCTTCATGAACATCAGATACCTGTAGAACATATGATAGTACACGCTCCATATATCATTAATTTAGGAAATATTGTACGTAAGGAAACTTATGAATTAGCTGTAGAGTTTTTGAGAAAAGAAATTGATCGTGTTGAAGCTATTGGAGCTAAATATCTTATTTTGCATCCTGGCTCATACACAACTTCAACACTTGAAGAAGGCATGCGTCAGATTGTTATGGGACTCAATGAAGTCTTAACACAAGAAGACCAGGTCATTGTATGTCTTGAAACCATGGCTGGAAAGGGCAGCGAAATTGGTTTTGAGTTTGAACAAATCAATGAATTAATTCATCAATGTACATATTCTGATAAGCTTGGTGTTTGTCTAGATACATGTCATATTCATGATGCAGGGTATGATGTCTCTGATTTTGATCATATTTTAAATGAATTTGATCGTATTATTGGTCTTGAACGTTTAAAAGTTATACATATCAATGATTCTAAGAACATTAAAGGAGCACGTAAAGATAGACATGCGAATCTTGGTGAAGGGCATATTGGTTTTGAATCTTTAGCTAAAGTTGTACATCATCCTAAACTGTCTCACGTTATTAAGATTTTAGAAACACCATGGATTGGGAATCATGCACCTTACCAGATTGAAATTCAAATGTTAAGAAACAATAACTATGATCCACATGCATTAGATGTGCTTAAAGATGAAAAGACGAATTCGTAATGAATTCGTCTTTTATTTTTTATCGATTGGATATGGAAGAGTTTGAAAGTCAGTATCATTTGTACCATATGATTCAGTTGCTCGTGCACCTAGCCAGCAGGCATTGTGAAGTGCTTTATCTTCTGACAGGCCAGACAAGATTGAAGCAATAAAACTGCCACAGAAGTGATCTCCAGCCCCTGTAGTATCAATAACTCGTGCAGGATAGGCATCTATATGAATCTTTCTATCTTTTCGATATAAAGCTGCACCATCTGAACCAAGTTTAATAATGACTGTATTTGCACCGTGAGCAAATAATACATTGGCTATTTCATCAGGATTAGTTTTTCCTGTTAAAGCAGCAGCTTCATCATAAGAAGGCATAAAATAATCAATGTAGGGCAAAAACTCTTTCACTTTATTTAATCCCTTGTGATATCTGTCTGTGGATGTATCAGAAAAAGTGATGCATTGATGTGCTTTTGCCATTTGGAATATTTCAAGAAGTCCATCTTCTTCCAGCAAATGAAGAGTAAACATAGAACCTAATGAGACTGCTCGACATGTTGGAATCAGCTGAAATGGAAAATGTGTTTTATCGAGAAGACGATGTGCTCCACCAGTAACTGTAAAACTTCTTTCTTTTCTATGATCAAGATGAATCAGTGAATGTGTTGTTGTCCAAGAAGGATTATCAATTAGAAAATCTGTTGAAATATTATGGAGTTGAAGTATATCTCTAATTGTTTTTCCTGCTTTGTCTTGACCCATTGCTGCACATAAAACAGGTTGTAATCCAAGGCGTTTTATGATTAATGATTGATTTGCGGCATCACCGCCTAGTGTGCATGTTTCTGTATTTTCTCTTTGATCTATTACACAAGCACCAAAGCATAAAACATCATAGCTTTTCATTCTATCACCGGTTTTATTATTGATGATTTTCATTGAAAAGACAAGAAAAAACAGGTTATTCACCTGTTTCAATCATTTTAAGTATTTCTTCTTTTAATACCTCTAAAATTTGATCCTGTGGTACGGAACGAATCATTTTACCTTTTTTGAAAAGAAGACCTGTTTCTTTTCCGCCAGCAATTCCAATATCTGCGCGTGATGCTTCTTGAGGGCCATTGACTGGACAGCCCATCACTGCAACATGAATGTCTGCCTGAATTGTATTTAAGAATTTTTCTACTTCAAGTACAATTGGAATCATATTGTACTGAATTCTTCCACAAGTAGGGCAGCTTACCAAGTTTGGTACATTTTTAATCAGATTAAAACATTTTAGAAGCTGTTTACAGACAATGATTTCTTCCACTGGATCTGCACTTATTGACACACGAATTGTATCTCCAATGCCTTGTGATAGCAGTGTTCCCAATGCTGAAGAAGATTTAATAGATGAGGAAGTAAATGTACCTGCTTCTGTTACGCCAAGATGCAAAGGATATGGGAATACTTCAGAAGCTTTCTGATATGCTTCAATTGTCAGCATGACATCACTGGATTTAAAGGATAAAACAATATCATAAAATCCGCATTCTTCCAAAATATCAACATGTTTGCGCGCACTTTCAATCATAGCATCAGCGCAAGGTTCACCATATTTTTCAAGAAGTTCTTTTTCTAATGAACCACTGTTGATACCGATTCGAATAGGTATCTTTTTTTCCTGGCACTTTTCAACAACAGCTTGTACATTTGACTTTGACCCAATGTTTCCAGGATTGATTCTGATTTTATCAATACCGCCTTCAATCGCAATGAGTGCAAGACGATGATTGAAATGAATATCAGCAACAAGAGGAACGTGAACTCTTGGTTTGATTTGTGCTATTGCGCGTGCATCGGCTTCATCCAATACTGCCATGCGCACAATTTCACATCCTGCTTTTTCAAGCTCTAGAATTTGACGAACTGTTGCGTCGACATCATGTGTTTTTGTGTTGGTCATGGATTGGATCAATACTTTGTTTTGTCCGCCCATTTGAAGATTGCCAACTGTCACTGGGCGAGTCATTTCTCTTTTTTTCATATTTATCACCGTTCACATTATAACATAATTATAAAAAACATGGTTTATTTCTATCTATATTTGTCTAAAATCAGTATATATACAATGTTGTCATCCTTTTAGCAGAGCTCTTTTTGTCAGTGATGCTAATAGGTGATAGTTTAATAAAATTTTACAATACGTTAATAAAAAAGGGATTATGATACAAAAAATAAGACATAGAAAAGAAATTACGAAATATCGATTTAATAAGATTGTCAGACAGAGACAAATTTGCTGTATAGCTATTGCCTGTTTATGCACAGGTATTCTATTATTAAGACTTATTGAGCTTCAGCTGTTTAAAAAGCAGGAAATGACTGACAAACTTGCAGTTTTTCAACAGCATAGAATCCTTTTGCAGATGCCTAGAGGGAAGATTAAAGATTGTAATGGGAATATCATTGTTCAAAATCAAAAAATCTATCATCTTGTTTATAAAAAGAATACATCATATTCTATGGATGAATTGAAAGCTTCTTTAGAATCAATTGCAGAAGATGTCCTAAAAATAAAAGATGATGATTTTGTAGATGATATGTTCAAAAAGATAAATTACGCAAATCAAGATTCAGTTGTGTTGTATAAGAACTTGGATTTGGATTCTGTTTCACGTTTTTATGAATTGAAAGATTCGTATATGCAGTTTGATATTAAAACTGATTTTATCCGAGTGAATTTATCTAGTGTTTTTGAATCAGTGATAGGTCATGTTTCATCAGGACTTCCAGCTGAATCGAAAAATTACTTAAGTGCATTGGGATATTCATTGAATTCGAATACTGGAAAGACAGGATTAGAAAAAGAATATGAATCTTTATTGAAGGGAGAGTTTAGTACTTATCAAAAAGATAAAGATTCTTATCTTTTGATAAAAGAAGGTGCTTCTGGTGCTGATTTGATATTGAGCATAGATGTTAATCTTCAAAAAGAAATCGAAAACTTATTGTTAGACACATTAAAAAGTGTGAAACATGATCCTCTTAGAAAAACTATGGATCGAATATTGCTTGTCATGAGTAATCCTTCAACTGGAGATATTTTGGCAGGTACTATGATGATTAGAAAAGATGAAGATGGTTTTATTTCAGATCCATCAGGATTATTTGTGAATGCATATGTACCTGGAAGCATTGTAAAGGGTGCAGCTTTATATGCAGGTTTAAGTGAACAGGCTATTTCAGAAGGACAAAAGATGCTGGATGAACCTATATATGTGAAAGGAACACCAGAGAAATCTTCATGGAAAAATCTTGGATGGATCAATGATATTGAAGCACTCGCATTTTCCAGTAATGTGTATCTGATGAAAACTGCGATTTTGATGGGACATGGATGTTACCAACAGCATCACTCACTTGATTTAGATGAAGATTTGTTTGAGCGATTAAGAAATACTTTTAGTGCATTTGGATTAGGTGTTCAAACAGGGATAGATGTACCAAATGAAAAACTTGGCTATTTAGGAGATACAAAGCTTTTAGGGAATGTTCTTGATTATGTGATTGGACAATATGATACTTACACAATGATACAACTGATGCAGTATATCAATACGGTTGCAAATGGTGGAAACAAAATCACGCCAAGACTTGTCTTGGGTGCTCAAACTGCACAAGGTGAAGTTTTGTTTAGAAATGATGTGAAAATTCTTCATCGATTAGAAGATTTAGATGCATTAAATCGTGTAAGGGAAGGGTTTGAATTATGTGTAAAACATCCCAATGGCTTATGTAAAGCAATAAAGAGTAAGAATATCGAAATAGCCGCTAAAACTGGTACTGCACAAACCATTGCAGTTATTAGAAAAGATAATGGACAAACAGCGAATATTCCATCAGTTAATAATGCAGTGATTGCATATGCTCCTGCCAACAATCCAAAAGTTTCTGTAGCCTGTATGATTCCTAATGCATGGATTGGTTCTGTTTCCCAAAAGAATCTTTGTTTATCTATTTCTAAAAAATGTATAGAAATTTTTATGGAAATGAATTTCTAATAAGGTATAGAAATTTAAAAATAAGTATGCTATAATGCTAAAGCATATAAATTGAGGAGGACAGAAATCATGGCATCTGGTAGAGAAGCATTGACATTCAAATGTACTGAATGCGGCGAAGAAAACTACATCGGTACTCGTAATAAAAGAAAACATCCTGAAAAAATGGAAATCAAGAAGTACTGCCCACGCTGCAATAAGAAGACAACTCATAAGGAGAAAAAATAAGAAAAGTCCATTTTTGGGCTTTTTTTATCATTAGTGTATGGAAAAAGTATTTCGTTTAGTGTTGAGTATGATGCAGACTAATTGTTATCTTTTGAAAGAAGATGGACATGTATTGATTATTGATCCTGCATCAAGTACAAACCGTATTATGTCTTTTTTGGAGGAAAATGAAGAGGTGGATGGTATTTTGCTGACACATGGACATTTTGATCATATTGGTGCAGCAGATATGCTTAGAAAGAAGCTTCATTGTCCTATCTATATTCATTCTTTTGATAAACGTCTTGCAACGGATGTTTCTATTGATCGTTTTGGAACAGATATTGTAGTGAAAAGTCCATTGAATGAATATCAGTGTGGAAAGATGAAGATTGGTTCATTTGAACTTGAAATTCTTCATACTCCAGGACATACTGATGGTTCTGTTTGCATTGGGTATAAGAATCATTTGTTTACTGGAGATACATTGTTTCAGTGTTCTGTAGGCAGATGTGATTTATATTCAGGTTCTGACAGCAAGTTGAAACAATCTCTTCGTCTTCTGGCACAAAAACATCCAGATACATTGATTTATCCAGGTCATGGAGAAACAACAATTCTTCATGATGAACTGTTGATGAATCCATATTTCAATCAGTTATAGTAAAAAGATGACAAAATTTGTCATTTTTTTTATTTTTTTTGAGGTTTTGGCATTTTTTTGAGAATAACTTAAGTGAAGGGAGGAGTAGATATGGAACAGCAGTTAGAACGGTTGATTGATTATGCACTTCATCATCATGTAACTGACCTTCATTTTCAATGCAGAGAAGATTCGGTTCGGATGCAGATGAGAAAAAATGGAAGCTTGCTAGACTGTGATGATTTTGTGTGTGATTATCGTTTGTTTCGTTATTTGCAGTATCGCAGCAACATGGAGCTCTCAGCTGTAAGTACACCTCAGACAGGCAGATTTGAGTTTTGTGTTCGTGACAAAAGACTGTCTTTACGATTTGCGGTGATTCAGAGCTTTCAGATGATCAGTGGTGTTCTTCGTATTTTAAATGCAGAAAATCAATTAACTATGGAATCTCTTTTTCATTATCCAATGCATTACAAAATGATGAAAAATGCGCTTAAAAGAGAAAATGGATTAATTTTAGTTTCTGGTCCTACAGGTTCAGGAAAGACGACCACTCTTTATACTTGTCTAAGATCAATCAATGAACGAAGTATTTTTACTGTTGAGGATCCTATTGAAATTTATGATGAGAACTTTGTACAGCTTCAAGTAAATGAAGCTCAAAATCTTAGTTATGAACAATCTATCAAGCAGCTGATGCGTCATGATCCAGATATTTTAATGATTGGTGAAATACGTGATATAAAAGCTGCAAAAGGGGCAATTCAATCTGCATTGACTGGACATCTTGTTGTAGCAACCATTCATGCATCTAGCTGTGTGATGGCGATTGAACGTATGAAAGATTTAGGAGTAAGTGAGATGTTATTAAAAGATGTTCTTTGTCTTGTGACATCTCAGCGCTTGCTTAACACTATTAGAAAGGAGAAAGCTGGTGCATATGAAATGATGGATCAAAATGATTTAGTTTACTACTTTAGACATCATACTGTACCAGAAAATTTTCATGACCTTAAGACAAATATTCGCTGGATGGAAAAACAACGTATTGTTTCGACTTTCGAAACCGAAGACATGTTCATTTGAAGAAACACGTTTTTTTATGATTTTGATGCAATCTGGATACAGTTTTCAGATGTGTATGCAGTATCTGCAAACTAGAGAGAATCAAGCTGTTTTTGAACGAATGCGTTTTCATCTTCAAAATGGAGATACATATGAAAACTGGCTTCCTGATTGTTTCTATCCAAAAATTGCGAATCATTTAAAATCCTTTATGAAGTTTTTAAGGGTACAGGACGCTTTGTCTTTATCCATTCAGATTTATCAGCAGCAGATTGATTCTTATCAGCAATTACTGAAAATGGCAGTATTTCCTATGGTAATGTTTTGTGTTTGTCTTTTATCAGTTCAGCTTTTTTGTGCATTCTGTATGCCTGTACTTATTTCAATGATGAAAGGATTTCAGGTTTCGACATTAGGTATTGAAATTGTATTTCATCTTTTAATGACTCTATCTGCAGTTCTTCTTGTATTGATGATCATTACAGGGATAGGTGTAGTTTGGTTTACACGTAAAAAGCGTATTGTTTTAGCAGCAGTCTTTCTTTATCAAATGAAATTAGGAAAATTGATTGAAAAAGAACTGTCTTTAGATTTTGCAAGAATGTTATTTCAATGTATTCGATTAGGAATACCCACTAAAAAGGCATTAGAGATGTTAAAACAGTGTACTCATCAGCCTTTGATTGTTTTTCTATCGTGGCATGTTGAACAAGTGTTAATGAAGGGAGGGAATCTTGAAGAGGCATTGTCAATACGTTATCTTGATCCAGCGCTGCAAAGAATCATGAAAACTGCAATATTAAGTGGAAATGTTCTTGAACTATTGGAAGGTTATTTGATTGTTGCACAGCAGAAAAGAAAGAAAAATTTAGAGTTAACTGCAAAAATAATACAATCAACATCTTATGTATTAATTGCGATGATGATTGTTCTTGTATATCAGGTTTTATTTTTACCGTTATCGATGTTAGAAAGGATGTAAATATGAATAAAAAGGGTTTTACTTTATTGGAAATGATTCTTGTTGTAAGTGTGTTGTCAATTTTGTTTCTATTAACTGTTCCAAGCATACAGAAAGTACTTGAAGTTGTGGATCGTAAAGGGTGTGAGGCTCTTGTAAAGGTTGTTGATGCAGCTATAGTACAGTATCGTCTTGAAGTTGGGACTACACCGACAGATGTATATGATTTGATTAGTGCAGGATATTTAGATGAATCACAGATAGAATGTACAAACGGAAAGAGCATTGTGATTACAGCAGGTGAAGCGGATGCAAGGTAAACAAGGATTTACGATGCTGGAACTGTTAATCTGTATGTATATAGTCTGTAGCTTGTCCGTATTGATGATTCCATGGATTCATCGACCTGATTTTAGTGATAAATATTTTGTTTTAGAGGCTTTATCCTTACAAAGTAAAGCAATGAGTACACAAGAAGGACAAAGTTTGTGGATGGATGGTTTTGAACTCAGCTACAATGCTTCAGGGAATATATCACAAGCACATACTTTTATCTTTGACAAAAATGAAATTGACATACAGCTTGGGTGGGGAAGACTTGTTGAAAAATAAGTATGGATTTTTTCTGGCAGAGGCTGTTTTATGTGCTGCATTATCTAGCGTGATGTGTCTTTGGGGTTTATCGGTTTTACAACTTGCAGTCAAAAAGGAGGAAATTATGGACCATATTGAGGAGGAAATTAATCAGTCATGGGAAGAAATCTTTATGAGTTTAAAAGAATGTTCAGCATGTTTAATGATAGAAGAAAAGCAGGAGGAGTAATGCTTCAGCTTTTGATGGCTGTGCTTGTCATTTGTATGTTTTTTCCATTAATGTTAAGGATGACACAAAGTTTAATATCAATTCAGCGTTTCCCATCAGAAGTTCAGGATCAGATTGGTTTAGCACAGTTAAGACGTTTTTTGAACTGCTGTAAGGTACAAAGTATCTCTATAGATGAATTAATATGTGTGAATGACAAACAATGGCATTTGCGCTGTTCAGAAAAGAATTTGTTTTTATCTCCAGGTACCATTATTGTATTAGAAGGTATTGAGGAAGTATTCTTTGATCAAAGAGACAATCAGATTTGGATGTTGTATCTTAGAAATAATCAATGGAAGGAGGCCTTGATTACAAATGGTTAAACATGGTTTTATTTCTTTGCCATTTTTAATCATCTTTAGTTTTTCTATGGCACTGTGTTCTTATTTGACATATAAGACAAAAACTGAATTAGAAATTTTAGAATCTATGAAAGAAGTGAATCAACAAATTCAAAAAGAAAGACTGATTATTGAATCAGTAAATTGTCTTATTCAGTGTGACAAGCCTAATTATCAGCTCATTTCTATAGAAGATGAACAGGCCTGGGTTGAGTGTATGGATGCATGTTGTGAAGTAAGTACATCGTTTGGAAAGATGTTTCTTTACTATGATGAACTAGAAAGAAGAATTTATCATGTAGAAATACAGTAAAAGTAGAGTTTTCTTTGTAGATTTCATGTTTTCATTGACTTTTTGTTAATCTTCTATAAAATATTCTTGGATAATATTTTGGAGGAAAAGAAAATGGCAGAAAAAATTGAATGTACAGCACTTAAACCAGGTATGTATTTCTTGGATGGAGCAGATCTTCTGAAGTGTATTTCAGCAGACCGCAACAAAACAGCTATGAGAAAGATGGTTGTTATCGTAAAGTGCCGTAATATGAGAACTGGCGCTGTAAAGGAAATGACTTTCAGTGGTGAAACAATTGAAACAGCTTATATCGAAAAGAAGAATGTAAGCTATTCATGGAATGATGGAGAAACTTATTACTTCTATTCTGAAGATGGTAATGAATTCTCTATCCCAGCAGATCGTCTTGAAGATGAAAAACTGTATCTGGTTGATGGCCTTGAACTGTCTCTTCAGATTTATGATGATTCAGAAATTCTGGGCGTCATCCTTCCAGATAAAGTAGAAATGGAATTGGTTGAATGTGAAGAAGCTGTAAAGGGAAACACTGCTACTTCAGCTGAAAAGAATGCAGTTACTGAAACAGGTCTGAATGTACGTGTTCCAATGTTCATCAAAAATGGTGAAAGAATCATCATTTCTACTGAAACTGGCAAATATTCAAGCCGCGCTTAATCAACAAAGACAGGGATGCTAAAGCATCTCTGTTTTTATGCACTAATGAAATTTGAAATAGAACTTGGGTTTCATCAGTGAGTTTGATATAATATATCTGTTTAGGAGGTTTTAATGATGGAAAAACTATCAAGAACTAAAAAATATCAGGAATTGCGTGATCGCCTGCAGAATGATGCAGAATCTCAAGTTGTCAGCAAAGACCTTTCTCAGTTTCAGAATCGCTTGAATCGTCTGGATGTCATGCATTTTGATACTGCTAGTGATACAGAAGAACATGATCCTATTCATGCAAGAAGAAACACTGCTTTTGAAGAACCTGCTGTTACAGTTCAGAATGATATGGAGAAAACAGCACAGTATACATTTAATAATGAATATCTGGATGAATATATCAATGAAGTAAAGCAGTACAATAAAAATAAAGGTCTTTTGAAAGAAGAAGACACTGCAATGAATATTCTTGAAGGATTAAAGCGTAAAGATGATGCTGTTGAAACTGAACCAGCTAAAGAAGAAATTGAATGTGACTATACAAATGAAATGGAAGCAACAATTCCATTTGTGTTTAATCGTGAAAAAACTGTGAGTGAAGTTTCAGAAGAAGTAAAGAACTTAGTGAATGATGTACCTTCTGTTGAAGAGGTAGAAGAAAAGTCAGCAATGGCTAAGGCAGTTGAAGAAGAACTGGCTAATGAAAAGGCGCTTCGTGAACAACTGCAGCAGCACAACAAAGTGATTGAAGAAAAGATTGAAGATGTTGAAGAAGACTTGGAAGACATGGAAGAATCAATGGGAACTGCCAATAAGATTTTAAATGTTGTTCTTGTCCTTTTGATTATTGCGCTTCTAATTGTTTTAGGCGTAGTTGTTTATTGGACGTTATTGAATAGAGGTATTATCTAATGGCTATAAACATAGCTTTGGATGGTCCAAGTGCAGCTGGTAAATCAACAATTGCTAAGCTTTTAGCGAAAAAGCTGAATTATGTACATCTGGACACTGGCGCAATGTATCGATGCGTTGCCTACAAAGCAATTCACAATGGAATTGATTTAGGTGATGAAGATTTAGTCTGTGAGATGATTTTGAAGACAGAAATTGATATGAAGAGTGATGGCTCTATTTATCTTGATGGAGTTCGTATTACAAATGAAATTCGTACTGATGAAATTTCTATGGGGGCTTCAAAAGTTTCTGCTCATAAGCGTGTAAGAGAGCTTTTGGTGGCCCAGCAGCAGAAGATGGCACTTCAGAAAGGCTATATCATGGATGGGCGAGATATTGGTACTGTAGTACTTCCAGATGCAGAATTGAAGATTTATATGACTGCTAGTGCTGTAGCGCGTGCAAAACGACGTCATTTGGAAAATCTTTCTAAAGGATTTGACAGTGATTTAAATCAGATTATTCAAGAAATTGAACAGAGAGATTATCAGGATACACACCGTGAGCATTCTCCGCTGAAAAAAGCAGATGATGCAGTGGTTCTTGATACATCTGATTTGACAATTGATGAGGTTGTCACAAAAATTGAAGAGCTTTTGCCTCTTTAGAAAAGGAGATGAAACATGAACGATGGAGTGATTGCGATTGTCGGCAGACCTAATGTCGGTAAATCGACCATTTTTAATCGAATTATCCAGGAGCGTCTTTCCATCGTGGAAGACACTCCAGGAGTAACACGTGACAGAATCTATGCGAAAGGAAATTGGCTCACTCGTGAATTCCGTGTTATTGATACGGGTGGAATTCAGATTGAAGATCAGCCATTTCAGGTTGAAATCAAAGCGCAGGTAGATATTGCGATTGAAGAAGCCGATGTGATTTTGTTTGTTGTGAATGGACGTGAAGGATGTACGAATGATGACATGTTTATTGCTCGTATGCTGCAGCGTTCTGGCAAGCCGATTTTAATGCTTGTCAATAAAATTGATGATATCAATTTAGTGGATAACATTTATGAGTTCTATCAGTTAGGATTGGATTGTGATCCGATTGCGGTATCAGGTATTCATGGAATTGGTATGGGAGATGTTTTGGACATGTGTGTTCAGATGTTTCCTGACAAAAAAGTGGATGAATATGAAGGGGCAACACGTTTTGCACTTATTGGGCGTCCAAATGTAGGGAAATCTTCCCTTGTTAATGCTATCTTAAATGAAGAACGTGTCATTGTTAGCGATATTGAAGGTACAACACGAGATGCCATTGATACACCTTTTACTCATGATGGCAAAGATTATGTTGTGATTGATACTGCAGGTATTAGAAAACGCGGTAAAGTGTATGAGAGCGTTGAAAAGTATTCAGTTCTTCGTGCGATGAGCGCAATTGAGCGTTCTGATGTTGTTTTGTTTGTTCTGGATGGAGAAAGTGGAATTCGAGAACAGGATAAGCATGTTGCTGGCTATGCGCATGAAGCTGGCAAGCCAATTATTATTGTTTACAACAAATGGGACACTGTTGAAAAAGATGACAAGACAATGTATGAAGTGACAGATCGTATCCGTAAGGAATTTGTTTATCTGAGTTATGCGCCAATTATCTTTGTCTCTGCGAAAACACATCAGCGTGTTCATACTTTATTTGATAAGATTGATGAAGTTTATAACTATTCAAAACTGAGAATTGCGACTAGTGTGCTGAATGAAGTGGTGCTTGATGCTCAGATTGCTACACCAGCACCAACACATAACGGTAAACGCTGTAAAATACTGTATGCATCTCAGGTTGCATCAGCACCTCCTACATTTGTGCTGTTTGTGAATGATCCTGAACTGCTTCATTTCAGTTATCAGCGTTATATTGAAAATAAACTTCGTGAAGCGTTTGGCTTTGATGGATCGCCAATTCGTATTCTCGCTCGTAAGAAAGATTAGGTGATCAAATGAAAATCAGTGTACTTGGAAGCGGAAGCTGGGGATGTGCATTAGCTCAGATTCTTGTTAAAAATGGGCATGACGTGGTGTTGTGGGGGATTGATGAAACTGAAGTAAATGATATCAACCAGAATCATATGAATTCACGTTATTTTCATGATGTAAAACTTGATTCACGCTTAAAAGCTACGATGGACATGTCTGAAGTAGCTGGCAGTGAGGCTCTTCTTCTTGCGGTTCCGTCCATTGCGATTGAAGATGTTATTCAGAAAGCAGAAAAGTATTGTGATGAACCATTCTATGTCATTAATGTTGCGAAAGGCTTTCATCCTGTAACCCACGAACGTATGAGCGTTGTCATTGAAAGAGCAGTTGATTCTCAGAAACTACGTGATGTTGTTTCTTTGATTGGACCTTCTCATGCAGAAGAGGTTGTTGTTGGATTGATGACTTGTGTTAATGCAGTCTGTGAAAATGAAGAATCCGCAAAAGTGATTCAAGAGGTTTTCTCGAATGACTATTTCCGTGTTTATAGAAATACAGATGTCGTCGGTGCAGAAATTGGTGTTGCCTTAAAGAATGTTATGGCAATTGCTTCTGGTGTTCTTACTGGACTTGGACAGGGGGACAATGCCCGTGCAGCAATGATGACAAGAGGGCTTGCAGAAATTGCCCGTTATGGAATTGCCTTTGGCGGAAAACCTGAGACATACTTAGGGTTAGATGGAGTGGGTGATTTGATTGTTACATGTACATCCTATCATTCTCGAAATTTTACTGCAGGTCTTGCGATTGGTAAGGCAGACTGTGCAGTTGAATTTTTGAAAAACAATACAAAGACAGTTGAAGGAATTCGCTGTGCTAAAGTTGTCTATGAAGAATCAAAGCGTATGGGAATTACTATGCCGATTACTGATCAGGTATATAAAGTGCTTTATGAAGGAAAACAGCCTTCTGTGGCAATGAATGAATTAATGAGTCGTGAATTAAAAGCTGAATAAAAATAAGTCAACTTTTCATCATATGATGAAAAGTTGACTTTTTTCTTGCATGTTATTTATTAGTTTGTTAATCTATTTGTTGTTGACTAATCAACAAAAGGAGTTGAAATTATATGATTCGTTTAGTAATGGATTCTACTTGTGATTTTTCACAAGACTTCGCAAAAAAACATAACATAGATATTGTACCTCTTTCAGTTGTCTTTGGTACTGATGTATATAAAGAAAATATTGATTTAAGTGTTGATGATTTTTATCAAAAAATGTCAGCATCTACTGAGTTGCCTAAAACTTCACAGCCAGCACCTCAACTATTTTTAGAAGTGTTTGAAAAGGCTCGTGAAAACAAAGATCAAGTGATTGTTATGACAATTTCATCAGGAATTAGTGGTACATATCAAAGTGCCTGTATGGCGGCTAACATGTGTGCTGATTTACAGATTGAAGTGATTGATACAAAAAATGTTACACTTGGTGCTCAAGTTCAAGCTCTTGAAGTTCTTCGTATGATTGAAAGTGGAATGGATTATCAGAGTATTGTTAATAAAGCACGTGAGAATGTATCAAAAGTACGTTTGATTGCTTTGATCAACACACTTGAAAATCTAGTGAAGGGTGGACGTCTTTCAAAAGTTGAAGGTATGGTTGGATCTTTGATTTCTATCAAACCATTTATTACAATGGATGCTGAAGGAAAGATTGAAACTTTAGGAAAATCAAGAGGTACTCGTAAAGGGATTGCAACAATGATTGATACAATGAAAAATGATGAGCTGGATTGTTCAAAACCAATGGTTGTTGGATATACTGGAATAAGTGATACCATGGATCAGTTTATGTCTTCATGCAATGATGAGCGTTTTCAGCCTGAACTTGTTTCTAAAATTGGTGCTGTAATTGGTACACATGCGGGTTCTAATGCAGCAGCTGCGGCTTATTTTATTAAATAAGCAGAATAATCATAATGGTGGCAGCATACACTTGAATCAGCAAGGAGGATGCTATGAACACCAACGATATTTTAAAAAACATTGGACAGCGCTGTGGTGGAGATATCTATTTGGGAGTGGTTGGTCCTGTTAGAACTGGTAAATCAACTTTTATTAAACAATTCATGGAAAAAGCAGTTATTCCGTCAGTCAATGATCCTAATGAAAAGATGCGAATGACGGATGAACTTCCTCAAAGTGCAGAAGGAAAAACCATTATGACCATGGAACCTAAGTTTGTTCCGAATTCTGCAGCCACTATTCAATTTGATGATGGATTAACAGTTAAAGTTCGTCTGATTGATTGTGTTGGATACATCATTGATGAAGCGAAGGGTGCAAACGATGAAAATGGATTACGTAAGGTCATCACTCCATGGCTGACTGAAAGTATTCCGTTTGATGAAGCTGCAAAGCTTGGTACTCAGAAAGTGATTCAAGATCATTCAACGATTGGTATTGTAGTAACAACAGATGGTACGATTGCAGATCTTCCTAGAAGAAGTTATGCTGCAGCAGAAAAAGAAGTAATCGATGAGCTTGTACGTCTTCATAAGCCATTTGTAATTCTTGTGAATTCCAAAGAGCCGTTAAGTAGTACATGTTCATCTGTTGTCAAAGAACTAGAAAACTATACAGATGTTCCAGTGATTCCACTGGCATGTGACAAACTGAATGAAACAGATATTCATTCAATATTAAGAAGTGCATTGTATGAGTTTCCTGTATCTTCCATTGAAATCGAAATGCCTAAATGGGTAAGTGTACTTCATGATGATCATTGGCTGAAAGCCTCATTGAATGATACGATTCAGCATAGTATGGTTCAAATTGAGAAACTGAAAGAAATAGAAAAGATTGTAAGTTTGATGAAGGAAAACGAATATATTGAACATGTAAATCTTTCTTCAGTTGAACCTTCAACAGGAATTGCAACAGTTCAGCTTACTGTTCTTTCTGGGTTGTATAATGATGTGATTAAAGAGATTATTGGCACTGAAATCACAGAGAAAGCACAATTGATTGAAGTACTGCAAGACTTTTCTATCGCTAAAAAAGAATATGATTCGATTGCCAGTGCATTGAAAATGGTTAAAAGTACGGGTTATGGATTTGCGTCAGCTCAGCTAAACGATATTCAGTTGTCAGAGCCTGAACTGATTAAGCAGCAATCTCGATATGGTGTCAAGATTAAAGCTGTTGCACCATCTATTCATATGATTAAGGTAGATGTTGAAAGTACCTTTGAACCAATTATAGGATCAAAAATTCAAAGTGAAGAACTTATAGATTATTTGAATCGTGATCCAGAACATCCTGAAGTCATCTGGGAGTCTGATATTTTTGGAAGAAAACTCTCTGATTTAATACGAGATGGAATGAATTCAAAGTTAAGCATGATTCCAGATACAGCACGACTAAGACTTCAAAATGTATTGACTAAACTTGTTAATAAAGGCAAAGGAAATGTCATTGCAATTGTTTTATAGCACAGGAATATAATTCCTGTGTTGTTTTATTTTGATTTCTACTGATGAATTGACATTCATTTCAGGTGTGATATAGTGATTTTAATGAATTTTATTCATAAAGGAGTAACTCTTATGGAAAAGTGTAGACATTTTTATTGTCAGCTGGACTATCGACATATACCATATCCTTCATTGACTAGTCCAAATGGAAACATTGCGGATAATGGCTGTGGTGTTTGTTGCGGGTCTATGGTCATTGAACATTTTACTCAAACTGATTTTCCTCCTGAATTATGTGCTGTCTTTGCAAAACAAAGTGGTGCACGCGAAGGTTTTGGAACTGATATGAGTATTTTTGCACCTGCAATATCTCAAAGATTTCATCTTAATGTTGTAAAAACGACGGATGAATCACAGGTTCTGAAATTTCTGCAAGAAAAAAAGGGCTGGGTGATTGCTAATACTGCTGGTGATCGTGAAGGATGGATAGGTGTTTTTTCTGATTCAAGACACTATGTTGTATTAACGGATGCAAAACAACATGAAGTAGAGGTATTAGATCCACTGTTGCAGGATGGAAGATATGAACTTCCTGGACGAAAAGGTAAAGTTCAATTAAAAGGTTTTTATGCATATGCTGATTTTGATGTCATTGTCAATGACTGCAATGGACGTCCTTATTATATGTTTTCAAAAGAAAAGCAGTAAGCGATTTGCTTACTGCTTTATTATTGATTGCAGGCTTCGTTGCTTCTAGCTCCGTTTGGATATCTAAAATATCCACAGGCTTTAACATTACTTCCTTCAGGAAGATAGAGCCAATAGTTAGGATACTCTGTGGATATTTCTTGATAGAATTGTCCATTTACATAAACTTTAGCGACATAAGTCGGATTTCCTAAAATCCATGTATAACTAAACAGTTGAGTTCCCCAAGCTTCTACATAAATATCATCTACAGAAAGAGAAATGTTTTTTAATCCCTGTTCATTGGTAGCTCCAAAACCATCTGCATTCCATAATAAATGTGTTGTGCCCCATTCATCAGTGTAAACGGTCATGGAATTCATTTTTAAATCTGGAATTGTGCTGTGAACATCAACGAGTTTGTTGTGCTTTTCAAGTATTAATCCTGTTGTCGCCAAATATTCGTAACCTGAAGTTGATGCATATGGGAAAGTACCTAATATATGAGTGATTTCTGTTACATCATCAGGCTGACTCAAAGGTTTTGGATAATTCTCTGGATCATCATGAATTGTATTAAGCAGTTCACGCATGATTTTTCCTGGATAATTTTGGCGATTGAATGATGATGGAAACCAAGTTTGTCCTTCAGATTTGTTGACAGCTTTATCAAATCCCAGCCATAAAGTTGTGGTGTATTGTGACGTTGAAGCGATCATCCATTTGTCTTTTACCGCCCCAGTAGGAATACCATAAGGCTCACCATCAGTACCCCAGTCAGTTGTACCTGTTTTTGCATACACTTCATATTTAGATTTTAATATCTGCATATAGTTGACATAAGGACCGGTAACATCATTCTCCATCAGCTGAGAGGCTAGGTAAGCAGCTCCTTCGTCAAGAACTTGTTTTTGTTCAGATTCGCTTTGATATACATTTCCATCTGCAAATACAATTTTGTCTACAGTATGTGGTGTGTTGTAACGACCATAATTAATCATAGTTGCATGTGCAGCAGTCATCTGTACAGGTGTAGCAGTATAAGATGAACCACCAATAGCGTACCCTAGGTCAAAGTTATTTGTATTAACTTGTGTAAAACCTAAATCATTCATGTATTCAATGACTTCAGAACGGCCAATTTCATCAATGACATCCTGTAGTGTTTGAAGTGCAGGGGTATTCATTGAAGTTCCTACTGCATCCCATAATGTCATATCACCACGATATCTTCCATCAAAGTTTTTCACAACTTTTGTAGTTCCGCGATATAAGAAAGGTCTATCAGTCACAATGTGACTTGTTGCCCAGCCAAGACGATCAAAGGCAAGGGCATAGGATAAGAATGGTTTAACACTTGATCCAGGCTGCTGGAACATCGAAGTAGCACGATTAAACAAACGTTCTCCTTCTGTATAATTTCTTCCACCACTTAAAGCAACGATGTGACCATTGGAATTATCCATGCAAACCATTGACATTTGAAGCAATTCATTATCAAAGTCAATAAATTCATCATTGGAGATTGAATCCATTTTTGACTGAATTTTTGTATCAAGAAAAGTATAGATGGTCATTGGAGTTGTGGCAGGATCTTTTCCGGTTAGCTGGATGACTTCCTCAATGACTGCATCAATATAGCTTTGATAAGCATGATCAGTATCTCTAACTTCCATTGCCTTTTCACCAACCAGCTGATCTTCAATATTGATAGATTTCGCAAGACTTGCTTCTTCTTTTGTAATATAACCATGATATTCCATCATATCAAGAACTGTATTACGTCTTTCTGTTGCTTCCTGAAGTTTATTGTAAGGATTAAATCCATTAGGTTTATTGATAATTCCGGCAATTAATGCGGATTCAGACAGACTTAACTCAGAAACATGTTTACCAAAATAATATTCACTGGCTTTCTGTACGCCTCGAATATTACCGCCAAAATTTAATTTGTTCAGATAAAGTTCAAGAATATCTTCCTTTGAAATCTGCTGTTCAAGCTGAATTGCCAGATAGATTTCCTGGATTTTTCGGTCAATGGATTTTTCAGCGATTGTTGAATTATCACCTGCATCTACAGAGAAATAGGTGTTTTTTACAAGCTGCATAGTGGTTGTTGAACCACCTTGAGAAAATACCAGCTTGCCTGTTGTAAGGAGGTCTTTTGCGATTTCCATGGCAGCTTTTGTAAAGCGAGGCAAGTCAAATCCATTATGAATAAAGAAACGGCTATCTTCAATACTGATGACTGCGTCAACAAGACTTTGAGGAAGATCTTCATAAGTGATATTTTCTCTTAAATATAATCCTATTTCATCGACAACATTGCCATCTTTATCCAAAATTTTACTTGATTCAGCACTTTGAAAATCTTCGATTGTCATCTCAGGTGCATTTGCAATGACATTTGCTGCATATTCGTAAAATTTATATCCAACAATTCCAGCGGCAATAAAACCAAGAATCATACAGGATGCAAAGATGATTCTAAATATTTTCCATCCTGAATATTTCTTTTTAGGCTGTGTTTCATGTGAGTTTGATTCTTTCAATTTTTTCTTCATAAGTTCACATCCTTCATAAGGCTTTTATTATAACATGAAAATCCTAAGAATTTATGTGAAATGTATGTTAGACTGTATAATTTGCATCATTTCTCTAAAAAGTCATAAACTATTCCTTATCTTATGTTTTATACAGTTCTCTTAGATAAATCTTTACATACGCAAAAGATTTGACAATCTACTGTTATTCTATGGTAAACTAAAACAAGAAAGGGTGTGATTCTATGACAGTTCATTTGCACACAAGAAGTGCATATTCACTTTTAGATAGTACAATGTCTGTTGCACAGATTGTAAAACGCGCCCGATCTTTAGGGTACCGTTCTATTGCCTTGACAGATGAAAACTGCATGCATGGAGCAATGGAATTTTATCATCTATGTCAAAAAGAAGGGATGCATCCTATTTTTGGGTTGGAATGTGCTTTTGTGTGGCATCAGCAGAAAGTGAACTGTGTTTTGATTGCTCAAAATGAAGAGGGTTACCATAACTGTATTAAAGCAAGTTCTATTTTGATGTGTTCTAACGAAAAAGTATTGACCTTTGAACAATTCCTTCTTTTAAAAAAGAATTGCTTTGTTATTTTGTTTGCGGAAGGCGGTATTTTTGAGAATGCATTAAATCTGAATGATGAAAGTCAGATTTTAGTGATGATTGATGAATTAAAACATGATTTATCAGACTTTAGAATTGGTCTTTCTTATCAGGATTTTCCATACTGGAAAGTACGTAATCAGATGATCAAACGCTGTGCTCAGCAGCTACATATTCGTACAGTAGCATTGAGCAAGGTATATTATGCAGAAAAAAGTGATGAATCGCTTTATCGTGTTGTACGCGGTATTCGCCTTCAGAAGACTCTAAATGATACGACATTAACAACTCATTTAGGCAGATATATGAGATCACCTTCGGAAATGGAAGAACTCTATGATCCTGATGATTTGATGGAAACTGAGAAGATTGCTTCTCAATGTCATGTAAATATAACATCTTTAAAAGCATCCTTACCAGTTTATCCATGTCCACAAAATCTTAGTTCTAAGGACTATTTGACATCTTTGTGTGTTGCGGGATTAAAGAAAAGATTTGCGTTGAAACGTGTTCCTCAGGAATATGTGAAACGTCTTCGATATGAATTGGATGTTATTTTATCGATGAAGTTTGAAGATTATTTTCTGATTGTTTGGGATTTCATTCGATTCGCAAGAAAACAGGGAATCTATGTAGGGCCAGGGCGTGGTTCTGCAGCTGGATCACTTGTTGCATATTCATTAGGGATTACGCATATTGATCCAATACAGCATGATTTACTGTTTGAAAGATTCTTGAACCCAGAAAGAGTATCTATGCCTGATATAGATACTGATTTTCCAGATGATCGTCGTGATGAAGTGATTGACTATGTTATTTCTAAATATGGTCAAGATCATGTGGCGCATATCTGTACTTTTGGAACATTAGGTGCAAAACAGGTGCTTCGTGATGTAGGAAGAGTCATGGATATTCCTGTAAGAGAAATAGATATTCTTACCAAGGCGGTACCGAATGCATTAAAGATGACTTTAGAGCGTGCAATGAAAGAGTCTAGTCGCTTTTCTGCTATTGTTCATTCTGAACCAAAATTCATGAAACTTTATGAAGTAGCGTGTCGTTTAGAAGGTCTTCCTCGTCATGTTAGTACTCATGCAGCAGGAGTAGTGCTTTCCTCTTTGCCGCTTTCTGAAATTATTCCAACCATGTCTTTAGAAGAAGGTGTTGTTTCAACACAGTACACGATGGAATATATGGAAGAATTAGGTTTGATAAAAATGGACTTTTTAGGTCTTAGAAATTTGACGATTATTGATGAAATTGTTCAGCAGTTAAAAAAACATCGTCCTGATTTTGATATTATGAAAATTCCTTTGGATGATGCTAGAACATTTGACTGTATTAAGAATGTAGATACAATGGGGGTATTTCAGCTTGAATCGGATGGAATGAAAAGTCTAGTCAAGAAAATGCAGCCTAGCTGTTTTGATGATATTGTGGCTACAATTGCATTGTTTCGACCTGGACCAATGGACAATATTCCACTTTATTTAGAGAATAAGAATCATCCTGAAAAGATACAGATGCTTCATCCTGTTTTGCAGCCAATATTAAAGTCAACGTATGGAGTCATGATCTATCAGGAACAAATTATGAGTGCTGCTCAGGTGATGGCTGGATTTTCACTTGGCAAAGCAGATATACTACGCAAAGCAATGTCAAAAAAGAAGATGGCAGAGCTAGAAGGACTTAAGAATGATTTTATTCAAGGATGTCTTCAGAATGGATATGATTATCAATTATCTCATGATGTTTATGAATTGATTTTGAAATTTGCGAATTATGGATTTAATAAGGCACATAGCGTTGCCTATGGATTGATTGCTTATCAGATGGCTTATTTGAAAGCGAATGCTCCACTTGAATTCTTTACAAGCTTATTGAATAGTGTAATTGGTTCTGAAAATAAGACTGCTCAATACATTGATGAATGCCGCAGAAGACATGTCACTATTTTAGGGCCATCTATCAATCATTCTTCATCCAGATATTTAATGGAGCAGGATGCAATTCGTTTTCCGCTTTCTGCCATAAATGGAATTGGTTCAGTTGGAGTTCGTGAGATTTTAGAAGCACGCTATCAAAATGGGCGGTTTGAAGATTTCTATGACTGCATTGCGAAATTGAGCACTCGCAAAGTGAATCGTAAAATGATAGAAGCTTTGATCGATTCCGGTGCAATGGATGAGTTTAGAATGAATAGAAAAAGTATGAAAGCATCCCTTGAAGAAGCATTGAATTATGCCAATCTTGTGAAGGTTGAATTGGGAGATCAGGTTCATATCAATTTAAATCTTGTCTCTAAGCCAGTTCCTACTTCTTTATCTGAAAATATGCTGGAAAAGGCAGAAGCTGAACGTAATGTACTTGGTTTTTATCTTTCATCACATCCAATCTTGATGGTGAAAAACGCGAAGCAGATTCGCTGCGAGAATTTGGCAATTCTTGCACAGAAAATGGGTTTAATCAATGGGTTTGCGGTAATTAGCCGTGTGCGTCAGCATAAAACAAAAAAAGGTGAAGTCATGGCCTTTGTGACATTGACTGATGAATCGGCATCGTTGGATATGGCTGTGATGCCTAGACAGTTTGCTCGTTATCAGGATTTGCTGGTGAAAAACAATTATTTGTTGTTTGAGGCAAAAAAGGATCGTCCTGATTCATGTATTTTGCAAAGCTGTCGAAAAATTGAAATGTAATTCACGCATCATTCACATGAATGCGTTATACTAGAAATAGGTGGTGAAACTATGGCGAAATTATTAATTGTTGATGATGAAGTGGGTATTCGTGAGGTTGTTAAAGAATATGCACTTATCAGCGGATATGAGGTAAAAGAAGCTAATGATGGTCTTGAAGCTATTGAATTAATTTCTAAAGAGGATTTTGATTGTGTTATTTTAGATATTATGATGCCTCGTTTGGATGGTTTTTCAGCATGCAAACAGATTCGTAAGATGAAAAATGTACCGATTATTATGCTTTCTGCACGTCAGGAAGAATATGATAAACTGTTTGGTTTTGAACTTGGTGTAGATGATTATGTTGTTAAGCCGTTTTCACCGAAAGAACTGATGGCACGTGTAAAAGCCGTGATTGATCGTATGCGCGGAAAAGAGAATGAAGTATTCCGTCTTCGTGGTCTTGAAATTGATTTTGAAGGTCGTCAGGTGCTTGTGGATGGAGAAAAAGCTGCATTAACTCCAAAGGAAATTGATTTACTGCTATATATGGTCAAAAATAAAAATATTGCATTATCCAGAGAAAAACTTCTTGAAGAAGTATGGGATTATGATTATTTTGGCGATGACAGAACCGTGGATACACATATTAAGATGCTGCGTCATAATTTAAAGAATTATCGTGATCATATTGTCACGATTCGAGGAATGGGGTATAAGTTTGAAGCTTGATTTCAAAGGCATACGCTTTCATATCTGGCTGTATTTCGTATTATTTGCGCTGGGAATCCTGGCGCTTTTCGGCATTCTGCAGAATGTACTGATTGAGCCGTATTATCGAGATACAAAGATTTCTGCAATTCAGGAAGTTGCAGATTTAATTCAGCTGAATATGATTGATTCGAATGTTGTGGATCAGGCGATGAACGATGAAATCTTTCGAATAAGTGTCAACAACAATGTTTGTGCACTTATTTACAACGATAAAGGAAATATTGTTTTTTCTACAGATGCTTTAGGGTCAAGCTGTATCTTTAATCAGAGCTTTTCTATTGGCGGTGAAAGCTTTCGTTCTTTAAACAGTATGAACTCATTGAAGGATGTCATCATTGCAAATGGCAATGAGCTTTCTGAAGTATTTAGAAATACAAAAAGCAATCAGGAAATGATTTTATATGCGCGCTATATTCGTGCGAATATGGCGAATTATACGCTTTATGTGAATTCCCCTGTAGAACTTTTGGATTCTACACTGGAGATTTTTACAACACAGTTTATGATTTTGACTGCAGCATTGCTTGTGCTGTCACTGATTCTTTCAGTATTTTTGTCTAATCGTATTGCATATCCAATCATATCCATGAGACAGCCTGCCAATGAATTGGCTTCAGGAAATTATGATGTGAATTTCAAGGGCGGACATTTTACAGAACTGGATGATTTGGCTAGTACTCTTAATACTGCAACTGAGAAATTGTCTAAGGTGGATGAACTAAGAAAAGACTTGATAGCGAATATGTCACATGATATTAAGACACCTTTAACCATGATTAAGGCTTATGCTGAAATGATTCAGGATATTTCTGGAGATAATCCAAAAAAACGTGCTGAGCATTTGGATGTAATTTTAAAAGAAGTTGATTATTTGGATCATCTTGTCACAGATATGTCAGAATTATCGAAGATGCAGTCTGGCAACTTTGAAATTAAACTATCATTGTTTGATTTGCGTGAGGTTGCTGAAGAAATTATGATTTTGATGCAGGCACTTGCAGAAGAAAAGCAAATTACCATGCATTTACAGTGTCCTGAGAGTGTTTTAGTTTCTGCAGATGAAATTAAAATTAAACAAGTGATTTATAACTTTATGTCTAATGCAATCAAACATTCCAATCATGGTACGAATGTTCAGCTTCAAATCACTGATAAGAATGGTATCGTTAAAGTGATGGTCATTGATAATGGTCCTGGTATCAAGGAAGAAGAACTTCCGTATATCTGGAATCGTTATTACAAGATTGATAAAGGGTTTAGGCGCTCTGCAAAGAGTACTGGTCTTGGACTTGCGATTGCTAAAGCGATTTTGGATACTCATGAAGCAAATTATGGGGTTGTCTCTGAAGAAGGAAAGGGTTCTTGTTTCTGGTTTGAACTGGTGATAGAAGATGCAGAATAAAGATTATCTGCCAAATACTGGCATGACAATTGTCCAAAGAGAAGATATGTTTCGAATGAATACAGATACTAAACTTCTTGGACAGTTTATGAAAATCAAGCGTTCAGATACCGTTTTGGATTTAGGCTGCAATAATGGGGCGTTGATGCTTTATGCCTCCGTACATCATCCTAGATTTATTTATGGTGTTGATTTGTTTGAGGAGGCTTTAAAGCTTGCGAAACAGAATCTTGAATTGAATCAAATTGAAAATTTTGAGCTGATTCATGGTGATGCAACTGAAGTTGTACTGCCTAAAGTGGATGTAATTGTATCTAATCCGCCATATTTTAAAACAGTTGATGAGCGTCGAAAAAATGACAACCCATATCGTGCTGCAGCACGTCATGAAGGCTCATTGACAATAGAACGTCTTTTGAAGGTTTGTGAGAAAACGCTAAGTGATCATGGGCATTTGTTTATGGTGCATCGTCCATTAAGAATTACTGAGATCTTTGAGGAAGCTTTAAAAGGTTCACTACGTCCGCGTACAATGTGTCTTGTCTATGATGAAAACAAGGATGAGGCGGTTTCAGTACTGCTGGAGTTCCATAAAAACTACAAAGGGGATTTACATGTCCTTAAACCGATTACAATTACACGTTAGGAGATGAATGACTATGGATTATTATTCTTATCACTGTGGAGTGATTGATGCATTTAATGAAGTAATTCGAGCTGGTGTGAAGGATTTAGCACTTTCACATCCTGCATCTGCAAAAGAGATTTATGAACTGCTTCCTTTTGCAATTAGTATTACTCAGAAATATGGTACATTCTATGAGGTGGAAAATGATCTTTTGATTACGGATTTATTTCCATATTCAGCTAATAAAGGAAAAACAGTGATTCTGTTCTGGAAAGATCCGGTTGTGATTGAAAAATATCATGAATTAAAGAAATGGAAAGCTTATTCTTTAAAACATGGTACATACAATGAAAGTCGAAAAGATATTGCAAGAGAGTTTGGAAAGCTTTTATCCTACAGTGATGAAAAGATTGAGGAGTTCATTGCGACAAATCCTGAGAAAGAAGCATGATAACTATTTTTAACAGGTGTGAAGTATATTTCAGTCTTTCTGCTGAAAAAGCATCAAAGATGCGTTCTAGAATAATGTCAGGAAATGTGGAGTGTTTAATGACACATCGTTCTTTTGAGAGTTCAGATAGAAGAGCAAGACGTACAGTTCTATCTAAGCCATTGATAGAATATCGTTTGTATGTACATAAAAAGGATGCTGAATTAGCGCAGTTTTTAATGAATCAAAAGGAATTTTAAACATTAAAATTAGCTGAATATGATGTTATTTTATCGTTTTTTTAACGTATAAGAAAAAGTGAAAAAATACAAAATAAAGTTCTTGACAATTGGTAAAGATGATGGTAAATTACCTGTGTTGTATGCCCTCATGACGGGCTTGCAACCGCTCAAAACAGGAAAAAGTACCTGAAAGGGTCTCCTGCAAGGCGAGTCTCATGTTCAATTACAAGGAGGTGCAAAGACATGTACACAGTCATCGAAACAGGCGGAAAGCAGCTTCGCGTTGAAGAAGGAATGTCAATTTTTGTAGAAAAGCTGGACGTTCAGGCTGGTGAAACAGTTGTATTCGACACAGTTGTAGCTGTATCCGACAAAACAATGAAGGTTGGTACTCCATATGTTGAAGGAGCCAAAGTGACATGCACTGTTGAAAAGCAGGGCAAGGAAAGAAAGATTGTAATCTTCAAGTACAAAGCTAAGAACGGTTCATCACACCGTAAGCAGGGTCACAGACAGCCTTATACAAAACTTACTGTAACTAAGATTGAAGCTTAATTATGATTCATGTTTCTATTGGAATGTGGGATGGACATATCATATCTATTGAATGTAAAGGACATGCAGGTTATGCAGAGTCTGGTAAAGATCTGGTATGTGCAGGTGTTAGTTCTATTTTGTTTGGAGCACTGAATGCACTGGATGAAATGGAAAAAGAACACGTAAGACTGAGAGTAACAAATTCTAAAATCAGTATTCGTGTATTGGAAGACAATGAACACATTCAACTCTTGCTGAAAATGATATTGATTCAGCTGGAGACAGTAAGAGAAAGTTATCAAGAGTATATCGAAATCAAGAAATTGGAGGTGCAACCATGAAGTTTGTATTAAATATTCAGTTCTTTGCTTCTAAGAAGGGTGTAGGTTCTACTAAGAACGGACGTGATTCACACTCTAAGCGTTTGGGAGCTAAGAAAGCAGACGGACAGTTCGCAACTGCTGGCTCAATCATCTATCGTCAGCGTGGTACTAAGATTCATCCTGGTACAAACGTTGGACGCGGTGGAGATGATACACTGTTTGCCATGGTCGACGGAATTGTCAAATTTGAACGTCTGGGAAGAGACAAGAAAAAAGTTTCTGTTTATCCTGCAGCGTAAGTTAAATCCCCAGATGATGGGGATTTTATTTTGAGTGAAGGAGGAGTGATTCATGTTTATTGATCGCGTTAAAATCAAAATGAAAGCTGGTAAGGGGGGCAATGGTTTAGTTGCGTTCCGTAGAGAAAAATATGTTCCTCTTGGTGGTCCATCAGGTGGAGATGGCGGCAGAGGTGGAGACATTATCTTTGAAGTCGATTCCAACAAATCCACTCTTCTGGATCTGAGATATTCCAAGATGATCCGTTCAGAAGACGGAGGCGTCGGGAAAACAAAGAAAATGCATGGAGCTGATGGCAAAGATGTCATCATTAAAGTTCCTGTTGGTACTGTTGTTTATGATGAGGCAACAGGTGCTATGATTGCTGATTTAACTAAGATTGGTCAAAAGTCCATTATTTGTAAAGGTGGAAAAGGCGGTCGAGGCAACTGGCATTTTGCTTCAGGAAGAAACAGTGCACCTGAATACTGTGAACAGGGTGAACCTGGTGATGAAAAGGAAGTTCGTGTTGAACTCAAGCTTCTGGCAGATGCAGGACTTGTAGGGTATCCATCTGTTGGAAAGAGCACGCTGCTTTCTGTTGTATCAAAGGCGAAGCCTGAAATTGCAGATTATCATTTTACCACCATTACACCTAACCTGGGTGTTGTACAGGTTCCTGATGGACGTTCTTTTGTCATGGCTGATCTTCCTGGTCTGATTGAAGGGGCTTCACAGGGTAAGGGGCTTGGTCATCAGTTTTTACGTCATATTGAACGTTGTCGAGTTATTATTCATGTTGTTGACATGGGTGCACAGGATGGCCGTGATCCAGTTGAAGATTACCGTATCATCAATGATGAGCTGAAACAGTATCAGATGCGTCTTGCAGAAAGACCACAGGTCGTTGTTGCAAATAAGATGGACTTGGATGAAGCACAAGATAATCTGAAACGTTTCAAAGAAGTTTATCCAGATGTGGAAGTCTTTGAAGCATGTACAATCATTGCCGAAGGCATGGAGAAAGTTTTATACCGTGTTGCGGATTTACTGGCTGTAACTCCAGAATTCCCAATTGTCAATGAAGAAGAAAAAGAAGAAGGCGTACTGTATAAGTTTGAAGCTGAAAAGCCTGCCTTTGAATTGTTTAATCTTGGAAATGGCAGATGGAAACTGGAAGGTGAACGTTTGTTTAAACTGTTTGAAATGACAGACTTTGAAAATGAGCACATGGTTTACCGTTTCTCAAATACACTTAGAAAAATGGGTGTTGATGATGCTTTAAGAAATGCAGGGTGCAAAGATGGAGATTTGATTTCCATCAAGGACTATGTATTTGAATTTATGGAAGAAGAAATGTAAGTTGAAGACAAATCCTTTTGGGTTTGTCTTTTCTTGTGGTAAAATGATAACGGTGATTTTATGATAGCTTATCTAAAAGGTAAAGTAGCGATGATTCAAATGGATCATATTGTGATTGAGACATATGGTGTAGGATATCAGGTGAATTTTTCTAGACCGGATAAAGTGCGATTAAATGAAGAAGTTCAGATATTTACTTATCAGCATATTCGTGAAGATGAAAATACATTGTATGGCTTTTTAAGTGCACAGGAAAAAGAGCTGTTTATTAAACTGATTTCTGTAAAAGGGCTAGGGCCAAAAACTGCAATGAATATGTTTGGTGCAATGAATGTTGAAACGATTTTAAATGCGATTGAGACAGGAGATGTAGCATTGATTAAAAGTCTTCCTGGAATCGGCGCAAAGACTGCTTCACAGATTGTGCTGGATTTAAAAGGAAAACTTGTGCAGGTATCTGCAAATAAAGTTTCGATTGCACAGGAAGCAAAAGATGCAATTGATGCATTAAAGGCATTGGGGTACAAACCGAATGAGCTTTCTGGAGTTGAAAAGCTGTTTGGTGCGAATCCTGGTAAAACAACAGATGAATATGTCAAGATGGGATTGAAACATCTGCTTATGCAAGGGAGATAAACATGGAACGTATCATGTCAAGTGAACTGTTTGAAAATGAAGAAGAAATGAGTCTGCGTCCGCAGTCTCTTTCAGAGTATGTAGGACAGGATGATCTTAAAAGTAATCTAAAAGTATTTATTAAAGCTGCAAAGGGACGTAATGAAGCATTGGATCATGTGCTTTTGTATGGGCCTCCAGGTCTGGGCAAGACAACCCTTGCCTGTATTATTGCCAATGAAATGCAGGGAAATATTCGTACTATCAGTGGTCCTGCAATAGAAAGAAGCGGCGATTTAGCGGCCATTTTAACGACATTAGAAGCTGGTGATGTCTTGTTTATTGATGAAATACATCGCGTTCCTAAACAAGTGGAAGAAGTTCTGTATTCAGCGATGGAAGATTTTTATATTGATGTTGTGATTGGAAAAGATCAGGGGGCTGCACGTACGATTCGTTTAGATTTGCCTCCATTTACACTGGTGGGTGCAACAACACGCGCTGGTGATTTAACAGCACCTCTTAGAGATCGCTTTGGGATTGTTTCTAAGCTGGAATATTACAACACTGAACAGTTAATGAGTATCATTAAACGATCTTCCCGTGTTTTTGATGTAACTGTAGAAGAAGATGCAGTAACAGAAATTGCGATTCGTTCAAGAGGAACACCACGTATTGCAAATCGCTTGTTAAAGCGAGTTAGGGACTTTGCCCAGGTGTACAATGATGGACATCTGGATTTAAATGTGACTAAGCATGCACTGGATGCATTGAAAGTTGATGCATTGGGTCTTGATGAAGTGGATTTAAGATACCTTAGAGGTATCATTGAACGCTTTAAAGGAGGCCCTGTTGGATTAGAATCTTTAGCTAGTGCGATTTCAGAAGAATCTACAACCTTAGAAGATGTTTATGAACCATATTTGATTCAGATTGGATTTGTCAATCGTACACCTCGTGGCCGTGTTGCAACACCAAAGGCTTATGAACATTTAAAAATTAATTTTAACGGAACGCTTTTTGATGAAAACTTGTAATATGAAACGATGTGCATGGGTTCCTGAAAATGATCAAATCTATACTGTCTATCATGATACTGAATGGGGTGTTCCTGTCATTGATGAACATAAAATCTGTGAGATGTTTTTTCTAGAGACATTTCAGGCAGGACTTTCATGGATTACAATTCTGAAAAAAAGAGAGGCGTTTCGCAAAGCATTTGATGATTTTGATCCAAGTAAAATAGCTAAATATGATGAACAGAAAATACAGGAACTTCTTTTGAATCCCGGTATTATTCGATGTCAAAGAAAAATTCGAGCTGCAGTTAAAAATGCTGCGGTTCTATTAAGTATTCGTGAAGAAAAAGGAAGCTTCAGTGAGTATCTATGGTCCTTTTCAAATCATCAGCGTATTGTTAATATGTACAATCAGAGTAAAACAACATCAGAGCTGTCTGATCGAATCAGTGCAGATTTAAAGAAAAGAGGCATGAGCTTTGTGGGAAGTATCACGATTTATTCGTATCTTCAGGCGATTGGTATTGTTAATGACCATCATACAGAATGCTTCAGATACAAAGTGATTGAGGGGGCACATAATGATTGAAAAAACACTTGCATATTTACAAAAAACATTTGATGAATCAGAAGTCTTTAAGGGGCATGAAAGTGATAAGAATTATCGAATTGAGCATTCAATTCGTGTAGCGAATTTAGGGAAGCTGATTGCAGAAAAAGAGGGATATGATGTTGAAAATGTTGTGATTGCCTGTCTTTTGCATGATATCAGTTATGCATATGGTTTAAGTGAAAAGAATCATAAAAATCATGGACGTTTAAGTGCTCGTTATGTTCGTCCATTTTTGCAATCGTTAAACCTTGATGAAAGGCGCATAAATTCAATTTGCGGGGCCATTGCGATTCATGTGGATGATGAAGCTGATTTTGAATTTGAGCGTACTGCTGAAACAGAAGTAGCTGGTGAAGCAGATAATCTAGATCGTTTTGATGTTTATCGGATTTATGAAATCTTAGAATGGAAACAGTTTAGTTCAATGACGCTAGCTCAGAAACAGGAATATGTTGAAAATACGATTGAACGTCTTACAAGATATTTAACTGTACCATTTCATTCAAAGACTGCCTCTGAAATCTGGAAACAGCGTCTTGTATTTCAAATGGCTTTTTTTAAAAAACTTAAAGCTCAAATTGAAATTAGTCAAAATATATAAAAATCGCTTCAGCAATGAAGCGATTTATAATTTATCAATGATTTCTTCAAGTTCAATTAAGTTAGATATGACAGCATCTAATTTCATGTGATGCGGAACATCATGATGTTTAGGATTGTACCAGATAGATGTTAGATTAGAATTGATGGCTCCCTGCATATCACTAGTTAAAGAATCACCAATCACAATCAGCTGATCAGCATCGGAAATGTTTAATGTTTTTTTGACATAATCAAAATATGCAGGATTTGGTTTAGAAACACCTATCTGTTCTGAAATAAACAGATGTTTGATGTAAGGTTGAATGACTGAATGATTTAAACGTGAAACCTGAATACGGGTTATGCCATTGGTTATAATATGGCAGTCATATTTTTTGGATAGATTTCTTAAGGTTTTTTCAGCATTTTCAATTAATTGATTTCCTTCAGAAAGGCGATCCATAAAGTATTCTGCAAGTTCACTAGCTTGTTTGTTTAGATGCTGTGCTTCAATGAATTCTTCAAAACGCTGTAGTTTTAAACGCTCCATTGTGACAGTTCCTTCTTCAAGCTTTTTCCAAAGAGCGTGATTAATCTTCTGATAAACATCTAATGCATTTTGTTTCTCTGTGATTTTACAGTATTCCATCAGCATATCCAAAGCTCTTTCTTCTGCAGCATCAAAATCAAACAGTGTACCATCTGCATCAAATAAACAAATCTTTCTCATAGTCAATCCCCATTTCATTTCGATTATACCACAAATTTATGAGAAAATATGATACACTTATGAAGGTGATGGAATGCTGACTCTGAAACAATGCGGATGCACAACCAGACAGATTGAAATGATGCAAAGGCTGAACTGTGAAACACCCATGGAAGTTCTGTCTTTGTATCCTTTTCGTTATGAGTGTTTAGAGGCTGTACCTTTTAGTGAATGGAAGATTCATGATAAAGTTTGTTTTGAAGGTGCACTTGTCAATCTGGCTCGTCCAGTACGTTTAAAAGGCGGCAGAACCATGACTCGTTTTCTGGTGGAAACAGAAGAAGAAATTTTTGAAGTTACCATTTTTAATCGTCCCTGGGTATCAAATATTCAGGTAGGAAATCGCATCACTGTGATTGGACGCTATGATGGCGCATGTAAAGTCACAGCGATACAGTACAACACAAAACCTTTACAGCAGCAGCTAGGCATTACACCAGTCTATCCAATGAAGGAAGGTATGCGTCAAAGCAGTATTTACAATGTGATAAAGAAGGTCTTTATGGCTGCATTTTCTCAAGTTGAAGAGGGTATACCCCAAGATTTGAAAGAAAGATATCGTCTTTTAGATAAGAAAACGGCACTAAGATGCATCCATTTTCCACGTACGATGAATGATGTTACTCAGGCAATTCGTACGTTGAAATACGAAGAATTTCTTCATTTTCATTTAGCTCTTCTCATGCGAAAACAGACTGGTTATCAAGCTACAGGAACTGGAAAGAAATTTAATCGTCAACGTATAGAACAATGTATGAACAATCTGCCGTTTGAATGTACGCCTGATCAGAAAACTACAATCCTTGAAATTCTTGATGATTTACAGAAAGATAAAAATATGGTTCGATTAGTCCAGGGAGATGTAGGATGCGGAAAGACTGTAGTTGCAGCGATGAGCATGCTGGCAAGTGTAGATGCACATAAGCAGGCGGCTTTGATGGCACCTACAGAAATCTTAGCTAAGCAGCACTACCAGTCCTTACAATCGCTTTTGAAAGATGAACATGTTCGTATTGCATGTCTTGTTTCTGCAATGAGTGAAAAAGAAAAGCGTCAGATTCTAGAGGATTTGAAATCTGGAGCAATTAATATGATTGTTGGTACACATGCATTAATACAAAAAAATGTTGAATTCCACGATCTTGGATTAGTGATTGCGGATGAACAGCATCGCTTTGGAGTGAATCAAAGGAAGGCTTTAAAAGAAAAGGGGACAAAAGTAGATTTTCTTTTGATGAGTGCTACACCTATTCCTCGTACTTTAGCAAATACTCTTTATGGCGATATGGATGTTTCAACCATTCATACCTTGCCTAGTGGAAGAAAACCTGTAATGACACAGCTTGTGAAAAAGAATTCTTTGTCATTAATTCTTGATGAATTAATGGAGGCTTTAGCTGCAAATCAGCAGATTTATGTAATATGTGCAGCCATTGAAGAAAATGAAGCTTATGATGCTCGTAATGTTTTAGATATTGCAGATGCACTTTCTAAAGTGTTCTTTGGTGTGGGTCGTGTTGGGGTTTTGCATGGTAAAATGAGTGCAGAAGAGAAAGAAGAAGTGATGAATCAGTTTCAAAACAATCAGATTCAAATCTTAGTCAGTACAACAGTTGTAGAAGTTGGTGTCAATGTGATCAATGCAACAGTAATGGTCATTTATGATGCACATCGTTTTGGACTGTCTCAGCTTCATCAGCTTAGAGGACGTGTACAGCGTGGCAGTGTACAGGGAAAGTGTTATCTTTTGACTGACTCAAAAGATTCTGATGCTCTAAAGCGTCTGGATGTACTTGTAAAGTGTTCTGATGGATTTGAAATCTCTCGTCAGGATTTGATGCTTCGCGGTCCTGGTGATTTGCTGGGGACACGTCAAAGTGGTCTTCCTGTGCTTCATCTTGGAAATTTATTTGAAGATGAAAAGATGATTGTTTGTGCAAAACTAGATGCTCAAAACATCTTAAAACAACCAGAAAACATTGAATATCGTACTTTGATTGAACGTTTACAGTATACATATCAAAGTGAATTAGATTAGGAGGAACAACCATATGGAAATACAGGAATGGCTTGAACATCGCGGCATAAAATGCAGCGATTATACCTTGATTAATCAGGCTTTTGTGCATTCTAGCTATGTGAATGAACATCGTTTTGAAAAGCATGACAATGAACGTCTTGAATTCATGGGGGATGCAGTACTTCAGGTGTGGGTATCTGAACGTATGATGCGTCTTGCACAACCCCTTTCAGAAGGAAAGATGACAACATTGCGTGCACAGCTGGTTTGTGAACAGTCACTGGCAGAATACACAAGAAAACTGAAACTTGCACAGTTTTTAAAGCTCGGTATGGGTGAAGAAAAAACTGGTGGAAGAGATCGCGATTCTATTTTGGCAGATATGTTTGAAGCACTTTTGGGTGCACTCTATCTTGAAGCGGGCATGGCACCGATTGATAACATTTTATCGGAAGTTATTATGCCTCATCTTCAACATCCACTGGATGAAATCATTACAGACTATAAAACAAAGCTGCAGGAATATGTACAGGCTGATTTGAGAAAGTCTGTGACTTATCATGTGATTTCTGTATCTGGACCATCTAACTATCCTGAATTTGTGATTCAGGTTATGCTGGATGATATTGTGCTTGGAGTAGGAAAAGGTCACTCTAAGAAAAAGGCAGAACAGGCTGCAGCACAGGATGCCTTTTCAAAGATGGTAAAATAATCTTTCTCATAGAAAGGAGAGTGAGAAGATGCCAGTGCTTTATGTACAGGATCTTTTATCAAAGACACAGTGCAGTACTGATTTTTTAGCAATGTTTGATCAGGCTGAAATTACAGACTGTACTTATTACTCATCTTCAAAAACTCTGCATTTAACTATCAGCACAAAAGAAACATTGATTCTTGAAGCTGCATTGCAGCTAAATCAAATGTTAGCTGAATTATTGCCTTGTGAGTTTGTGCTGGATTTAAGATGCAGAAAAAATACATTGGGAACAGTTGAAATCAACAAGTATTTCAACTATTTCCAGAAGCAGTACCAGTTAAAAGATTTGAATGAACTCTTTTTGACTGTTAAACAGAATCATGTGGAATGTCTATGTCCAAATGATGATGTGAGAATTGATGCAGAAGGCCATCGTGATCAGCTGATAGACTTTATGCGTTCTTATGGAATTGATATGGAATTTCAGTTTGTAACACGACAAATTGAACTGGTAGAAAAAACAAAGGCACTTCCACAAATGGAAACAGCTTTAAAAGTAGAAGTGAAAGAAAACACTGAATTTAAACGTCCTAAGAAACTGAAATATGAAGATTATGAAAAAGTTGTGATTGCACAGCTGAAAGATGAAGCAGATCAGATTCAATTTACAGGGACTGTATTTGATATTAATAACATTACTACTAGAAAGGGTACAATGATTCAAACACTTATGGTATTTGATGATACAGACGCTCTTTCAGTAAAACGATTTGAAGGAAGATATACGTCCAAAGAAGATATTGAATCGATTAAAAAAGGAGATACATGTATTTTCTATGGACGTATGGGATATGACAATTTTGCCAAGGAAGTGACATTTACTGCAGAAGCTGTTGTTAAAACAGAAGGCAAAAAGAAAAAGCAGGATACTGCAGATGAAAAGCGTGTAGAACTTCATCTTCATTCCAATATGTCTGAAATGGATGGTGTGTGTGAAGTAAAAGATTTGATTACACAGGCTTTTGAATATGGACATCGTGCTGTAGCTGTTACTGATCATATGGTTGTACAGGCTTTCCCACAGGCTCAAAGTGCGTGTGGAGCATGTCGCAAGAAAGATCCTGAACGTGATTTTAAGGTGTTGTATGGCGTTGAAATGAACATGGTCGATGATCATCTTACTATCTTAAGAAATCCTGTCGATACGAAACTAGATGAAGCAGTGTACTGTGTCTATGACTTAGAAACAACAGGACTTTCCAACAATTATGACCATACGATTGAATTTGGAGGTGTAAAAGTACGTGGTGGAGAAATTATTGATACCATGCAGACATTTATCAAACCTCCTCGACCAATCAACTCATTTATCGCTGAAAAAACCAATATTACCAATGCAGTAGTTGCCAATGCGCCAGCTATTGAAGATGTTATTGATCAGATTTTGGAATTTATTGGTGATTGTGTGCTTGTTGCCCATAATGCTACGTTTGACTTTGGTTTTATTAATTCAGAACTAGAGAGATTAGGCAGAAAACCACTCACAAATCCAGTCATCGATACTTTGGATCTGGCACGTGCCATTCATAAAGATAGACGTACTTATCGTTTAGGAAATATCGCTAGACATTATCGTGTTGCCTATGATGAAGATGTAGCACATCGTGCCGATTATGATGCGAAGGTACTTTCTGATGTGTTTATGCTGATGGTACAGGACTGCAAAAAACGTGGTGCTGTGACTGTTTCTGACTTGGATAAACTTCAGTCTGAAGATGCCTATATCAAAGTCATGAAGCGACATATTACTGTTTTAGCTAAAAATAAACCAGGATTAAAGCGTCTGTTTCAGCTGATTACTACTTCACATACAAAAACATTAGCACTTTTTGGAAAGGCCAACTCAAAGTCCAACGGTGAAGAATTCATGGCTGAACCTCGTATTTTAAGAACAGAACTGATGAAAGACAGAGAGAATCTGTTGTTTGGTACTGCTTGTTATAACGGGGAAATCTTTGAAATTGCCGCAAACCGTTCTCAAAAAGAACTTGAAGAAGCACTTTCGTTCTATGATTATGTAGAAATACAGCCACTAGAAAACTATCGTCCTCAAATAGAAGGACACGTTGTTTTTGATGTTGAACGTTTAAAAGATATTTTAAGAAATATTATTGATACAGCTAAAAAATTAGGAAAGATTGTAGTTGCTACTGGTGATGTTCATTACAATACACCAGATCAAAAAATTTTAAGAGATATTTATATTTCTACACAGGGAATTGGCGGTGTACGTCATCCTTTGCATATTTATGATGCAGAACGACGCAGAAAAACAATCAATCCGGATCAGCATTTCCGTACAACTGATGAAATGCTGGAATGTTTCAGCTGGCTGCCACCTCAGGAAGCTTATGAACTAGTTGTAGAAAATACCAATAAAATCGCCGATATGTGTGAATTCATCAAGCCTGTCCATGACAAGCTGTACACACCGGTCATTGAAGGTGCAGACCAGAAACTGACAGATATTTGTTACGAAACAGCTCATCAGATATATGGAGAAAACCTTCCTGAAATCGTTGATGCACGCTTGAAGCGAGAACTTAATTCCATCATTGGAAATGGATTTGGTGTTATTTACTATATCTCTCACTTGTTAGTTAAGAAATCAAATCAGGATGGATATCTTGTAGGTAGCCGAGGATCAGTAGGAAGCAGCTTTGTTGCGACAATGTCTGGAATTACTGAAGTAAATCCATTAGCTCCACACTATGTTTGTTCAAAATGTCATCATTCTGAATTTATTACGGATGGCTCTGTTGCCTCTGGTTTTAATCTGCAAAATAAACCATGTCCTCACTGTGGAACAATGATGATTCCAAATGGCCAGGATATTCCATTTGAAACTTTCTTAGGTTTTGAAGGCGATAAAGTACCTGATATCGACTTAAACTTCTCAGGTGAATATCAGCCAAATGCACACGCATACACAAAAGAAGTATTTGGTGAAGATTATGTTTATCGTGCAGGTACAATCGGTACTGTTGCTCAGAAAACAGCTTTTGGTTATGTATCAGGCTATTGTGAAGAACGAGGCATTGAAAATATGCGTCAGGCGCAAAGAGTCCATCTATCGATGGGATGTGAAGGTGTAAAACGTACAACAGGTCAGCATCCAGGAGGAATCATCGTTATTCCAAACTATATGGATGTACACGATTTTACTCCAGTCAATTATCCTGCCAACAACCCTCAAAGTGAATGGAAAACAACCCATTTTGACTTCCATGCGATTCATGACAATGTCTTAAAATTTGATATTTTAGGACATGTAGATCCAACTGTCATGCGTATGTTCCAGAATATTTCTGGTATTGACCCAAAGACCATTCCAATGAATGACTTAGATACCATGTCTCTTTTCTCAAGCAGTGACGCACTTCATGCAGATCCTAAACTGTTCCAGGAAAAGACTGGAGCCATTGGATTGCCTGAATTTGGTACGAAATTTGTGCGAGGTATCCTTGAGCTGACACAGCCAAAAACATTCTCGGATCTTGTAATTATCTCAGGTCTTTCTCATGGTACTGACGTATGGCTGAATAATGCCAAAGACTTAGTTGAAAAAGGCATTCCGCTGCAGAAAGTTATTGGATGTCGAGATGATATTATGACTTATCTGATTCATCGAGGACTTAAACCAAAAGATGCATTCTTTATCATGGAATCTGTCCGAAAAGGAAAAGGGCTCAAGCCAGAATGGGAAGAAATCATGAAGCCTGTTGTGGATGACTGGTATATTGATTCATGTAAGAAAATCAAGTACATGTTCCCAAAAGCACATGCCGTAGCTTACGTAATCATGGCCATTCGTATTGCCTGGTTTAAGGTTTATCATCCTTACTGGTATTATGCAGTATATTTCTCACTTCGATGTGATGCTTATGAAATTGATACGATGGTCAAAGGATATGATGCAGTCGCAGCCAGAATGGATGAAATCCACAGAAAGATGGCAGATCCAGAGCTGAAGCGTGAAGTCACTCCAAAAGACAGTGCACTCATCACAACTTTTGAAAGTGTACTTGAAATGTATGCTAGAGGCTATAAATTCTCTAACATTGATATGGAGCTCTCTGAAGCAACAGAATTTAAAGTCATGCCAGGCGATAAAACAACAATTATTCCACCATTTACAACTGTGGATGGTTTAGGAGAAAACGTTGCCAAGTCTATCGTTGAAGCAAGAAAACAATGTCCATTCTTGTCAAAGGAAGATATCCTGACAAGAACACAGCTTTCTGCAACACTGTTAAAGAAACTTGAAAAGCTTGGCTGTCTGTCACATCTGCAGGAAGAAAACCAGATGTCATTATTTTAATCAAACAAAAGGGAGAATTAGGTAATCTTAATTCTTCTTTTTTATTTGTCAAAATAACCTCAAAACAGCCGTGTCAACAGCAAAAGTAACAAAAAACACACTTTTTTCTAAATTGTGTAAAAAATTTAAATGTCAAAAAAGCCTTATTTTATAGGACAAGCATTTTACTTTTATTTTGTCAAGTAGGTAATGTTCCAGAACAGTACCGTATTGAACATTATATGAAAAAGTCTATACTTATATATGTAAATCAGGTACCAAATTTACACAGACACGGACCCTGCGCGACGTTAGCGCCTTCATTAATTATATTAATCTGTCCGGTCTGATGGTCGTTATCCTTGACACCTTTCCATACACCACACAAATAGAAAGGTTCAGCCAACGTAAACGTCAAGGATAACGAACATGAACATTGAAAAATAGAAAGGAGAGTTAGGATGAAAAAGCTACTATCACTATTGCTTACACTTCTTTTGATTGTCAACACTTCAATCTCTATCTTGGCACATGAAGAAGACCCAGATTGCACTTGCAAGTGCGATGAATGCACTACTGAAGAATGCGAATGTCCATGTCATGAACCAGCCCCAAATTTTGGTGGGGATTATGGTGAAGATGAAGACTGGTACAATAAGGACTAATTCTCCGATCTAATACTATGAATAAAAACAATTTAATCGCAGGTTTCTTTAGGTACCATCGTGAAAAATTGAATTATTCTCAAAGAGGGCTTATCAATGACAGCAGTCCTGTCAAAGAAAGCTCTTTATGTGATTTTGAGAATGGTAAAAGAATGTTAAATGAAGAACAGCTGGTATATCTGTTTCGACAGATTGGATTTGATTATTTTGATGTTCTAAACTCTTATGATTTTTCAAATGAATATAATCATATTATTACTGAAATTCTTAATGGAAATATCAATAATGCAGAAGCTTTATATTTAGAGTGTGTTAATAAAGATGTATATAATACTTTAGGCACATTGTTATTTTCACTTATAGCATATTTGTTAGGTATTCTTACAAATTTTAATAAAATTGAATTGAACGATTGCATCTTAAAATTACGAAATCATCTTGATGATGATCATGTTGCTATATTGAATATATGTGAAGCAAAAATGTTGATTAATAATGGAAAATTTAATGAAGCTATTATTTTGTATAATAATTCGTTATCATTGACTTTTGATAATAATTTGCGTTCCTGGATTTTTCTGATGCTAGGTAATACTTATTCAAAAAATGGAGATTATTACAACGCACAAAAACATATAGAAAATGCTTTATCTATTTATTCTCAGAATTTAAATTTTAGGAAAATGATTCAAGCAAATTTGAGTATTGGAACAATTTGTATGTTAACCAATTCCATAGAGAATGCAGAAACATCTTATATGAAGGCATATAAAGCATCACTTGATTTAAATGATTCAAATAAAATAATTACTAAATGTTTTCACTGTTTATGCTGGTTATACTTTAAAACAAATCAGTATGAAAAAGTAAAAGATATGCTTAATAATAAACCACAAGATCTAATTTTTAATAAAAATACTTATTTTGTAATAGCTTGGGCAAATTATAAATTAGGTAATGTTGATAAAACTGTTAAATATTGCCGTGAAGCTAAAGAGAAATATCCTGATTATGAATATGCTTGCATTGTTTATGAGTATATAGAAAGAGCTGTTTTGGGGAAGAAGAGTGGTCAGGATACGCTGTTAAAGAAGGCGATTACGATGGAAGATTATGAACATAATAAAGAAATCGATGAACTGTTTACTTTAGAGTTAATTGATATCTATGAACGTCGTAAAAATTATGAAAAAGCTTATAAATATACAAGAAAACTCTTGAATCGTTAATGAATTTCGTGTATATTAAAGGCGCATACAAAACAAGGAGCGGAGAACCGCTCCTTCAATTTTGTTTCAAGGAGAGGAATATGGATCAAATTGAGAAGATTGTAGAATGCATCAGCCCTGTCCTTGAGGAGTCTAATGTTGCTTTGTATGAAGTAAAATGGACGAATCAGGGTAAAAACAAAGTACTCCAGATTGCGATTATGCATGAAGATGGCACAATGGATCTGGAAACCTGTGCAACAGTATCAGAGAAGATTTCTGAAGTACTGGATGCAAAGGATATGATCAGCTTTGAATACTTTCTTGAAATCTGTTCACCTGGGGCAGAAAGAAAGCTGAGAAGTCATGATGAAATTGTTTCTTCTACAGGAAAGCACGTTTATGTTCGTTTTAAGAAGGCAGTAAAATCGATGAATGATGTTACTGGTGATTTGGAAAAAGTGGATGGAAATGAACTGACGATTGCTTATCGTGACAAAGCTGCTGTACGACGTGTTACTTTCGATGAAAACAATATCGATTTGATTCGTCTTGCAGTCAAACTGTAATGGAATAAGGAGAAAAGAAAATGGATTTTAAAGCGATTTACAGAGCGATGAATCAGCTGGAGGACAATCGTAAGATTTCAAAGGAAATCGTGATTGAAGCTCTGAAAGAAGCCATGGCTAAAGCGTATCGCAAGCACATCGATATTCCTGATGTACTGGTACGTGTTGAAATTAACGAAAAGACTGGTGAGATGAAGCTTTATCAGCAGTATACAGTTGTTGAAGAAGTGGAAGATGACGAACTTGAAATTTCATTGGCAGAAGTGAAGCATTTAGGTTTGAACCTGGAGCTTGGCGAACTTCATGAAATTCAGAAGCCTATTGATGATCTTGGTCGTGCTGCTGCACTATTGGCTAAGAACGTTATGAAGCAGAAGATTCGTGAAGCTGAAAAGCAGTCAGTATATGATGAATATATTGATTTGCTGGATGAAATGGTGATTGGTCTTGTTGAAAGCGTTGAAGAAAAATTTGTTGTTGTAAACTTAGGTAAGACAATGGCATTGATGCCACGTGCTGCTCAGATTCCAGGTGAAGTTTATCGTGAGGGTCAGAACATTCGTGTTGTGATTACTGAAGTGAATAAAGAAACGAAGGGTGCTCAGGTTTTAGTGTCTCGTGCAGATTCTAAACTTGTAAAGCGTTTGTTTGAAAGAGAAGTTCCTGAAATTTATGAAGGTGTTGTTGAAATTAAGGCAATTGCACGTGAAGCTGGTGAACGCTGCAAAATGGCTGTATATTCATCAGATCCTAATGTAGATCCTATTGGATCATGCATTGGGCCTCGTGGTGCACGTGTTTCATCAATCATTGAAGAACTTCATGGTGAAAAGATTGATATCTTTGAATGGAGTGAAAATGTACAGGAACTGATTAAGAATGCTTTGGCTCCTGCACAGGTGCTGGGTGTTATTCCATCTAGTGACAAGAAGTCACTGATGGTCATTGTTGAAGATAATCAGCTGTCTTTGGCAATTGGTAAGAAGGGTAAGAATGCTCGTCTTGCAGTCAAGCTGACTGGCAAGAAGATTGATATTAAGACTCAGTCTGATGTAGAGGCTTCTGGTATTGACTGGAAGCTGGCAATGATTGAATTTGCAGCTGAACAGCAGCGTTTGGCTCGTGAAAAGGCAGCAGCTAAACTGATGGAAGAAATGGCTAGAGAAGCTGAAGAAGAAGCAGTGGAAGAAGTTGTTGAAACTGTTGAAGAAACTGTTGTTGAAGCAGTTGAAACAGTGGTAGAAACTGTAGAACCTGTTGTAGAAACAGTTGTTGTAGAAAAGCCAGTAGTGAAGGAAGAAGTCAAGGAAGAAAAGGCTGAAGAACCTGCTAAGCGTGTGAAGAAGCCTGTTACTAAGAAAGATACATATGTATCTAAGTTTGAAAAGATTTTTGACAATAAGCCTGCTCAGAGTGAATCTGCGCCTAAGAAGCGTAAAAATAAACAGGATGAAGATCGCAAGCTGCGTCCTGCTGAATTGAAGAAAGACAAGGATTATGAATTCAAGCCAATTTATTCTGAAGAAGAATTGGAAGAAATCAAGCGTAACGAAGAAATCGATGAATATGAATTCTATGATGATATCGATTACGATGAATATGATGAATTCTACGATGAAGATTAATGTCAGAAAGGATTTGATTCTATGAAGAAAATCCCAATGAGAAAGTGTGTTGCAACGGGTGAGCAGTGTCCTAAAAAGGAACTGCTCAGAGTTGTACGTACCCCTGAGGGCAATGTTTGTGTTGATACTACAGGCAAAGCCAATGGTAGAGGGGCATATTTGAAAAAGAGCATGGAAGCGCTGGAAGCAGCGAAGAAGAAAAACGTGCTCGAACGTGCTTTGGAATGTCAGATTTCACAGGACGTTTATGAGGAAATCAGGAAGGTTATTGCGGGTGAGTAAGGCATTGAATATGCTTGGACTTGCTTGTCGTGCAAGAAAAACTGCAATTGGTGAAACTTGCATGCATGCAGTGACATCCAGAAAGGCGTATGTTGTCTTTTTGGCTTCTGATGCTTCAGAAAGAACAAAAGATAAGGTATTGCACACCTGCAATTCGTGTGGAGTTCCTTGCGTGACGCAGTTTACATCCATCGAAATCAGTTCTGCCATAGGTCAATATGGCCGAATGATGATTTCTGTTAATGATGCTGGATTTGCGAAACAGATATTGAATTGCTTGAAAAGAGGTGGAAATTATGGCGAAAGTGCAGAATAAGAAAAAAACGGGAAGCAATAACAAACGTCCGAATAACAACCATCGTAATAACAATGGTGGTAATCAGAAGCGTTTTAGTTCCCGCGCTGAAGCAGTCACAGCCATCACTTATGAAGAGGGCATTACTGTTTCTGAACTTGCGACAAAATGCAATAAAAACGCAAGTGATATCATCAAGCTCCTTTTCATGTTAGGAAAGATGGTCACCATCAACAGCAACCTCGATGATGAAATGGTTGATTTAGTATGTCTTGAATGGGGCATTGAAGCGACAAAAGAAGTTCCTGTGGATGAAGATTCACTGGAAGACAATGAAATTGATGATCCAGAAAATCTGGAAGAACGTCCTCCAATTGTTACAATCATGGGTCATGTTGACCATGGTAAAACTACACTTTTGGATACAATTCGTAAAACACGTGTTGTTGATGGAGAATTTGGTGGAATTACTCAGCATATTGGGGCTTATCAGGTTTCTGTACAGGGTAGAAAGGTAACATTCCTGGATACTCCTGGTCATGAAGCATTTACTGCAATGCGTGCACGTGGTGCTAAAGTTACTGACTTGTGTATCATTGTTGTTGCAGCTGATGATGGTGTAATGCCTCAGACAAAGGAAGCTGTAGACCATGCAAAAGCTGCTGGTGTTCCAATTATTGTTGCGGTCAACAAGATGGATAAGCCAACTGCAAATCCTGATCGCGTCATGAATGAAATGAGTGATTTAGGAATCATGCCTGAAGAATGGGGCGGAGATACAATCTTTGTGCGCTGTTCAGCTAAACAGGGTGAAGGTATTCAGGATATTCTGGAAACAATTCTGGTTGTTTCTGAAGTACAGGAACTCAAGGCAAATCCTAATCGTATGGCAACAGCTACTGTTATTGAAGCGAAGCTGGATAAGGGACGTGGTCCTGTTACAACACTTTTAATTCAAAATGGTACACTGCGTACTGGTGATGCTATCGTTGTTGGTGCATGCTTTGGACGTGTACGTAAGATGGTGGATGACAGAGGCCGCGAAATTAAATCTGCAGGTCCTGCAACACCAGTTGAAATTATTGGTTTGAATGATGTTCCTGTTGCTGGGGACTTGGCAAAAGCATTTGAATCAGAAAAACAGGCACGTGCTGTTGCTGAACGCCGTGCACAGGCTAAGATTGAACTGGAACGCCGTTCATCAAGTGCTATGTCATTGGATGATTTAGCTCGTCAGATTGAAAGTGGAGATGTACAGGAAATTCCTGTTATTGTTAAAGCTGACGTTCAGGGTTCTGCTGAGGCTGTAAAAGCTTCATTGGAAAAATTGGAAGTATCTGGTGTTAAGGTAAATGTCATTCGTTCAACTGCTGGTGCAATTTCAGAATCTGATATTATGCTAGCTAGTGCTTCAAAAGCTGTTATTTATGGCTTTAATGTTCGTCCTGACGCTAATGTAAGAAAGAAAGCCGAAGAAGAGGGTGTAGATATTCGTCTTCACACTATCATCTATAAGGCTCTAGAAGAAATGGAACTGGCAATGAAGGGGCTTCTGGCACCAGTTTATGAAGAAGTTGTTATTGGACAGGCAACAGTTCGTCAGACATTCAAAGTATCTAAGGTGGGTACAATTGCTGGATGTATGGTCAACGATGGTAAGATTGTGAAGGATTGTGGTGTACGTCTGATTCGTAATGGTATTGTGGTTTACACTGGTAAACTGGGATCACTCAAACGTTTCCAGAATGATGCAAAAGAAGTTACTCAGGGCTATGAATGTGGTCTGACAATTGAAAACTTCAATGATATTAAGGAAGATGATATCATCGAAGCATACCAGGATCAGGAAGTTCCTCAGGTATAAGGAGGACTGCTGATTATGGCAATCAAACAGGAAAGAATGAATCAGATCATTCTTAAGGAAGTTACACAGATTATTCAGTTTGAATTGAAAGATCCTAATGTTGGATTTGTCACAATTACTGATGTACATGTGACCAATGACTTCTCTTATGCAACAGTGTATGTGAGCTTTTTAGGCAAGGAAGAACGCAATGCTGCGGGATTAAAGGCTTTAAATCGCTCTAAAGGATTTATCCGTTCTACACTGGCTAAGCGTTTAACGATTCGTAAAACTCCAGAAATTATCTTTAAATTGGATAAATCTTTGGAACAGGGTAAACGTATTGAATCTTTGATTCAGTCTATTAAAAAAGATTAGTGACTCATTCAATGAGTCACTTTTTCTATATAACAAAAGGATGTTTCAAATGAAACATCCTAGAAAACATTCTTTAAGCGTTTAAGATAACTGTATTGTTTGTATCGAGCAATTCTAACTTGATATGGACTGTTTTTAATGGTACATCCTGTACAGTGATCTAGCTGCATGGATTCATGGTCATAACACAAAAAGGTGTTGTTGAAGGTTTCTGGCTTAACACGTATTACTGCATCTTCTTTAAGAATTAGACTTGATCTTAAAGATCTGTGTTTCCAGTGATGAACGCCTGCAATTTCACTGAGCTCTAATAGTGGAAGTCCATGTTGAATTACTGCTCCTCCTAAAGAACGATTGACAGCAGTAGAACCAATCTGTGTACACAGACAGATGCCTGTTCCTTTAAACTTTTCAAAATACTCATCATTGATCCATAAGTCCATAGTGAGGGTATTGATGATATTTTCGATACGAATTTCATTGAATGCGTAGATAGTTTTATTTAGGTTCTCGAGTTCGACCTGAAGCACAGAATAGTTGAAAATTCTTGGCTGTTGATGAATAAACATTTCTAAAAGTTCATCGACATCTTCAATTTGATAGTCACACATAAATCCTAATGTTCCTGTATGAATACCGATAAATTGAATTTCATTTAACTGTTCTGCATACTGATGGATTGCCTTAAGAAAAGTACCATCTCCGCCGACAACAAAGATTGTTTCTGGTTCTTCTTCGTTATAAAGATACCCTGCCTTGGATAAACGTGTTTCTATTTTGTCTTTGATGTTCAAAGAATTTTCATCGCCTCGAATGATGACTGAATAAGTTGGCATAATTTCACATCCTTAGAAATATTATACATGATTCTTTTCATACTGGCTAATAAATTCATTTGTATGATAATAGGGTTCAGATTGTTGAAAAATAAGTTCAGCAAGAGTGTCACAAGATACAGGAAAATGACTTCTAACCCACTGGTTAATGATGGTAAAGAATGCAGCAGTATGATAGATTAATGAATAATTTTGAGGACTTCTAAACTCTGTTGATCCAAAACGTTGTGTAAAGAAATTCAGCATGTTTTTAACTAATAGATTGTTTTCATCGTTATAAAATAGTACATTGATATCTTCTTTATGGTCCTGGATATACTGAAGCATGCCAGTAATGACATTCTTTTTATCGTATGTATGATTTGTATTTAGGTTGTTAGAAATCATTGCTTCAAATAAATCATAATGAATTTCTTTTAAACAGTCATCGATATGATCATAATTAGAATAAAAGGTAGAACGATTGAGTTTTGCAGTTGTGCAGAGTTCACAAATTGTGATTTGACTATAAAGTTTCTTTTTCATTAGTTGAAAAAGGGCAGATTTCATAGCATTTTTACTTTTCTTGATTCGTATATCTTGTTTCATAATCGACCTCTTATAAGATAACCAACAAATGTTGGAATTTGTGGATTGTATTTAAATTATCATGAAGTATACTTAAATACAAGAGTTGTGAAAAAAGTCACAAAAAGAAAGAGGTAAATATGAGATTAGAAGGTAAAAGTATTGTTGTTACAGGTGCTTCTGCAGGTATGGGTAAAGCAATCGTAGAAACATTTGTAAAACACGGGGCTAATGTTGTTGCAGTTGCAAGAAGAAAAGAAAGACTGGAAGCACTGGTTGAATCACTTAAAGATGCACCAGGGAAAGTGGTTGCATTTGCAGGAGATATTTCAAAACGTGAAGACAATGAAGCTATGATTGATCTAGCTGTTGCTGAATTTGGAAAGCTTGATGTATTAGTTAACAATGCTGGTGTTATGGATTCTATGGAACCAATGGGACATGTAACAGATGAAAAATATGAATGGGTCATGAATGTGAATGTTTATGGTCCAATGTGTGCTATGAGAAAGGCTGTCAATGTTTTCCTTGAACAGGGCAATGGAGGTAATATCATTAACGTCGCATCTGTTGGTGCACAAAGAAGCTGTGCAGGTGCTGTTTATTGTGCATCTAAGGCTGCTTTGGTGGCAATGTCTAAGAATACATCGTTCATGTACAATCCTCAGAAGATTCGTGTAAATGTAATTGCACCTGGCGGAATTACAACTGAAATTGCATCTTCCATGGGGATGCCTGATATGGATGGCTATAATCGTACTAAACTGGTTATGGCTACAGCTCCAGCAATGGGTCAAGCTCAGGATATCGCAGATGCTGCACTTTTCCTTGCTAGCGATGAATCAAAATATGTCAATGGCGATGTGCTTGTTGTTGACGGTGGCTGGATTGCTGGATAATTTGATAAAAGAACTCTTGATTTCAATGTCAAGGGTTTTTTCTTTTTATGCTACTATGATAAAATAGAATCAAGGCAGGTGATAAGATGAAAAAAGCTGCATTTTATCAAGGAACTTTAATGCTTGTTCCTGATGAGTTCGATTCATTTTCATCATTTGTAAAAGAAGTTCAAGAACATCCTCTTCAAGTTTTAGTGACACTTCATGAAAAAGATTGTTTGGTTCCATATTTTATTGAAGAGTACTGCGAAGTGAAAACAGTGTTGATTTCTCATCCTGAACAGTTGATTGAGATTGAAGTTGAAGTGTTAAAAAAAGAGGAATATGATCTCAGATTGACACAGAAAATGAAAGAACTTCGTTTATCTGAAAAATCTTTAGATGAAATAAGAAGTTCTATGACACTGGATGGAACTTTTTTAAGAGAATCTAATGCTTCATGTTATGATGAATCGATTAAGGAATTCTGGGATTGTTTCATGACAAAAGAAAAACTTTTGCGTGATGGAATGTCAGAAACATGTCTTCAGGATGATGATATAAGAATGATGCTTCAGGTATACTGTGGGATTTCTTATCATCAGTGTCGTGTATATACGCGTAAGATTCGACATAAGCATATTTTAATGGTTACTTGTCTTGCGGATTCTTTGCTTCAGATTTTAGTGGATGCTGTGATTCATAAAGCACCAAAAGAATTGATGAAAACCTGGGAATTTCATTCTTTTTTACCTAAACGTGTTTATCAGTATGTATCATCACTGGATGATTATGATGTTTCTAAAACACCTTGTACTCTAAAAATTAAAAAGACAGAATTTGATCATCTTCGTTATGATATAGAATTTGAGATTGAACCATATCATAATTTTGCCAAGGCATGTGAAGAGAACTATTTGTACATGTGCTCAATTTTAGGCGAAAACATGTTTCATGCAACTGTTCATCAGTTTTCATGGAATGCATTATCGAAACGTACAGGCATCACAGTACAGCAGTTTGATGAGAAATTGATGTCTTCGTTTAATCCATTGCTGCTGGTACAGCTGGCAGGGCATATGCATCAGATAGGCCTTCGTTTAAAGAAGCAGGAGATTTTTTCTGAGCGTGGTTTTGATCAGCATATCATGACACGATGTGTTGAATGTACAGATTGGTTTGTGCTTGAGAAACAATCAACAGATATCAATGAACTTCAGATGGATTTGAACATTGGCTTTTCTACACTGGTTTTTACTTTGCGCGATGATGAAGAGCGTGATATTCAACAAAAACATATTCTTTTGGATTTAATGAAACTTTTGGTAGAGAATACAAGCATGGAAATCATTGACTATTGTATTTCTGAACATAGAATTGATGTTGATTTTATGAACTTTGATTCTGCAAAGATGTTTAATGTGTTAAGAAAGAATGCTCCGCTATTTGAACTTTATCAATGCAGATATGATGAACATACTGCAGAAGGGTGTGAACATTACCAAGTTTCTTATACTATGAGAAAGAAAAAACTAAGTTTTAATAGTTTACATTAAAATGTAAACGCATACATGTGAAAAAGATAAAAATAACCCTTGACTGATAAAAATTTCACAAGTATAATTTTTTTTGTGAAAACTTTAACGAAGAAAGAGGGTTATTTTTAATGGGACGTTTAGACAATAAAGTTGCAATTATCACAGGAAGCAATTCAGGAGTAGGTGCTGCTGCAGCGAAACTGTTCGCAAAAGAAGGAGCTAAGGTTGTAATCAGCGCACGCCGTCTTCCTCAGCTTGAGGAAGTAGCTGCTGAAATTCGTGCTGCAGGCGGAGAAGTACTGGTTGTACAGACTGATGTATCTAAAGTAGAAGACTGTGAGAATTTAGTCGCAAAGACTGTGGAAACATTTGGTAAAGTTGATGTTTTGGTCAACAATGCTGGAGTGCTTGAGGCTGGTCTGAAACCAATTGATAAATACAGTGATGAAGATGTTGAATGGGTATACAACATTAACACAAAGGGTACTATGTACTGCACTCGCGCTGTATTAAAGAACATGATGGAAAACAATAGTGGTTCAATTATTAACCTGGACTCTGTTGCTGGTGCATTTGGATGCGGTGGTGCTGCATATGTTTCTTCTAAGGCAGCAATCATTGGCTTGACAAAACATACTGCTATGCGTTTTACAGGTACTGGAATCAGATGCAACTCAGTCAATCCATCTACAATTTTGACTCCTATGTCAAAGACAGATCCTGCAACTTTGGATCAGAATATGTTCGGTCAGATGATGAAGCATATGAATCTGCGTGTTCAGCCTTGTCTTCCTGAAGATGTTGCAAATATTCTGCTGTTCTTGGCTTCTGATGAGTCTAGAGCTTTGACAGGTCAGATTATCGTATCTGATTTCGGCGCAACTCTGTAAGAAATAACTGTAAAAAAACTAAGATTTGCTGTATAATTCATTACGGCAAATAGAAAGGAAATACAATATGAAACAATTAAATGAAAAGGTTGCAATTGTTACTGGTGCTGGTCAAGGTATTGGTAAAGGGATTGCACTTTGTCTTGCAAAGCGTGGTGTCAAGGTTGTTTGTACTGGACGCAGACTTGAACCAATTGAAGCTACTGTAGCTGAAATTAAAGAAGCAGGTGGCGATGCATTCTGCATGACATGCGATTCTTCTGATCGTGCTCGTGTAAAGGAAGTTGTTGCTAAGACTGTTGAAACTTATGGTACTGTTGATGTTATCGTCAACAATGCACAGGCTGTAGCAAAATCAATGCCTGTTGAAGAAGTTACTTATGAACTGATGCATTTGGCTTGGTCTACAGGTACTATTGGTTCTTTGAACTTCATGCAGGAATGCTTCCCTTACTTTAAGGAACAGGGTGAAGGACGCGTTATCAACTTTGCATCTGCAACAGGTATGTTCGGATATGCAGGTAACTGTGCTTATGGTTCTAATAAGGAAGCTGTTCGTGGTCTGACAAAGATTGCTGCAAAAGAATGGGGTCAGTATGGTATTACAGTAAACTGTGTACTTCCTGGTGCTGAATCTCCAGCTGCAAAAGAATGGGCTAAGAAGTTTCCTGAAAAGTATGCGGCAATTCTGCAGCAGCAGCCAATGCGTCGTTTAGGAGATGCTGAAAATGACATTGCTCCGGTAATCGCATTCCTTGCTGGTCCAGATTCATGCTACTACTCAGGTCAGTGCTTGCTGCTTGATGGTGCTTACTCAATTGCTCCATAAGCAAACATAAGAAATACGTTAAACAGGAACACGAATCTGCTGTGCTCCTGTTGGTATTATTTTTAAGATAGGAGAGAAACAATGTTTAAAATTGTAAAAGCTGAAAAACTGGCTGATAAGATCTATCTGATGGATGTTGAAGCTCCACGTGTTGCTAAGAGCTGCTATCCAGGTCAGTTTATCATCGTTAAGATGGATGAAAAAGGGGAAAGAATTCCTTTGACTATCTGTGACTATGACCGTGAAAAGGGACTAGTAACTATCGTATTTCAGGTCGTAGGTGCATCAACGGAAAGAATGAGTCACTTAACAGTTGGTGATGCATTCCGTGATTTTGTGGGTCCATTAGGATGTGCAAGTGAACTGTGCCATGAAACTGCTGAAGAACTTAAACAGAAGAAAATTTTGTTTGTAGCAGGTGGGGTTGGTGCTGCTCCAGTTTATCCACAGGTCAAATGGCTGCATGCAATGGGTGTTGAATGTGATGTAATCACTGGTGCTAAGACAAAAGATATGCTGATTCTGGAAAAGGAAATGAGCGAAGCTGCTGGTAATTTCTATCCTTGTACAGATGACGGTTCTTATGGTCATGCTGGTATGGTTACTTCTATGATTGAAGAACTGATAAATGCTGGAAATCATTATGATTTAGTTGTTGCAATTGGTCCAGTTATCATGATGAAATTTGTTGCACTATTGACAAAGAAGCTCGGTATCAAGACAATTGTATCAATGAATCCAATCATGGTTGATGGTACTGGTATGTGTGGTGCTTGCCGTCTTCAGGTTGGCAACGAAATTAAGTTTGCTTGTGTTGATGGTCCAGAATTTGATGGACACCTGGTTGATTTTGATCAGGCAATGGCTCGTCAGAGAATTTACAAGACTCTGGAAGGCCGCAAGATGCTTAAAGAACTTGAAGGTAATACGCATCATGGCGGATGCGGACACTGCGGAGGTGACCACTAATGGATGTATTGAAGAGAGTTCCTATTGCTGAACAAGATCCAAAAGTACGTGCTACAAACTTTGAAGAAGTTTGTCTGGGTTATACAGCTGAAGAAGCGGTTGCTGAAGCTCAGCGCTGTATTGGATGTAAGAATGCACGCTGCATTCAGGGATGTCCTGTATCTATTCAGATTCCTGATTTTATTGCGAAAGTAAAAGAAGGCAACTTTGAAGAAGCTTTCCATATTATTCATGCTTCTTCTTCACTGCCTGCAGTATGTGGACGAGTTTGCCCACAGGAAAATCAGTGCGAAGGTAAGTGTATCCGTGGTATTAAAGGTGATCCGGTTGCGATTGGTAAACTGGAACGCTTTGTTGCAGACTATGCTTTAGCTAATGGTATTGGTCCTAAGAAACCAGAAAACAGCAATGGACGTAAAGTTGCAGTTATTGGTTCTGGTCCTGCAGGGTTGAGCTGTGCAGGTGACTTGGCAAAATATGGCTATGATGTTACTGTATTTGAGGCTTTGCATGAACTGGGTGGGGTACTTGTTTATGGTATTCCTGAATTCCGTCTTCCTAAGCACAAAGTTGTTGCTAAAGAAATCGAAGAAGTTAAAGCTTTAGGTGTTAAATTTGAAACAAACGTAGTTATTGGTAAGGCAACTACAATTGATCAGCTGATGGATGAAGAAGGCTTTGAGGCTGTGTTCATTGGTTCAGGTGCTGGTCTTCCTAAATTTATGGGTATTCCTGGTGAAAACGCAAACAACGTTTTCTCTGCAAATGAATACCTGACAAGAAGCAATCTGATGAGAGCATTTGATGACAATTATGATACTGTGATGCTGCCTGGTACAAAAGTAGCAGTTGTTGGCGGTGGAAACGTTGCAATGGATGCGGCTCGTACTGCACTTCGTCTAGGTGCTGAAACTCATATCGTATATCGTCGTTCTGAAGCAGAACTTCCTGCTCGTGTTGAAGAAGTTCATCATGCTAAAGAAGAAGGCGTTATCTTTGATGTTTTGACAAATCCAATTGAAATTCTTGTGGATGATGCTGGAAATATCACAGGCATGAAGTGTGTAAAGATGGAACTGGGTGAACCAGATGCATCTGGAAGAAGACGTCCTGTTGCTGTTGAAGGTTCTGAATTTGTCATGGATGTTGATACTGTTATCATGTCTTTGGGAACATCTCCAAACCCACTGATTTCTTCTACAACTGAAGGACTAGACATTAATAAGTGGAAATGTATCGTTGCTGATGAAAACGGTAAGACAACTAAAGAAGGTGTCTATGCTGGTGGTGATGCTGTTACAGGCGCTGCTACAGTTATTCTGGCAATGGGTGCTGGCCGTCAGGCTGCAGCAGGTATTCACGAATATCTGTCAAACAAGAAATAACAGAAAAGGGTGCATTGTGATGCACCTTTTCTTTTGGAGTACACATTTCAGTGATATACTAATGCTATGAAAAAATTAATGCTTATTCTATTTTTTCTGATGAACTTGTTTATTACAGTTCATGCAGAGAATGAACAATATGATGTGATACATACAAGTGATCATTCAGTGATTGCTTCTTTTGGTGATTATTCAGAAGCAGTTGAATTGATGAATGAGAATATCGATTATGCGGTAATTTATAAGGATCAAATGATTGCGATGCATGAGGGTGTAGTTGTACTTGATCATAATCAGTGCACTGTCAATATTGATGTAATTTATGAAAAGACAGATGAACACGGATATATTAATGGATGTTATGGAAATGATGGTCTGTATTTACAGACGAATAGCACTGGGAAATGGATCTTAATGCTTCAGTCTGGCGCAAAGGTTTGGGTACATAGAGATGATATTACTCTTGTACCATACAGTGATGATTTACTTTTAAGCAGTTATTTTGTCAAAGGTGATCATTTATATCATCAGATTAGAACACGCTGGAATACGAATGAATATGGCTCACTGATTGATTTAGGACCTGCTCCTGAACAACTAAATGAAGATATTATGTATTTTAGTTATGACGGACACAGTTTTTATGATGATTTTAGATTCATGAGTCAAGATATGAAATCAGAGAATGACAATCATGCAGTAAATTCTAATTCTCCATATTATAATTACTTCATGATGCTTCCTCATCGTAGTTATTCTTCAATTACACTCAATGAAGTGAATGAGTTGTTTACATCGATGAAGATGACTTCAAAACCTGTTTTTTATCTGGATGAAAATCAGGATTCTATCAATGATATTTTGACTTGTTCACAATATGTGAATTCATTAGACAGCTTCCTTTATACTCAATCAGAATATGGCACAAATGCACTTTTGATGTTGTCCCTTTCTATAAATGAGAGTGCATCTGGAAGAAGTTCATTGGCTTATCGCAGAAATAATTTGTTTGGGCATGCAGCTTTTGATAGTGATGTTGAAGGCAATGCTAGACGGTATCTGAATGTTGAATCAAGTGTCATCTCACATGCGAAAAATTACATATCCCTTTCTTATGCAAATCCTGAAAAATTTACTTATCATGGTTCATTTTTTGGTGATAAATCGTGTGGAATGAATGTGAGTTATGCTAGTGATCCTTACTGGTCAGAAAAGGCTGCACAGTATGCTTATGAACTTGATGAAAAGCTTGGAGGCAAGGATTACAACTCAGAAGCTTTAGCTATTGTCAAAGATGAAAAAGATATTATTATTTTTGATGAAACACTTGATGATGGTTTAGCTGCGATTGAAAATCAGACGACGATGAGTTTTGTAATTCTAGATGAAATAGATGATTATTATTTAGTTCAGATTGATGAGAGTATTTATGGATTTGAAAATCAAAAGGGAAGTTATGATTTTAGATTGAATACAGGTTATCTTGAAAAAAGCATCGTTGACATTGTACTGAATGAAAAGATGATTCATCAAAGTGAGTTTGATTTCATCTTATTTGATGCTGATACAGGCGTGTTTAAAGATGGGAACAATACAAAGATGCTTCAGTTTAAAATAGGCTCAGAAATCATTTGTGAGACTCCTGTGAAGGAACATGCAGTCTTTGAAAGATGGAATCAACTCACTGACAACACCTATCAGGCTCAGTATCGAGAGATAGATCATATTGAAATGGGGCAAATGCCGCCGCAGATTGTAGAATTGAATGTTCCATTGGATTTATCCAATGGAAGCATACAAGTTATTTATAAAAATGGTGATACTGAAGTGATACCATTAACAATGTCCATGGTTCAAGGTTATGATCTTTCAAATGCTGGTGAACAGATTGTTACTGTCACTTATGGAGGAAGTTCATGCAGCTATCCTCTTGTTGTAAGTGAAAATTTAGATATAGTTCGAAAAGAAATCATGTCACTTGTTGAAAGAGTACTTTCTTACGATATAGAGACAGAAAGAACAGAAGAGGAAATTCAGACACTGAAATATTTAAATGATTTACTCATTGATGAATTTTATCCAGTTTTTACTATGAAACAGATTACTGCTTTGGATAAAGTTTATGAAACGCTGTTACGTGATAACTATTCAGTCATTATTAAAGAGAATGAATATGATTTAGCGGTTAGTGGTTTGTTTTTTGCGAATAACTTCGATTTATCCACTGCTGATATCTTTAAAGATACAATTCATTTATCAATTTTACCAGCAAAGAGTCCTGACTTATTGAAAGAAACAGCTGTTTCTCAAGGATGGGAAATTGTTGACGGGTTTACATTAGAAATGAGTTTGAATCGTAATAAAACTGCATGGAAAGGACCAATGATTTTCTCTATTGCACGTCCTTTAGAAAAGAATAAAACATATTCAGTGCTATATCTTTCAAATGATGATGTCATTCATTGTCATACTTCATTGTATCTGGATCGTATACGGTTTAAAGCACTTGAGCCTGGTGAATATCTGCTTGTATCTAAAGATACAGTCAATGAATATAATAATTTGGCACCTGTAGAAGTTTTCACGTATAAGCATAATGGATTGGATTATGATTTGTTGATTAAATCTGGAAGTTTTGTTTCTATTATTGTTTTGATCTTTCTAATAGGCATTGTTTTAAATTTAAAATCCAAATTTAGAAAATAAGACCTTTATGGTCTTTTTTCTTTGTTTTGTTCATAGGATTTATTGAGGTGATTTTATGAAAAAAATCCTCTGTATTCTTATATGTTTGTTTTTTATGATAGAACATGTTCATGCAGAAAACTATATTGTGATGAGTGATGATAACCGCATTCTATTTTCTAAAAATGAACATGAACCGAAAAGTATTGCGTCCATTAGTAAAATTATGACTGCTGTTATTTGCTTAGAAAAAGGTGATTATATTGATGTATGGACAGTTGGATCTGAAGTTTTATCTGCAGATGAAAAGAGGATTTATTTAAAAGAAGGTCAACAGGTTTCAATGCGCTCTTTATTGTATGGATTGATGCTTGAAAGTGGTAATGATGCTGCAATTGTTCTTGCAAAAAGAGTGGGAGGTACAGTTGAGCGGTTTGTAGAATTGATGAATAACAAGGCTCAGGAATTAGGGATGAATCATACTGTTTTTCATAATCCTCATGGTTTAGATGTTTATGAAGATGGGAATATTTCAACTTGTTATGACATGGCACTTTTAATGAATTATGCATTAAAGAATGATGTCTTTTGTGAAATTATCAAAACGTTAGAATATACATCCGAATGGGGAAGTATCTTTCATAATTCAAACAAGCTGTTAACTGCCTTTCCCTTTACATTAGGAGGGAAGACGGGATATACATCAAAAGCAGGAAGAACACTTGTCAGTGCAGCACGAAAAGATAATTTAACACTGCTTTGTGTGTCTTTTCAAATTCATGATCATTTTAATTTTCATCAAACTAAGTATACAGAAGCAATGAACTTATATCAAAAAATGACACTAATGAAAACAGGTGATTATCACTGGAATCAAAGGGTGGTTCATGTTGATGAAGAATTTGCGGTAACCTGTTCATTAAATGAATTATCAGAAGCTGAAATACGTTACGACTATAATGAAAGTACAGGAGAATTTCTGGTTCAATTTTCTTTAGATGATTATGTCGTTCATAAAGCATATTCTACAAGTTCTTCAAAGAATTACTGTATTCTGGGGTATTGTTTATGAATAAACTATGGTTATGCTTATGTGGTTTTGCGCTAATCTACGGGATGGTAAATCATAATATAGAATCATTAAATCAAGTTCTAATGAATGTCGGGACAGATACTCTTGATTTTGCGATTCCGATTATTTTAACAACCTGTTTTTTTGAAGGAATCATGGAAATGGCGAAAAGATGTGGAGTGCTTAATGGACTTCAGAGATGGTTAAGTCCTATATTGTTGAAAGTATTTCCTGATTTAGATTCTGATGATGAAGCTTTAAGCTATATTAGTGCAAATGTTGTGATTAATATGTTTGGATTGGGTTTTGCGGCGACTCCATCAGGATTAAAGGCGATGGAACATCTTCAAAAGAAAAACAAAGAAAAAACAACTGCAAGTCGTTCAATGGTCACATTTCTAGTATTGAATACAGCTGGAGTAACACTTATTTCTGCTAATATTATTGCTGCACGAACTGCAGAGGGTTCAAATTTTCCAACGATGTATATGCCCTTAGCGATTGTAAGTACTGCATGTGCTTCTATTGCAGGATTATTGTTAGACAGGTGGTGGAATTATCGCAGATCTTAGTATATGGATAATTCCATGCTTTGTGCTGTGGCTTATTCTTTTATGTATCATAAAAGGTGTGAATGGATATGATGCTTTTACTGATGGTGTTAAAGAGGGAATTAAATTATCTGTTTCTATCTTTCCAGGCATGATGGCTATGATATTAATGATTAATCTTCTTCAGCATGCTGAAGTCTTTGTCCTATTATCTGATTTCATTTCTCCGCTGATTGACTTTCTTCCATCGGAAGTGCTGGCAATGTGCTTTTTTCGTCCTGTTTCTGGTGGAGCATCTATGGCATTAATGCGTCATATCTTATCTTTGTATGGCCCTGATTCACTTTATGGCATGATGGCATCTGTGATACAAGGGTCTACAGACACTACAATTTATGTGATTGCCTTATATTTTTCTTCAGTAGGGATCAAAAAAATCAAAAATGCAATGTGGATTGGTTTATTTGCGGATTTAGTTGGTATTTCAGTTGCGATATTTCTGACTGTTCAATTCTTTTAATTCATGATAAGATTATTCAAGTTAAGGATGTGACAAAATGGAAAGATTACAAAAAGTGATTGCGCAAAGCGGAGTTGCTTCAAGGCGCAAGGCTGAAGAATTAATGAAACAGGGAAGAGTAACTGTAGATGGTGAAGTTATTACCGAAATGGGATATCAGGTAAAACAAGGGGCTAAAATCATGGTAGATGGTCAGCCAATTGTTCGTGAAAATAAAGTGTATTATGTAATGAATAAGCCTAAAAAGACATTATGTACACTCAATGATGAACATCAGCGTACAACTGTTGTTGATTTGGTAGATATCAAAGAACGTGTATTTCCTGTAGGAAGACTGGATTATGATACAACAGGTGTTTTGATTTTGACAAATGATGGTGAGTTTGCAAATGAAATCATTCATCCTCGTTACCATATTCCTAAGACTTATGAACTGATTATTAACGGTATTTTAAAAACACCTGAAATCAAGCAATTAGAAGCTGGTATTGAACTAGATGGTGTTAAAACATTGCCATCCAAGGTTTGGGTAACCAATAAAGATTTTGATAAAAATCAGACTTCACTTGAATTAACTATCATGGAAGGCCGTAATCGTCAAGTAAAGCGTATGATGGAACATTTTGGTTATGAAGTACGTAAACTTAATCGTAAATCACTAGGGTTTCTATATGTTAATGATTTAAGACCTGGGGAATACCGACTTTTAAAGCCGTTTGAAGTAAAACAGTTAAGGCGTCTTGCAAAAGAAGGTAAAATGAAATAAAAAGATCGAAGCTTAGAGATAAGCTTCGATTTCTTTAAATTCTGGATCTATGTAAATGGTTTTATATGTGGTTATTGAGACAAAACCGGGTTTCATGCCAGGGACTTTCTTAAGGTTTTTTACTGGACACCAGTCAACTGGAACGGAGCTTGACAAACGTCCTTTTGAATAATAGGCAGCAATATGTGCACCCAGGCGTATCATTTCTTCAGTTGGATTTGAGTTTTTAATGACAACATGTGCTCCGTGATAATCTTTGGCGTGCATCCAAATATAATCTTTTTTTGCGAGTTTGAATGTTAAATAATCATTTTGCAGATTGTTTTTTCCAAAGAGTATTTGTGTTTGTTCATCAAATTGAATCACATTAATAGAAGGGGTATTGTCCTTCTTTTTCTTTCTGATTTTTTTAACGGTTTCTTTTAAATAACCTTGCTGAACAAGTTCGTCTCTAATTTCTGCTGCATCTTTGAAATCTGCGATTTCAAGCTGCTGATCCAATGCTTCAAAGTATTCTATTTCTTTTTTGCACAAATCAATTTGTTCTTCCAGATAAATCTGTCCTTTTTTTCCTTTTGTATACTTTTGAAAGCACTTTTTTGCATTTTGCCTTCCATCTAGTTTTGGATCTAGAGGAATTTTAATTGTACTTTCTCCATCAAAACGTTCTAGTTCTATCGATGTTTCTCCTTTTTTAACCATCCAGGCATATGCGTGAAGATAATCTCCATATTCCTGCCACTTTTGACAGTCTAACGCTTCACGATAAGAGTCTTCCAGTTTAGGGAGTTTTGTCTTATGATGCTTCAGCTGAGCTCGTACTAGTTTAAATAAATCTCCAGTAATTTGACGGATACGATCTTTTTCTTCTTTGTGATAATACAGAACATCCATACCTTCCATAAATGGATAGTGTTCAAATGTATCTGAACAATGTGTTAAAGGAATAACATGATATTGTATTTCTCCTTTATCTTCACAAAGGTAAAACTCTTTTGAGTTTTCGATTTGTTTCATAATATCTTCAAAAGGTTCATTCTTGGATAAGCGATGCATCACTTCTTTGGACAAAAGAGGACTGAATCCATGAAGCTGAGATGTTAATGATGCATTCAAGTCAAGTGTGCAGTTATCAAATGGATTTTGTTTGCCTTCCTGAGCTTTTGGTTTTTTAAATAAAGCACCTGGCTGAATCGTACGCTGATTGTTTTGGAAAGGTGGAATACGTTTAAGGGCATCCAGGATTTTTCCGTGTTCATCAACTAAAATAACATTGGCATATTTTCCCATCAGTTCAACATAGAGGTGGCGCTCAACTTTATCTCCAATTTCATTGCGTATCATAATTGTGATATCCAGCCATCTGTCTAAACCGCCTTGCTCAATGGAAACCATCATGCCATTTTCAAGATGTTTTCTTAACAGCATCACAAATGGACTAGGAGATTCTGGGGTAGGATAGGTACGTTTGGTATAAGAGATACGATTGTATTGAGAGTGTGCAGAAATCAAAAGGATTACTTTTTCTTTGCCTCTACAATGAAAAAGCAGTTCGGTATTTGATATCTGATAAATCTTATTGATTCGTAATGGAAGGGGTTCTTTGAGCTCTTTGACAAGCTGTGCAAGAATAATTCCATCTAGTGCCATATCATCACTTCTTTCTAAATCATGATGATTATACCACAACTGAATTCAGTTCACACCTAAAACAGTTATGTTTGATTGACAAGAGGTATATGCCTTTAGTAAAATTAAAGAAATCTATAGGAGGATATTATGGATATTCGTTATTCGTGCAATCAGCGCGATTTTAAACGCTATACTACTCAGGAAATTCGTGATGAATTTTTGATTACCGATCTGTACAGACCAGATGAGGTTGTATCAGTCTATTCGCATGTTGACCGTATGGTTACTTTTGGATGCATGCCTGTTTTTGAAACTGTATCCATTGATAAGGGTCTTGATGTATGGGCTAATTTTGGCAATCATTATGTATTGGAACGTCGTGAACTTGGTATTTTTAATTTAGGCGGATCAGGTAAAATTACTGTTGATGGCAAAGAATATAATCTGGGATATAAAGATTGTCTGTATGTAACACAAGGTTCAAAAGAAGTGCTGTTTGCTTCTGATGATGTACAACATCCTGCAAAGTATTATATGGTTTCTGCACCTGCGCATTGTACTTATGAAACTAAACTGATTACTATTGAAGAAGCTGCAAAGCGTACTTTAGGTGCTGTTGAAACTTGCAATAAGCGTGTTATCAATCAGTTTATTCATCCAGCAGTATTAAAGACATGTCAGCTGACAATGGGAATGACGGCTTTGGAAACTGGCAGCAACTGGAATACAATGCCATGTCATACACATGAAAGAAGAATGGAAATCTATACTTACTTTGAAATTCCTGAAAATCAAGTTGTATTCCATATGATGGGTGAAGCAGAAGAAACTCGTCATATTGTGATGAAGAACTTTGATGCAGTGATCAGTCCTTCTTGGAGTATTCATTCTGGTGTTGGTACATCAAATTATACGTTTATTTGGGCAATGGGTGGAGAAAATCAGGAATTTGATGATATGGACAACATTGCATCTGTTGATTTGAAATAAATTTTAGTGAGGGGTAGAAGATGAAACGTGGAAAATTAATTGTGATCAGTGGGCCTAGTGGAGTTGGAAAAGGTACGATTGTTAAGGAATTTATTAATGATCCTGAATTAAAATTATCTTATTCTGTGTCTATGACAACTCGTTCAATGCGACCTGGTGAAGTGGATGGAGTCAATTATGATTATGTATCCAAAGAAGAATTTAAACAGGCGATTGAAAATGATGAACTTCTTGAATATGCGGAATTTGTTGGAAACTTCTATGGAACACCGCTGAAGAATGTAAATCGTCTTTTGGATGAAGGCAGAAATGTTCTTTTGGAAATTGAAGTTCAGGGTTGTATGCAGGTTCAGAAAAAAGTGCCTGATGCATTAAGCATTTTTATTACACCTCCAAGTATGGAAGAGCTTGAACGTCGTATTCGTGGACGTGCTACTGAACCTGAAGAAATCGTTCAGCAGCGTTTAAGCAAAGCACAGAAAGAGATGGAGCTTGTTGGGAAGTATAAGTATGCCATCTGCAATGATGATGTTGCACTGGCTGCAGAACTTGTAAAAACAATTATTCGTTATTACTCAAACAAAGAATAACTGGAGCAATCCAGTTTTCTTTTTAAAACACAAAAAAAGTCCCATTGGGACTTTTTAAGTTCGAACTTATCTGTTGTAGAATTCGACGATCAGCTGTTCGTTGATTTCAGCGTTCAGTTCATTACGTTCAGGAAGGCGTACGAATGTACCTTTCTTGTTGTCTTTGTCAACTGTAACGAATGCCTTAGGGCTCAGGTTAGCTTCCAATGCTTCATTGATGCTAGCCATGTTTCTTGACTTTTCCTTAATGCTGATTTCGCATCCTGGAGTCATGATTGCTGATGGGATATCAACTTTCTTACCGTTAACCAGTACATGACCATGGTTAACCAGCTGTCTAGCACCGCGGCGAGTTCTTGCGAAGCCCATACGGTAAACCAGATTATCCAGACGGCTTTCCAGAGTGAACAGCAGGTTGTGACCTACTACACCAGCCATCTTAGATGCTTTTGCATAAGTGTTTGCGAACTGACGTTCATTCAGTCCATACATGTTTCTTACGCGCTGTTTTTCGCGCAGCTGAGTACCATAGTTGCTCAGTTTGATTCTCTTAGTTGGTCCATGCTGACCAGGGGCGTAAGTGCGCTTCTGAAGCTCTTCACCTGTTTCCAGAATAGAGAAGCTCAGACGGCGGGAAACCTTCCAAACAGGTCCTGTGTATCTTGCCATAAAACGTTTTTCCTCCTATATTGTTTTATTGCCATAAAACAATAACAGGTACAAATCATGCCGCAGGGTGTTGAAACTAGTGCTTTTTCGCCAATCAGCAGCAGGTTACTTAAGCCTCAGATTTCTCTGATTTCAACGCGTTCTGCAGCAACTTTGTAAGCTGCTATGTTTAACGCTAGGATATTATACAAAAATGACTGATGATTGTCAAAGGTTTCTGTCTATATTTTATGAAAAATTTTCAGATAAAACTAAAAAAACAGTGAAGAAAAACAGACAGTTCTGTGATACAATAAGAAAGTATTAGTAAGGGTGGTTTTTAATGGATAATGAAACTTTAATGAATACTGAAACTATGCAAGAGATTCTCACAATGCCTGAAGTATGGATTGGTGTATCAGCTTTTGTAATATTGTTTATTTTGATTTTAGTGATGCGAAGTTCTAATCTTAAAAAGGCTAAGAAGCATCTTCAGGAGCTAGAAGTTCGCTACAATTCCCTGAAGAGTGTACCATTGTCATTTAAATTAAATAAGTCTGTTGCGATTGCGCGTTTGAATGAAGAAACAATGAATTCTGTAACTCACTGTAAAGATGACTTTGATTTGTGTCAGTCGAATCTGAAACAAATTGCAGCTATGCTTGCTGATGTTGAAGATTCAGTGTCTATGAAAAAGATGAAAGGTGTTAAGGATGACTTGACAGACCTTGATAATTTGTGTGATTTGGCTGAATCGCAGATTAAAAAGCTGGAAGAATTCCTGGATAAGATTCTTGAAAAAGAAAGTGCTCAACGTGCAGAAGTAACTCGCATGAAAGAAGAATTCAGACGAGTAAAACAGCTTTTAAATGACAAGAATGGTCAGCTTTCTTATTGCTGGGATATGATTGAATTTAAAGTGACTGAATGTGAAAAACAGTTTACTTTATTTGAAGAGTGGATGTATGCATCAGAATTTGAAAAAGCTGGTGCTGTTCTTGAAATTATTCATGATAAAGTTGATGAACTTTCTATGATTGCTAATGAATTCCCTTTGTTACTGCAAGAAGCTCGAGGTTTTATTCCTAATTTAGTGGATGAAGTGATTCATCGCTATACTGCTGAAACAAATCGTGGTGTTTATCTGCAGCATCTTGAAATCAGAAGAAATACTGATTTGATTACTTCGTCGCTCCAAGAAGATCTTGGCTTGATTCGTGCTGGTCAGATTGAAAATACTCAGTCACATCTAGAAGATTATAAGATTCGTTTGAATCAGCTTCTTCAGCAGATTGATCGTGAATCGATGAGTTTTGATGAAGTAGCTAAAAATCAGGATCGTGCTGTGTCCCTGATTGAAGATTCCAAGCAGCTTCAGGAATATGTTTTGAGTATGCATGATGTTGCGAAAGAACGTTTTGGTCTTGCTGATATGACTGAAATGATTCAAGAAAAAGATAAGAAAGTTGATGAAATCAGCCGCTTGTGTGCTCGTGTTCTTCAGATGGTAAAGAGTTCTAATGTGCCTTCAAGTACTGTATTGATTTCATTAAAGGAACTTGTTCAAAATGCTGAAATTGTAAATGGTGAATATCGTGCTTTGAAAGATAAGCTGGATACTGCTCGTGCTGATGAAGAACGTGCGAAAAAACAGCTTTTGAAGCTTCAGCTGATTATGAATGAAATGGAAGTTAAAATTAAAAAGAATAAACTTCCAAGCATTTCAGGGAAATATCAAGATGATTTACAAAAAGCATATCATTATGTGACGAATGTTGAACATCAGCTGGATATGACTCCGCTGGATATTTCAAATCTGAATGCTACTTTGGCAGAAGCTATTGACTATATCTATAAGCTTTACAACAATGTGAACAATATTGTTGGTATGGCAATCATGGTAGAAAATACGATTGTGTTTGGTAATAAATATCGTTCTACATATCCTGATATTGATTCTGAATTGACTCGTGCGGAACTGTGTTTCCGTAATGGTGAATATACACAGGCTTTAACGATTGCGATTAGCACAATTGAAAAAATCTTCCCTGATACTTATGAAAAACTGATTAAGGAGAATGCGAAGAGTGCAGCATAATCGAGTTTATCTGGATTATGCCAGTACGACTCCTGTACATCCTGAAATTCTAAAGGCCTATAAAGGCCTTTTAGATGTATGGTTTGTAAATAGTGAGTCTTTGTATCAGGAAGGTGCTCAGCTTCATCAGCTGATGGAAAAAAGCCGTGCACAGACGGCGTCTTTACTCAATGTGCGTCCTAATGAAATTATCTTTACAAGTGGTGCATCTGAGGCAAGCTCAATGGCGATCAAGGGCGTTGCTTTTCGACATCTTGAAAAAAAAGGGCATTTGATTACAACACAGGTTGAGCATTCAAGTGTAACAAACTGTTTTAAGCAGCTGGAAGAATTAGGATTTGAAGTGACATGGCTTTCTGTTGATAAAAGAGGATGTATATCAATGGATGAACTAAAAAAATCTGTTCGTCATGATACACTTCTTGTATCGATTATGATGGTCAATAACGAAGTTGGTGCAATCAATCCAATCAATGAAATTAAAGCATATCTAAAGAATCATTCTCATGCATTGCTTCATGTAGACTGTGTTCAGGCACTGGGGAAAATACCTGTTGATTTGAAAGATATTGATATGGCTAGCTTTTCAGCGCATAAGATTCATGGACTGAAAGGATCAGGTGTTCTTTTCTGTCGTCAGCATATTGACTTAATGCCGCTTGTTTGCGGTGGTCAGCAGGAATTTGGAAGACGTGGCGGTACTGAAAATGCACTTGTAAATCTAATGTTTGCGAAGACTTTAAGACTTGCGCTTGAAGGTCAAAAGAATGGCTATGAACATGCAAAAATGCTGAATGAGTATTGTATTGAACAACTGTCTAAAATGCCTGAGATTGAACTGAATTCAAGCTCAGAGGGGCTGCCTCATATTTTAAATTTCTCTTGTTCAACCATGCTTTCTGAAGTTTTAATGAATGCTTTGAATACACGTGGATTTTGTGTCAGTGCACAAAGTACATGTCATTCTAAATCGAAAGCTCCGTCTTTTGTTTTGAAGGCAATGGGATACTCTGATCAGCGTGCTTTATCTAGCATTCGTTTAAGTTTTTCTTATGAAACTACATTAAAGGATGTTGAGTCCTTTATACATACTTTGAAGGAGTGTACACAAAAATATGGAACTCGTTTATGATCACATTTTAGTCAGATATGGTGAATTATCGACAAAAGGTAAAAACAGAAAAGACTTTATTCGTCGTTTGACATCCAATATAAAACTGGCTTTATCTGGTTTTGATCAGTTGACTTATGAACAGACATTTGATCGAATCTATATTCATCTTCATGGAACTCCATTTGATGAAGTATCACCGATTTTAAAGGAAGTATTTGGTATTAGCAGTTTTTCTCCAACTTTAAAAGTTGAAAGTGATTTAAATACTATCAAGGAAGCTGCATTAATGGTAGCAAATTCTACAAATGGTCATACATTTAAAATGGAAACACGTCGTCATGACAAGAAATTCCCACATCGTTCTGATGAAATCAATCGTGCTTGTGCTGGAAAGATCCTTGCCAATACAGAATGGAAAGTAGATGTTCATCATCCTGATTTGCATCTTCGTGTTGAAGTTCGTGAAAAAGCGACTTACATTATGCCGCTGGTTGTACAGGGGGCTGGTGGATATCCAACTGGTATTGGAGGCAAGGCAATGCTTCTTTTGTCAGGTGGAATTGATTCTCCAGTTGCAGGATATTTGACAATGAAACGCGGTATTGAAATTGAAGCAGTTCATTTTTCAAGTCCGCCATATACTTCAGATTTAGCAAAAGGGAAAGTCCTTGATCTGGCATCACAGATTTCAGTTTATCAGGGGCAAATTAAGGTACATGTTGTTCCTTTTACAGATTTACAGCTTGCTATTTACAAAAACTGCAATGAAAGCTATGCTATTACAATTATGCGACGTATGATGGTACGTATTGCTGATCGCTTGGCTCAGCGCAGAAACTGCATGGCATTAGTAACTGGTGAAAGTGTGGGTCAGGTTGCATCACAGACATTGAATTCAATGCAGACAATCAATGATGTAACCACAATGCCAATTCTTCGTCCGGTTGTTACTTATGATAAATTGGAAATTATTGATGTTGCGAAAAAGATAAACACTTATGAGACATCAATTCTTCCTTATGAAGACTGCTGTACGATTTTTACGCCAAAAAATCCTGTAACTAAGCCTACTATTAAACGTGCAGTTGAGATGGAAAGTCATTTTGATTTTGAACCTCTGATTGAAGAATGTCTAAATAACATAGAAACTGTTATCATGACAGTCAAAAAACAAGAAGAAGACCTGTTTTAATCAGGTCTTTTTTGTCCATATTATTACTGAGGTGAAAATATGGACAAGAAACGTGCCTTAATGGATGAGATATCACAAAAGATTGCGGATACTGAATTAGCCTTTGAATACGAACTTGGTGTTGAATATCAAAAACAGCTTATAAAGCATAGAGAAAACCTTTTGAAACGTTTAGAAAAGAAAAAAGAAGGGGACAGCTCACAAAAGTGAGCTGTCTCCTTCTTAACGTTTACGAATTTCAATTCCAATTTTTCTTTGAATTTTACTTAGTTTTCTAGATGCGATTCTGCGAGCTTTGTTTGCTCCATCTTCTAGTACTGCTTCAATCTGTCCTGAAGCAATAACGTCTTTGTATGCTGCTTGTATTTTAGACAGTTCTTGGCATACAACATCTGCCACTGCTTTTTTAAATTCACCATATCCCGAGTTTTCAAACTGTTTCACCAGATCATCAATGCTTACACCGCTTAAACTAGAGTGAATCTGAAGCAAATTTGAGATACCTGGCTGATTAACTGGGTCAAACTGAACTTTTGCAAGAGAATCAGTAACTGCAGACATAATCTTTTTACGAGCTACATTTAAATCATCTAGCAGATAGATACATCCTTTATCACCATGATCTGATTTAGACATTTTCTTTGTTGGATCAGATAAAGACATGATACGAGCTCCTACCTTTGGGACCAGCGGTTCTGGAACTTTGAAAGTATCACCGTATTTATGATTGAAACGGATAGCAGTGTCACGACAAAGTTCTACATGTTGTTTCTGGTCTTCACCCACTGGGACATAATCAGCATCATACATAAGAATATCTGCACTCATTAATGTTGGATAAGTATAAAGACCTGCAGTTAAATTGGTTTCACCTTTAGCTTGTTTATCCTTAAACTGTGTCATGCGATTCAATTCACCCATATAAGTGTTGCATGACATGATAAATCCTAACTGTGCATGTTCAAGAACATCCGTTTGTAAGAAGACTGTAGCTTTATTAGGGTCTAGACCACATGCTAAATATAATGCAACGGCATCCTTTAGGTTTTTCTTTAATTCCTGAGGGTCCTGATATACAGTAATACAGTGAAGATTTGCGATGAATGCAATCATTTCATACTCATCCTGATAGGCCACAAAGTTTTTTAATGCACCAATGTAATTGCCAAGTGTCAGCTGACCAGTTGGCTTAATTCCGCTTAACATTCTTTTCATTTTTATATCCTCCTTGCTAAAAAGAAAAACGCCCCTGTGAAGGGACGCTGAATACGTGGTACCACCCGACTTACTCATAATTATGAGTCACTTTACGGGATAACGGTTTTCTCCGGATGACGACTTGTGCCGCATCAGCTCCAAAGACCCACTTCTTTGCAGGAAATGCTGCAGTTTTCACCAGCCACTGCATCTCTTAAGTCATTTTCTTACAAATACTTCTTCTTTTTCTAAGCTCTGCATTTATTTAAACATTTTTTTTGACAGGAATCAAGTGATTATGAGAATCAATGTTTGTAAGTTGAAATAAAAAGGATTATAATTCTTTTGTTAAACTGTAAGGAGTTATGTATGTCAGTATGTAAAGAAAGAGCGTGGAAAACGCTTGAAGAATTAAGCTTTATTCGTGTAGCAGGAACACAAGAAGAATTAAAAGCGGCTCAGTATTTGAAAAATGAATGTGAAAAAGCTGGTATTAATGCAGAGATCGAAGAATTTGAAATTGATATGCCTGTGATTTCGAAAGCTACTTTTGAAGTTCTTGAACCTTATAAGAAAGAGTATCATGTGATTGGTATTGGCAAAAGTGGTACTACTGATGAAAATGGCATTGAAACTGAACTTGTTTATATAGAAAATGCTGTTGATGTTCATTTGAATCATGTAAAAGGTAAGATTTGTCTTCTTCATGGTAGATTAAATCCTGAATTATCTGAAAAATTGATAAAAGCAGGTGCTGTAGGTACAATTTCTATTGCAGGAAGTTTTTATGATGAAAAGTCTATTGCTGATGAACTTCGTCCAAGAAATACATTTGGAAAGGGTGGTCAGCTTCCAGGATTAGTGATGCATATTTCAGATGCGGAAGAACTTGTTCGATCTCATCCAGCAAAAGTGAGGATGGTACTGCTTCAGGATGCTGAAAAGAAGGGAATTTCACATAATGTTGTTGCGACGATTGAAGGTTCTGATTTAAAGGATGAAATATTGACTTTGAGTGCACATTATGACTCAGTGCCATATTCAAAAGGTGCTTGGGATAATGCTACGGGAAGCATTACAGTTCTTGAGATGATGCACTATTTTGCGAAACATCAGCCTCGTCGTACAGTTAAAGCTGTATGGTGCGGAAGTGAAGAAATTGGTTTGGTTGGATCTAGAAAATACTGCGAAACTCATAAAGATGAAATGGATAAGACAATCTTTAATATCAATTTTGATATGACTGGGGTTACTTTAGGGCATGAAATCTGTTGTGTCAGTGCATCAAATGATGTTATGCATGCAATTGAATACCTTGCAAAACTAGAAAACAATGCATTAGAATGTAAATTGGATACTTATTCTTCAGATTCAACAAGTTTTGCTGGTGCAGGTGTGCCTGCATGTACTTTTGCAAGACTTGCACCTATGGGTGGAGCGCAAATTCACAATCATTATGATACAATGGAACATTTGGATCCTGATTCATTTATGATTACTTTAAATTTTGCACTTCATTTCGCTAAACAGCTTGTTAATACGACGACTAATCTGATTCCTAGAAAATTTGATGAGGTCATTACAAAGAAACTGGAAGAAAGAAAGAAATGGTTCTCTGAGGAAAAGGACGAAAAAAAGAAAGAATCAGAAGAGAATAAAGACGAAAAGACTAAAGAAGAAGAAAAGAAATAGTAGTGGGTGTTTCTTTTCAGAGCTTTGAATTTGATTCAAAGAATGTTATACTGTTAGAGGTGATATCAATGATCGTTGTTTATACTTCTCCTGGCTGTGCTTCTTGTCGTAAGGTAAAAGCATGGCTGAAGGAAAGAAATTTGAATTATATTGAAAAGAATATCTTTAAGACGATTTTAAATCCAATTGAAATCAAACATCTTCTTTCTCGATGTGAAAATGGAACAGAGGATTTGATTTCGAAACGTTCAAAGATTATGCAGGAGCTGAATGTAGATATGGAAGAGATGAGTGTGAATGAATTAGTTGATTTCATTCAGAAGAATCCTTCTGTTTTAAAGCGTCCGATTATTTTAAATGAACGTGTTTTTCAGGTTGGATATGACCAAGAAGAAATTGACGCATTTGTTCCTGCTGAACTGAGAGCGTTAGCTCTTAGCAGCTGCAACAATCACTGTCCAAATTATGAAGGATGCGGCAAATGCCGTAAAGAATTGCATTAAAAAGCACATTTGTGCTTTTTTCTATCCTGCTAGAGGAGGTAGATTATGAAAATACTTGTTGGGTTATCAGGCGGAGTTGATTCTGCCATTGCAGCACATCTTTTAAAACAACAGGGACATGATGTAACATGTTGTTTTATGCGTAACTGGGATAGTGCTGCCAACAATGATACGTTAGGGAATCCAACCCTGAATCAGGATGTATGTCCTCAGGAAATGGATTACAACGATGCCAAGAAAGTTGCTGATGCATTAGGGCTGCAACTTCTTCGTATTGATTTTATTAAGGAATACTGGGATTATGTATTCTCAAGCTTTATTGATGAATATAAAAAGGGTCGTACACCAAATCCTGATATTTTATGTAACAAATACATTAAATTTTCTAGTTTTATGGATTTTGCCAAGTCTCATGGATTTGATTGGGTTGCTACTGGGCACTATGCACGTGTTGAACATCATGAAGATTCATCTGTAATGTTAAAAGCAAAGGACTTAAATAAAGATCAGAGTTATTTTCTTTGTCAGATTTCAAAGGATGCTTTATCTCATACACTGTTTCCTTTGGGTGAAGTCAGCAAACCTGAAGTACGAAAGATTGCTCATGAACTGAATCTTCCGATTGCGGATAAAAAGGATTCTACTGGTATCTGTTTTATTGGAGAACGTGATTTTCGTGAATTTTTAAAGAATTATCTTCCTGCGAAAAGCGGTAATGTCATTGATGTCACTTCAGGACGTATTTTAAAGCAGCATGAAGGTGTTTTGTATTATACGATTGGTCAAAGAAAGGGGCTTGATATTGGTGGCCCTGGTGGACCTTGGTTTGTTGTAGGAAAGAATGTACAGACGAATGAACTGTATGTTGCACCACAATCTCATGATGAACTTCTTTATTCTGATGCATGTATTGTAGATGGTGTCAACTGGCTGTATGATGTTGATGATGAAAAAGATTGCATGGCAAAGTTCAGATATCGTCAGAAAGATAATTCAGTTCATTTAAAGAAGCTGTCAGATTCAAAAGTTCTTGTCAGCTATCCTCAGAAAGTTGCTGCAGTAACTTGTGGTCAGGAAGCAGTTTTCTATGATGGAGATATTTGTCTTGGCGGAGGCGTTATTGAACAGGTATTTGTCAATGGCAAAGATATGAATGATGTCATTGAGGATACTCTTAAAGGAACCAAACATGAATAAGCAGCAGTCAATAACTTTATGTTTCTTGTATTGTTTTATTTATCTGATTGGATTTCCTCTTTTTGAAATGACTGTATTAAGTCTATTTCAATCAGATTTTACTATTCGATTTCTTAATGCGTTTGAATGGGCTTTTTATTTAAGCTTTCCTATGATTATGCTGAAACAGGTATATCATTGGATACGTAAAGAATTTTATATATTTCTTAACAAACCGTTTAAAAACCTCTTAGCTATTTTAAAAAACTATGGACTGATGATGCTTTCATCTATTTGTCTTAACATGATTTTGCTTCTTGTATTTCGTTTGGAGAATTCTGGAAATCAGACTCAGCTGATAGAAATGTATGCATCTCAGCCATGGAAAGTAATTTACGCATCTCTTGTATTTGCACCAATTGTTGAGGAACTTGTCTTTCGTGGTGCTTTGTTTTCACCGTTTCGCAAAAAGAACATATATGCTGGATATTTGATTTCCTCAGCTGCTTTTGGATTTTTACATGTGTATCAGTCATTGTTTAGCGGCAATTTCAAAGATCTTTTGTTTATATTAAGTTATGGATTGCTTGGCAGCTATATGTGCAAGACTTATCATGAAACGGATAGTATTATTTCATCAATGATGCTTCATTTTATAAATAATTTTATTTCAGTCATTTTAACTTTTATGATTTAAGATTGGAGGTGTCTGCATGTCTGATTCGATTGTCTGCCGATTTGTGTCGATGATCTTTCATTCGGATGCGACCTCTTTTTCTGTTGGACGTTTTCAGCTGTATGAAGTTGAAGAACGTCAAATGATTGTAACTGGTTATTATCATATTTTAGAAGCTGATACACTTTATCGATGTACAGGCGAATATGTTGAACATCCTAAATATGGAATGCAGTTTAAGGCTGAAAGAATAGAACGTGTACTGGCTTCAGATGAAGATTCTCTTGTACGTTTTCTTTCTGGCCCATTGTTTCCTGGGATTGGAAAGAAATTTGCACAAACGATGGTTAATGTTCTAGGTACTGATTTGCTTGATCAGATTCGACAGAATGAAAATGTGCTTGAACTTGTCCCGAAAATGACAGAAAAGAAAAAGAAATCTATTTTACAGGGAATCGCAGCTTCTGAAAATCAGTTAGAAAAAACAATTTCATTTTTGTCAAGTCATGGGTTGGGAATTCGCAATATCATGCGTTTGGATCGTGTTTATGGTGAGAAAGCATTGGAGCTAATTACCGAAAATCCATATCGAATGATTGATGAAGTGGATGGAATTGGTTTTGCCACTGCAGATAAACTTGCAATGTCTTTAGGTTTTTCACATGAAAATCCTGTACGTATTGAAGCTTGTCTTGTTTCACTTGTCATGGAGATGTGCATGTCTACTGGTGACACTTATGTCAGCTATGAAAAAATAAAACCTGCTCTTGAAAAAAAGCTTGGTTTTGAAATAGAAGATTTTGATGAAATATTATTTTCTGCATTAAGCAGAGGACTTTTAGAACATGAAGAAGGCAGAATATATCACCATTCGCAGATGAATGCAGAAAAGGCAATTGCATTATTTTCATCAACATTTCCCCTTGTGCCTTTAGAACCTTATGATACAAAGAAATATATGGAAGAGCTTTCTCTTTTCCAGGATAGTATTTCAATACACTATGATCAAAAACAAATTGAAGCGATTGATAGTTTCTTTGATCATGATTTGACTATTTTAACTGGTGGTCCTGGTACAGGGAAAACAACGGTTGTAAGAGGTATGGTGAACTTATTTCGAGAATTATATCCTGATCGAATGATTGCATGTTGTGCACCAACAGGACGAGCCGCAAAACGCTTGGCAGAATTGACGAAGGTAGAATGTCAGACGATTCATTCTTTGCTGAAATGGGATCTTGAAACAAATACGTTTGGAATGAATGAGGAATCACCATTAAGTGTGGATTGTTTGATTATTGATGAGTTTTCCATGGTGGATGCTTACTTGTTTGCAGCTTTATGCAAAGCATCATCACAAATCAAAAAAATAGTGATTATTGGAGATGAAGATCAGCTGCCTTCTGTAGGACCTGGCTGTGTTCTTAAAGATTTGATTGAATCAAATTTATACCCTGTAACACGTTTGAAAACTATTTTTAGACAAAAAGAGGGTAGTGATGTAATTTCATTAGCTCATGCGATTCAAAAGCGTGATATTGAACATCTAAAATACACAGGAGATGTTGCATTTTTTGAATGCTCACAATATGACATAAAATCACTTGTGCTTCAAATTGTACAGTCTGCACTAGAAAAAGGATATCATTTAAGCGATATTCAGCTTCTTGCCTGCAAATATTCTGGGGTTGCAGGAATTGATCGTTTGAATGCGGCACTGCAGGAGTGTTTTAATCCTCATGATCCGTTATTAAAAGAATGGAAAGTAGGACATCGTATTTTTAGAGAAAACGATAAAATACTTCAGCTTAAAAATCAAATAGATGATGGCGTATATAATGGTGACATTGGTCTTTTAACTGAAGTGATTGATCCTGATGAAGATTTCAATCATCAGGCTCGATTGATTGTGGATTTTGATGGTATTTTTGCGGAATATACTTCGGAATCTTTTCAGAATATTACTCATGCTTATTGCATTTCTGTACATAAATCGCAAGGATCAGAATATCCAATAGTTATTTTACCGATTGTTCCTGAAGCTACCTTTATGCTTCAAAGACGTTTAATCTATACTGCTGTATCACGTGCTAAAAAGTCTTTGATTCTTTTAGGAAGTAAAGAATTATTTGAGAAAGCAGTTTTGAAAGAAGAAAAAACTTTGCGTCATACAACTTTAAAAGAGCGAATGAATAAAATACAAAGTGAACGTATATTTGCACTGGAGTAATTCATACTAACCATGTAAGGAGTGATACAATGAAACAGTGTCTGCTTGGTTTAGCTGCTGGTTTATTGGCTGGCATGGCTTTAGCTCATACATATGAGGATGAACTTGACAATGCCTGTTATAAAGCTAGCCGAACAAAAAAGAAAGTCATGAGAAAATTTCATGAGTTGAGTGAATAACCCTTTTAAGGGTTATTTCTTTTCATGAGAAGTAAACATCGTTTAATCGTTTTGCTGGAAGTATTACTTATATGTACTCTCAGCATTCATTTGTTGAATCAATTGCAGCTCTTTTCATTATTTATCACTTTTTTTGAACTTCTTTATACGATTTTAATTAGTTTGTGCTTCGTATTTATATTTGAACCTATTATTGAAAAAGTACCTTTTAAAAAACGCGGAATCCAATGTACTGTTGTCTATTTTTTTCTTTTTGTTCTTGTTTTTTTGATAGGTGTATTATTTATGCCAGTTATTGTAAATGAGTGGGAAAAGCTAAAAGAACTGTTTCAAAAAGTCATTTCTATGGCAACTTCAGAAACTGAACTTGTATTTTCTTATCAGAATGCCTTTGATTCGACCTTAACTTTCCTACAAAAATTTACAGATATTTCTTTATCTTATTTACTGGGATATTTTATTTCACTCGAATATTTAGAACTAAAGAATTATTTGTCAAAGAATCTTAGAATAAATCAAATTTTTAAACTTTATGATGATTTTAAAGAAATGATTTTTTTATATATCAAAGCTCTTGTGTTTGATTTAGGGATTTTACTGACTGCTCAGACATTGGTTTTAAACTTGTTTCATGTTCGTTATGCATTTTCTTTAGCGTTTGGTTTAGCAGTACTTAATATTATTCCTTATTTTGGTTCAGTGTTTGGTCAAATCATCATCTTTTTTATTGATTATTTGACCACCGGTACATTTCGATTCAGTATGATTATGAGTGTATTTGTTGTACAGCAGATTGAATCAAATTGTCTTCAACCGATTCTCTATGGGAAAGTAATGCATTTAAAGCCTTTATATATATTTATCAGCATTTTATTCTTTGGATCATTTATGGGACTAATAGGTGTTTTGTTTGCACCAGTATTTGCAATTGCAATTCAACATTTTCTACAACATTTAAAACAGTGATTTATGGGAAGAATTGAAATGATATGAGTTCTCGAAAGAGATTTTCTTTTCTTGCATAAAAGGAAAAGTGTGCTATAATCAATAAGTAAATCGTAATGGTTGATGAGTAGTTGAACTAATGTTTTTAGAGACAGGGTGGCTGGTGAAAATCCTGAGCAGAATTCAATGAAGCTGCTTCCATAGAGTGACTAATCCTCACCGTGACTTCGCGTTAAGAAGAATTAAGGTGCATATCGAAAGATATGAAGATGGATGGTACCGCGTAAATTACGTTCCTTCAGTTTTTGAAGGGACTTTTTTTGTTAGGAGGATAATGAAATGAAGAATCTTACAGGAAATCAGGTTCGTCAGATGTTTTTGGATTATTTTGCATCCAAAGGTCATATGATTGAACCAGGTGCATCACTTGTACCGCACAACGACCCAACTCTTTTGTGGATTAATGCAGGGGTTGCGGCACTGAAAAAATATTTTGATGGTTCTGAAAAACCTAGATGCAATCGTATCTGCAATGCACAGAAAAGTATTCGTACCAACGATATTGAAAATGTAGGGAAGACAGCACGTCACCATACATTTTTTGAAATGCTTGGTAACTTCTCAATTGGAGACTATTTTAAGGAAGAAGCACTGCAGTATGCATGGGAATTTTTGACAAGTCCTGAATGGATTGGATTTGACAAGAACCGTATGTACGTCACTGTATATCCAGATGATGAAGTTGCATACAACACTTGGGTAAATAAATGTGGAATTGACCCTAGTCATATTTTAAAAACACCAAATAACTTCTGGGAAATTGGTGAAGGGCCAGGTGGACCTGACAGTGAAATTTTCTATGACCGTGGACCAGAATTCGATCCAGAAGGTCTTGGAGAAAGAGCATTCTTTGAAGAACTTGAAAATGACCGTTATATTGAAGTATGGAATGTAGTATTCTCTCAGTATGACTGCAAACCAGCAGAATTGGATAGAAAAGACTACAAGGAACTGCCGCAGAAAAACATTGATACAGGAATGGGTCTTGAACGTTTGACTTGTCTGATTCAAGGCGGAGAAACTAACTTTGATACTGACTTGTTTTTACCAGTAATTCGTGCAACTGAAAAATTAGCTAAATATCCTTATGACGGAGAATATAAGATGGCATATCGTGTTATTGCGGACCATATCCGTACAGTAACATTTGCATTAGCTGATGGTGCTAATTTCTCTAACGAAGGTCGTGGATATGTATTGCGTCGTGTACTGCGCCGTGCTGTTCGTTTTGGAATTAAACTGAATATTGAAGGTGCATTTATGTACAAGCTAGTTGAAATCGTTGCTGAAAACATGAAGGATTTCTATCCTTATGTAACTGAAAAGGTTGCATTGATTTCTCGACTTGTTAAAAATGAAGAAGATACATTCCACAGTACTTTGGCAAATGGTGAAAAACTGTTGATGAATGCTTTGGATGAAGCTGAAAACAAGATTCTTGATGGGACTGTCATGTTTAAATTGTACGATACTTATGGTTTCCCTAAAGAGCTGACTGCTGAAATCGCCGAAGAACGTGGCTTTACAGTTGATATGGATGGCTTTAATGCTGAAATGAGTAAACAGCGTGAACGTGCACGTGCAGCTCGTGAAGATGAACAGTCAATGAGTTCACAGTCTGCTGATTTGATGGATTTTGAAGAAAATTCAGATTTCCTTGGCTATGAAACACATTCTATGGATGCAAAAGTGCTTGCATGTTTCAAAAATGGTGTACGTGTATTGTCAATTGAAGATGAAGGTGACGTAATTTTATGTCAGACTGCATTCTATGCTGAAAGCGGTGGTCAGATTGCGGATACTGGCGTATTGTACAATGATGTAATGAAAGCTGAAGTTGTTGATGTGAAGAAAGCACCTCACAAACAACATCTCCATCATATTAAAGTTAATAAAGGTACTGTATCTGAAGGGGATGTTCTGCATGGCCAGATTGATTCTGCACGTCGTGTTCGTATTATGGGAAATCACTCTTCACTGCATCTATTGCAGTCTGCATTAAGAGAAATTATTGGTGATCATATTCATCAGGCTGGATCTTATGCGGGAGATACATATGGACGTTTTGACTTTACTCACTTTGAAAAAGTAACTGAAGAACAGCTTCATCAAATTGAAGAACGCGTTAATCAGATGATTATGGAATCAAATCCTGTTGTGACGCAGGTTCTTTCTATTGAAGATGCTAAGAATACTGGTGCTATTGCATTGTTTGATGAAAAATATGGTGACTCTGTACGTGTTGTCTCTATGGGAAATGTTTCTAAGGAATTCTGTGGTGGTACTCATGTATCAAATACTCAGGAAATCGGTGTCTTTAAGATTGTTTCAGAAGAATCGATTGGTTCAGGTATTCGTCGTATGACAACAAAGACAAAACTGGAAGCTTACCATGATTTTGTAGAACGTGAAAATACTTTACGCATCATCTCTGAAATGCTGAAGATGAATTCTATCTTAGGTGTTGAAGAAAAGGTTCAGGGTGTAATTGAAGATAATGCTGCATTGCGTAAGGAAATTGCTCGATTGAATCAGAAGATGATGATGTTGGAAGCTGATGAAATGGTACATTCTGCAAAGAATATCAATGGCATTAATGTGATTATCAAAAAGCTTGAAAATGCTGATTCTGGCTCATTGAAGGCACTTGCAGAAACATTACGTAACAAGTGTGAAGATTCTTTTGTACTGCTTGCAAATCATGCTGGTGAAAAGGTAGTCTTTGTTGCTGCAGCATCAAAAGCTGCTATTGCAAAGGGTATTAAGGCTGGAGATATGGTGAAGCTTGCTGCATCTGTCTGCGGTGGTAATGGCGGTGGACGTCCAGATCTGGCACAGTCTGGTGGTAAAGATGCTTCTAAGATTGATGAAGCTATTGAACAAATTGAATCAAAACTTTAAAAACTTGTTTCTTTTTCAAGAAGCATAGGGTAAAATATCCTTATAAGGAGGAGATCATGATGGCAAGAGATAACACAGAAACTATGGCATTTCGCTCTGATGAACTTAGACGCGACAATATTAAACAGGTTCTTCGTTTGACGAAAGAGGCTTTGGAAGAACGAGGGTATAATGCGGTGAATCAGCTGGCTGGCTATCTGATTTCCAATGACCCTGCATACATATCATCTCATCGCAATGCTAGAAGCATTATTCAATCGGTGGAACGATATGAAATTATTGAAGAACTTGTACGTTCTTATCTGGAAGAGAAGAAATAATGGAGAGAGTATTAGGACTTGATCTTGGCAGCCGTACATTAGGGGTTGCGGTTTCTGATCCGTTAGGGATGATTGCAAGAACTGTTGAAACGTTTCGCTTCGAAGAAGATGATTATGATGCAGCACTTAAGCGTACTGGAGAATTGATTAAAGAATATTCCGCAAAACGTATTGTTTTAGGTCTTCCTAAACATATGAATGGAGATATTGGAATTCGTGGTGAAATTTCTATTCAGTTTAAAGCATCACTGGAAGAAATGTTTAACATTCCAGTTGAACTAGTGGATGAGCGTTTAACAACAGTTGTTGCACAAAAGATGCTGATTAGTGCTGATGTATCACGTAAAAAACGTAAAAAAGTGGTAGATCAGATTGCTGCAGTTCAAATTCTACAGGGGTATCTTGATAGAAAACATTAAAAGACGGTGAAATCCGTCTTTTTGTTTTGTTGAGAGTGAAAATCAAGATTATTTGTGTTAAAATTAATGAAGGTATTAGTACCAAAAGGAGATTTCATATGATTGAATCAAATAAGATGATTGTAAAGGATGAAAATGGACAAGAAAAAGAAATGGAAATCTTGTTCACATTTGAAAGTGATGAACTGAATACTCAGTATGTAGTATTTGTGGATCCAGAAGATGAAAGCGGAGAAGTATTTGCTTCACGTTATACAGATGATGGAGGTCTTGAACCAATTGAAACTGAAGCAGAATGGGCAATGGTCGAAGAAGTTGTCGGTGCCTTTTCTGATGAAATGAATGACTATGAAGAAGAAACAGACGGGCAGTAAGCATTTAGGTTTTAAATTATTTTTATGTCTTATTCTTATTGCAGTAATTGGACTATTCAGTGCATTTATGATTTATCACAATCAGCTAAAAGCTGTTTCAGATGATAATACTGAAATCATTTTCGAAGTAAACAAAGGTGAAACATTGAATACTGTTTTACCACGACTTGAAAACGAAGGTTTGATTAATAGTGCTTTGTTTGCAAAACTCTATGTTAAATTGAATGATTCAGGCAGTTTAGCGGCAGGTAAATTTTCATTGAATGCTGCGATGGATACTGCTGAAGTCATTGCAACGATCACTGATTCTACTCAATTGATTCATGATGATATTACGATTACTTTTATTGAAGGTGAATGGCTGAAGCATATGTCTGAAAAGTTCGAACAGGAACTAGGTATTCAGTCGGATGAATTGATGAGTTTATGGAATGATGAACAGTACATTCGTTCACTGATGGATCGATATCCATTTTTAACAGAAGAAATCTTTAATGAAGATTCACGTTATTATCTGGAAGGTTATCTGATGCCAAATACTTATGCTTTTGCGAAAGGTTCAGACGCAAAAACTGTGACTGAAAAAATGCTGGATCAGACTTTGAAAGTATATAACAAATTTAAAGATACAATGAATGCTCATGAATTGAGTGTTCATGAACTATTTACATTAGCATCAATTGTTCAGTATGAAGCTAGTAAGATTGAAGATATGAAGATGATCGCAGGCGTATTCTATAATCGTATGGACATCGGCATGAGATTACAAAGCAGTGTGACTGTATGTTATGCAATTGATATTGAGAAAAGTGACAGCTGGAAAAGCTGTGAAGTAAATCCAACCTATAATTCACCTTACAACACCTATATGGTAGAAGGTCTTCCACCAGGACCTATATTAAACCCTGGTGTTGATGCGATTGAAGCTGTATTAAATCCAACGGAAAGTAATTATTACTACTTCATGGCAGATGTGTATGGAGATGGTACTGTATATTTTGCAGAAACCTATGCTGAGCATCTGGCACTTGTCAATAAATATCTGAAATAGGGGGAAAAGTCTATGAAACCAATTCTGATTGGCATTGCAGGTGGCAGTGCTTCTGGAAAAAGTTCTATTGCAGCTAGACTGAAAGAAGAATTCAGTTTGACCAATTCTGTTGTGATTATTCGTCAGGATGACTATTATAAAGATCAGACACATCTGACCATGGAAGAAAGAGTTAAAACAAACTATGATCATCCATTTGCGTTTGATAATGATTTATTGATTGAACATTTGCATAAGTTAATGAATGGTGAATCTATTGAAAAACCAACATATGACTATACTGTACACAATCGTTCAGATGTAACAGAAACAGTGACACCTTGTGATGTAATTGTTTTGGAAGGATTGTTTGTGCTTGAAAGTGAAAAACTAAGAGATTTACTGGATATGAAGATTTATGTTGATACAGATGCAGATATTCGCTTTATTCGCCGTATGATACGTGATGTTAAAGAAAGAGGAAGATCACTGGATTCAGTGGTTTCTCAGTACACAACAACAGTTCGTGTGATGCATGATTTGTTTATCGAACCATCTAAACGTTATGCGAATCTGATTATCCCAGAAGGCGGTCATAATGAAGTTGCGATTGACCTTTTGACGACAAAAATCAATAGTATTATTCACAAAAGTGTGTTATAATCTAACCCGTTAGGAGTGAAACTATGTCAGAAAAGATTTATGTAACTCAAGCTGGTCTTGAAGAATTAAAAAGAGAATATGAAAATTTAATTCACGTTGTACGTCAGGAAGTAATTGAAGACTTAAGAGCTGCTCGTGCTCAGGGGGACTTGTCAGAAAACGCTGATTATGATGCTGCACGTGATCGCCAGGCTCAGGTAGAAGCACGTATTTCTCAGCTGGATGTTATGCTGAAGAATGTAGTGATTATTGGAGAAGGAAATGGTCAGACAGTTCAGTTAGGTTCTACATTTACGATTGAAGAACAAGATACTGGTGATAAAGGGACGTATACTATTGTTGGTTCTGTTGAAGCTGATCCGCTTTCAGGAAAGCTTTCTAATGCGACTCCATTGGCAATTGCCGTGATGGATCATGCAGTTGGAGAAGTAGTCACTGTTGAATGTGATGAACCATATCAGGTTAAAATTGTAGACATTCTTACAAAATAAACACGAGAAACAATCTGAGAAATCAGATTGTTTTTTTAATTTCTTAAAAATTAAATTATGTATCTTAATAATGAAATATATACATGCTATTTTAATAGTAAATACATCTTCAAAGAAGCATAAAACATACTAAAAAAACAAGACTTACTCTTATATAAATTATAATTTATCATTTACACACATAAAGAAGCATTAAGTGTTGAAGGTTATTTAGAATCCGCATTTCAAAACGATACGCTTCTTTTTTCTTTCTTTAGATGAAGTCATTAATTGGAGGAATTATGAGAAAAATACTTTTATGTATCTTTGTATTATTGATTATGCTTCCTGTAGATAGTCAATGGATTTCATTCAATGATATCAATTCTCAGATGATATCTGTAGAAATCAGGGGGAATGTTCAAAATGAAGGTATTTATGAATTAAAAAGAGGAACAACGATTCAAGAAGCTTTACAGATAGCTGGATTATTAGAAAATAGCAGTATTGAAGGAATTAATCAGACTCAGATTCTCCATCATCAAGATGTCATTACAATTACAAAAATTGATGGTCATTTGATTCATATTAATAGTGCAACAATTGAAGAACTTATGCGTCTTCCTGGTATTGGAGAGAAAACCGCTCAAAAAATTATTGAATATCGTTCTTTGCATTTATTTCAATCATTAGAAGAATTAATGGAGGTAAGCGGTATTGGTAAAAAGAAATTTGAATCTCTTGAAGGTTTGATTGGTTTATGAGTTCTTTATTTATAATTTTTCTGTTTTTCTTTTTTACTCAGCATTTGTTGTTTGAAATACGATTGATATTTGTAATCATCATTTGTACATATTTATTGACTAAAAGACAATTTAAAGTGTTAATACTTGTTATTTTAATGTTAATAAGAATACTCATAAATGTTCAAATGCCGGATCCTTGTATTGTAGATGGGAAAATTATTAAATTGTATGAACAGTCTTTCTTAATGAAAAGCAGATATGGGAATATACTTGTTGTCAGTGATGATAGGTTTCTTGTTGATACTATTGTTCAAGTTGAAGGAAAGGTATTTAAAGATGATTCATCTCCACATTTTTTTACTCCTACAAAGATAGCTAATATTACTATTGCAGCAAGTGATATTAGGATATTGCATCAAGGACAAACACTACGCTCCTGGATTCATCGTAAATCTATTCACATGGAAAAAAACGAAAGAGAGTTAATCCAGAAAATACTGCTTCGTTTTTCGATTGATGATAGTTATCTTCAATCTATTTCTGCATTACAAATTCTATTTATGTTAGGTATCATTAAAAAAGTGTTAAAGTGTTTCTTTTACGAAAAGAAAGTAGATAAGATAGAAGCGTTTGTATGTTGTTTTCTTTGTTATTTATGGAATCAATGGTTTGTTTGTTTTCGTTATTTCTTTTTCAAATTCATGAAGAAAAGGAAGTGTTCTTTATATGAATCATTAGGTTATTTTTGTTTATTTTGTTTTCTATATGATCCAGCATTAACAGAAAGTGCATCTTTTTGGTTTATAGTACTTCTTCGTTTATCAACAAAAATTTTCTATGATAAAAAATTAGGGTTTGTCTTTACAATGATTGTGGTAAGCTGTTGTTTTTATGCATCGTGTGATTTATTACAACTCTTTTTTTATCCATTGAATCAGTTGATTTCTTTTCTATCTTTCATTTTAGCTATGTTAAGAGTACTGTTTCCAATTTCGTTAAATTTCTGGATTTATATATTAAATGTTCTTTCTGAAATCACTGTATCTATTGAACTTCATGGAACATTGTCTTTCAGTACGCTTTTTGCATTAATAATGTTTTTGTCGGCCTTGGATCATATTCGTCAAAGAATTGTTATGTTTGCAAGTATTGCTGCTATTGCATTATGCAGCTGTAATCCATTTGGCCGCATAGTCTTTTTTAATGCTGGGCAAGGGGACTGTACACTAATACATTTTCCTCTATTTTTCAAAACAGTTCTTATAGATACAGGTCCTCCTTCAAGTTATTATCAGCTTCAAAAATCTTTATATTCACACTCTGTCTATGAGATTGATTTGTTGATTTTAAGCCATGGAGACAGTGATCATAGTGGTAATATGGAGCAAATCATAAAAGATTTTAAAGTGAAAGAAATATGGGATAATACAATGAATATGAAAACACATGATTTACTAAAAATGGTTCAAATAAATAGTTATGATATGCAACAAGATGAAAATGATAAAAGCTTAGTGCATATGTTTTCATTAAATCATTTGAATTATTTGTTTCTTGGGGATGCAAGTATTGAACAGGAAGAAGTCTTTCTTGAAAGAATCAGCGACTCTATAGATGTCTGCAAAATTGGTCATCATGGATCAAAAACATCGACTTCATGGAAACTTTTGGATAAAGCTGGCTGCAGGATTGCAGTAATTTCTGCAGGTGTAAACAACCGATACAATCATCCTCATGTTGATGTAGTTGAACGATTACAAAAAAATGGGAGTATAATTCTAAATACGCAATATCAAGGTGATATTCAAATTATCATGTCACGATTTTTTAATCTTGTTACGACAAGTAATCATGAATTTGGTATAATATTCAAAGAGTAGGAGGAAAACAATCATGAATTATCTTTTGATTGGAAATGAAAGTTATTTGATCAAAAAGAAAATGAATGAAATCATTAAAGAATGGGCAAAAGATGATTTAGAATTGAGTGTTGTAACCTATGACGCATCTTCATCTTTGTTTAGTATTTCAATGCTTGTAGAAGATGCTTCAACGATTCCTTTCTTTACTCAGAATAAAATACTTGTTGTTAAAAATTGTACTTTTTTAAGCACTTCAGGAAGTTTGAATGAACAAGATATAAAAAGTCTTGAAAACTATCTTAATCATCCTTGTGAAACTTCTGTACTTATTTTTGTGCTTGAAAATGAAAAACTTGATGCACGAAAGAAAATTGTTAAGACAATAAAGAAAGCTTGTCGAGAATATAAACTGGATGCACTTCAGAATGATGAATTTTCTTCTGTGCTTCGTAATTCATTGAGACAACGTAATATTTACTTGGACAATGATGCATTGAATGAACTTGAGACTCGTTTAGCTGGATCTTTAGCTTTAATGGAAACTGAACTGGATAAATTAATGCTTGTAGAAAAACATCTTTCTAAAGAGGATATTGAGCTTCTAGTAAGCAGACCATTAGAAGATAAAGCATTTGATTTAGTGAATGCAGTTCTTCATGGGAAAATGAAACAAGTATTTCGTATTTGGAAAGATTTACAGGTTTCTAAGACTGACCCAATCTTATTGAACACTTTGATTGGGCGACAGTTTCATCTGATTTATCAGGTAAAACTATTGTCCAAAACAGGTAAGAGTGAACAGATAATGGCTCAAATCTTGGGGGTTCATCCATATTCTGTTAAACTTGCTCATCAAAACTCACGCAGCATAAGTACGAAGCTTCTTCAGCAGCTTATACAGGACTGTGCTGAACTTGACCAGAAATTTAAAAGTGGTCAAATTGACAGAACTTTAGGATTTGAACATTTTCTAATACATACAGCAGGGAGAATGAACACATGCAGACTTTAAAAGAACTTTATAAAATTGGACCTGGACCTTCCAGTTCTCATACATTAGCTCCATATCGAGCTTCAAAACTGTATCTTGAAAATTATCCTGAGACACATTCAGTTAAAATTAAGCTTTATGGTTCTTTATCATTGACTGGTAAAGGACATTATACAGATCAGATTATTATTGATACTTTTTCACCTAGAAAATGTGATGTCGAATTTATGCTGGATTGGGATTACCCTTTTCCAAATGGTTTTACAATTGATGGTTATGATAAACGAGGTCTTCATACAGCTCACTGGACAGTTTATTCATTGGGGGGAGGCAGTATTCAAATTGTAGAAAGACCTGATTTGGTTGTTCAAACACCATATAGAGAAGAAAATATGACTGAAATCATTCGAGTTTGTACAGAAAATCATTGGTCATTTGTGGACTATGTTTTTGAACATGAGGATGATGAGCTTTATGAATATTTGAATGAAATTTTAGATTCTATGTTGAAATGTGTAGAGCGTGGTTTAAATAAAACAGGTGTTTTACCTGGGAAACTTGGTATTGAACGTTGTGCGAAAAACATGTATCTGAAGTCAAAATCAATTGATGATCCTCATGAAGAAGCGAAAGTTCGTTTAATGTCATATGCTTATGCAGCAAGTGAAGAAAATGCTTCTCATGGTGAAGTTGTAACTGCACCAACACTTGGTGCCTGCGGTATTTTAGCAGCATATATGTATATGATGTACTATGATGAAAAGATCTCCAGAAAGAAACTGATTCATTCGCTTGCGGTTGGTGGCTTATTTGGAAATGTGATTAAACATAACGCAACGATTTCTGGTGCTGTTGGCGGATGTCAGGCTGAAATAGGTGCTGCATGCTGTATGACTGCAGCAGCGGCGGCATATTTGAATGATTTAAATTTAAAACAAATTGAATATGCTGCAGAGATTGCAATGGAGCATCATCTTGGTTTAACCTGTGATCCTGTTGGTGGTTATGTCATTATTCCTTGTATTGAACGAAATGCGGTTGGCGTATTAAGGGCTGTAGATGCAATGACACTTTCTAAATATATGAGCAAGATTAAAGAAAATGTTGTTAATTTTGATACAGTAGTGCGTACAATGATGTATACAGGTCAAAAGCTTGCCCTTGAACTTAAAGAAACATCTCTGGGTGGTCTTGCACAGGAAGTGATTATCAAGCAGGAGAAGCATCATGATTAGGCCTGAACTCCTTGCGCCTGCAGGATCAATGGAAGCTTTAAAAGCTGCTGTTTGTTCTGGTGCAGATGCTGTTTATCTGGGGGGTATTCGTTTTGGTGCAAGAGCTTTTGCATCTAACTTTAACGAAGAAAATCTTATTGAAGCTGTTAAATATTGTCATCTTCGTCAAGTGAAAGTTTATGTGACTGTGAATACACTTGTTTATGAACATGAACTTGAAGATTTAAGAAACTATTTGAGATTCTTATATGATGTGAATGTGGATGCTGTGATTGTACAAGATTTTGGGGTATTTCAAATTTTGAAAACTGAATTCCCTGATTTCGAAATTCATTGCTCAACACAGATGCATATTCACAATCTTGCGGGTGTACAGTTTATGAAAAAAATGGGTGCACAGCGTATTGTCCTGGCAAGAGAAACACCTATTGAGCTTATCTCAGAATGCACAAAAGAAGGGCTTGAAATTGAAGCTTTTGTACATGGTGCACTTTGTGTTTGCTACAGTGGGCAATGTTTATTTAGTTCATTCCATGGAGGGCGCAGCGGAAACCGTGGTGAATGTGCTCAGCCTTGCCGAAAAAAGTATCAATTAATAAATCAAGATTCGCATGAAATTGTTGAGACAAAAGGTGAATATTTATTGAGTCCTAAAGATTTATGGACTATTGATCATGTTGAAGAACTAATTCATGCAGGTATCTCTAGTTTTAAAATTGAAGGTCGTATGAAACGTCCTGAATATGTAGGTGAAATTGTACGTGTTTATCGAAAGGCTATTGATGATGTTTTATTGAAAAGATTGTCTTCAGTTACTGATGAAGATCGCCAAAGTGTATTGAAACTATTCAATCGTCAAATGACAACTGGTCATTTGTTTCATCAAACTGGATATGATTTGATGAATCCTGTTCGTCCAAATCATATAGGCATTCCTTTAGGAAAAGTTCTTAAAGTTTCTAAAGGTCGCATTAAAATCGAATTATATCATGATCTTCATCAAAATGACGGTATACGAATTTTGTCAAAACCGGAAGATATGGGATTATTAGCTGGTAAAATTGTTCAGCATGGGCGATTAGTAAATCAGGCTAAAGCAGGGGACATTATTGAACTGGAAACATCATTGAAAATTACATGTAAAGCATATGACGAAGTGGTGTTGACGACAGATAGGCTTCAGTGTGAGAGTATTGCCAAGCAGATTCAAACTGAACTACATTTTCCTGTAAGCATGTATTTTGATGCAAAAATCAATCATCATGCAGAACTTATCATGAGTGATGGAGTACATACTATATCTGTTACAAGTGAAGAACTGATTCAGCAGGCACAAAGACAGCCTGTAAGTAAAGAGAAAATTGCTGCACAGCTTTCTAAGCTGAATGATACAATTTATGTTCTTGATCATATTGAAATTACTGGAGATGTAAATATATTCTTTAGTTTAAAAATGCTGAATCAAATGAGACGTGAAGCAGTAGAGCTTATGAGTCAAAAACGCCTTGAATATAAACGTACTTATATTAATTATCCTAAGTCTCAAATAAATAATATTAAACAGATGAATGGTATTCTTTATGAAGTGGTCAATGAAGATCAGCTGACAGTTTTTTCTGAAAATGATTCTTTATTTTCTAGTGTTATCAGAAATACTAAAGTGCATCCAAAAGGGAAAAGAGTTGATGAGATGTCGCGTACTCTTCCTGGATTAAAGAAAATTCATACCCAAATAGGAACACTTTTATCGAAGAAAGATGAAAATGAATTATGGATTGCGGATGCAAGTTTTAATGTTACAAACAGTTATGCGATTGAGTTTTTATTAGAACAGAAAGTTGACGGTATTATTGTTTCACTAGAGGCAGATGACAATGAGATTGAATCAATGATTAAAGGATATTATAAACGTCATCAAAGAACACCAAATATCGGAAAAGTAGTTTATGGAAGACGTGAACTGATGATTATGAAAGCCTGCTTAATTAATGCTGCTTTAGGTAATGGTAAAAAGACACACTGTACATTATGCCGAAATCAGCATTTTGCATTAGTTGATGAAAAGGGTAAAATTTTGCCGCTACGTCAGGATGGCGAGTGTCATCCGATTATCTATGAATCTGAGATATTGAAAGAATCACAATTCAGTGATAAAATTTCATTCATAGTTGTACGATTCACAGATGAGTCCAACCAAAAATGTAAGGAGATAAAGAAGTATTATGAAAACATTTTTAGAAGAATTTAAGAAATTTGCATTGAGAGGCAATGTCATTGATATGGCTATTGGTGTTGTGATTGGTTCTGCATTTTCAAAAATCACTAGCTCACTTGTTAATGACTGCATTATGCCATTTTTCGCTATGCTTTTAGGCGATACAAACTTCACTGCTTTGAAGCTTGTTCTGAAAGAGACAGTAGCTGCTGATGGTACTGTTACACAGATTACATTGAATTATGGACAGTTCATTCAGAATATTGTTGATTTTTTACTGATCGCTTTTGTGTTGTTCCTTGTTGTTAAGTTTATGAACAGCTTAAAGAAGAAAGAAGAAGCTCCAGCACCTGCGCCAGCTCCTGTCAAATCTGATGAAACCGTACTTCTAGAAGAAATCAGAGACTTGCTGAAAAAGAACTAAACCTTAATGAAAAAGCCATTTTATGGCTTTTTTCTCTATTCTAAAAGGCTTATTTTTGGTATAATAGTTTAATGCAGGAATAGGAGTGAATTTATGTTCTTAAAGCGAATCGAAATGCAAGGGTTCAAGTCGTTTGCGGACAAAGTTGTCATTCACTTTGATCATTCTGTCACTGGTGTAGTAGGTCCTAATGGCTGCGGTAAAAGTAATATTACAGATGCAGTACGCTGGGTTCTTGGAGAACAGTCTGTTAAGAACATGCGTGGAAACACTATGACAGATGTCATTTTTTCTGGAAGTGCTGATAGAAGACCTGTTGGCATGGCAGAAGTGACTTTGGTGTTTGATAACAGTCAGCATTTTCTGCATACTCAAAACGATGAAGTTGAAATCACTCGTAGACTCTATCGCAGTACAGGTCAAGGGGACTATTTCATTAATCGTGTTCCTTGCAGACTGAAAGATATTGTTGAACTGATTTTAGATACTGGTTTAGGTAAAGATTCACTGTCAATGATTTCACAGGGAAATATCAGTTCATTTGCGGAAGCAAAACCAGTAGATCGACGTGGTATTTTTGAAGAAGCCGCTGGTGTCAGCAAGTACAAAAAAAGAAAAATTGAATCGTTAGGTAAACTTGAACGTACCAAGAATAATCTTGATAGAACCAATGACATTTTAACAGAACTTGAACGCCAGGTGACTCCGTTAAAGCGACAAGCTCATAAAGCTGAGATTTATCGTGAAAAGAAGGCTCGTCTTGAAAAGATTGAAATTGCTGTTTTAGTTGAAGATATCGCTTCATTGAATCAGAATATTGAAGAAACTGATAAAACACTCTTTGATATTGAGACTGAAACAACTATGAAGCAGATGACAATTGAAGTTCATGAAACACAAAATGAAGAAAATCGTAAAGAACTACGTCGTAAAGATGAACGTATTCAATTTCTTCAAGATGAACTTATGCATGTAGTGAATGAAATTCAAATTCTTGAAACACGAAAAATTGAAATTGATGAAAAGCGTAAATATGCGATTGAAATGGGTTCTTCAGAAGAAAAACTGAAAGAATTGACGATTTCTGTTGAAGAAGCTCGTATTGAATATGAAGATAGAAAACAGCGATTTGAGATGCTGAATACTGAAATTGATTTGTTGACGACTCGTTTAACAAAGACTGCATTAAAGATTGCAGAAGCTTCATCAAATGCGGAGCAGCAGAGTCATTTGCTTCGTAAATATCAAAATCGCAGAGATGTTTTAGAAAATATCATTCGCCAGCCATTTACATCACAGGCTGGTGTAAAAGCTGTGATGGACAATAAAAATGCACTGAAAGGTGTTATGGGTGTTGCTGGATTGAACCTAAAAGCGATGGATGGTTATGAGGAAGCTATTTCTGTTGCATTAGGTGGTGCAATGATGAACATTGTAACTACAGATGAAGCAGCAGCTCGTAATGCAATTGGTTTTTTAAAGCGTAATCAAAGCGGTAGAGCAACATTTCTCCCTTGTAGTGTATTAAGACCACGTGAACTTTCTATGCAGCAGAAATTGATTTGTGAAAGTGCTGAAGGGTATCTTGGTGTTGCTTCTGAGTTTGTGACATGTTGTAAAGAGTTTGATATTGTAAATCGTGCATTGCTTCAGAATGTTGTTGTTACCGATAATCTTGAACATGGCAATGAAATTGCATCATTAACAAATCACACTCTAAAGATTGTTACTCTTGATGGTGATGTGATTCATAAAGGCGGTTCAATGACAGGTGGTAAAGTAAAGAATTCAACTTCATTGGTAACTGCTGAAAAGGAATTCAATCAAATGAAGCAAAGTATTCTTTCACAGTCTGCAGCTGTAACATTGGCAGATCAGGCACTCGCTGAATTAAAGCGTGAAAGAAATAATACTGAACAGCAACTTATGTCTAAGCGTATTCAGCATGCACAGCTAGAACCAGTATTAGATGCTAAACGCGCCAAATATGAACGACTGAAAAATGATATGGAAATGATTGGTCCTTTGGACAATGAATCATCTTTCCATGAAGAATCCTTTGCAGATCAGCTGATTCATCAGCTCAATGAAGCATATGGCAAACGTGATGAAACAACAGCTGCCATTAAAATTACTCGTGAAGAAAGACTGAAACTGTCTGCAGAATCTGAACGTAAAGAACAGCAGATACGTCAGATGAGAAAAGAACTTGATCGTGCCAATGAGTCAAAACGACTGATTGAAATTGATCGAGCTAAACTTACAACTAAATTAGACAGTGTTCTAGAACGTCTTGCTTCTGAATATCAAATGACTTTTGAGTTTGCAAAAACTCAGGTCATGGAAGAAAAAATTGAAAATGCACGTGAAGAAGTCTCTTCACTGCGTCATGAAATCGAAGCACTTGGCAATGTGAATATGAATGCTCCAGAAGAGTATTCTGAAGTCAATGAGCGCTATGAATTCATGAAGAAACAAATGGATGATTTGATTGCCAGCCGTGATAAGATTCTCAATGCCATTGATGAAATGGATGATGTAATGAAGCGTCAGTTCAAGGATATGTTTGATAAAATCAATGCTGAACTAAATGATACATTTAGAGCACTCTTTGGGGGAGGAAAAGCTAAGCTTATATTGGAAGATCCAAATGATTTACTGAACACAGGCATTGACATTGATGTTCAGCCTCCAGGTAAACAAGTTCAAAACATTCGTTTATTCTCTGGGGGAGAAAAGAGTTTAATTGCGATATGTGTTCTTTTCTCTATTCTTAAAGTTCGACCAGTTCCGCTTTGTATTTTTGATGAAGTAGAAGCGGCGCTTGATCAGGGCAATGTTGAAAGATTTGCCCGTTATCTCAAAAATTTCAGTGAACAGACACAGTTCATTGTTGTAACACATCGTCCAGGTACAATGGAACAATGTGATGTACTTTATGGTGTCACAATGCAAAAACAAGGTGTTTCCCAGATGCTGAAGGTTCATCTGACGGATGCCATTGATCTTGCAGAAGAAAGTGAGGCAAATGCATAATGGGTTTTCTTGATAAATTAAAAGAACGATTTACAAAAAAAGAAGACAGTGGTCAGTATTTGTCAGGTTTCAGCAAGACCAAAGAGTCATTTGCGAAAAAGTTATCTCGTTTTGCCTTTGGTTTTAAAGGTGTCGATGATGAATTTTTAGAAGAATTGATGATTGTACTTCTTGAAGGTGATGTTGGTATTGAAACAGCTGATACAATCTGTGAAGAATTACAGAAACGCATGAAAAAAGTGTCTCATCCTTCATTTGAAGATACTATGGATGGATTAATGGAAATAATGCACGATTTGTACAATGAAGTACCTGATCCTTGTATTCAAATGAATCCAAATGGCACAACTGTGATATTAATGGTTGGAGTCAATGGAAGTGGAAAAACTACTTCTACAGCTAAGCTGACAAAACATTATTTAGATCAAGGGCTGTCTGTTGGTGTTGTGGCTGCAGATACCTTCCGTGCAGGGGCTATTGATCAGCTTAAACGCTGGGCAGAAAAATTGAATGTACCATGTGTCGCAGGTAAAGAAGGCGCCGATCCAAGCAGCGTGCTTGTAGAGGGATGCCGTTATGCAAAAGAACATCAGTTAGATGTCTTAATCTGTGATACTGCTGGACGCCTTCAAAATAAAGTAAACTTAATGAAAGAACTTGCTAAAATGAGAAAAGTCGTTTCTCGTGAAATTGAAGGTGCACCTCATCATGTTTGGCTTGTCATTGATTCAACAACAGGTCAAAATGGAATTTCACAGGCAAAGCTCTTTAAGGAAGCTACAGATGTTACAGGTATGATTCTAACGAAAATGGATGGTACTGCCAAAGGTGGTATTGTCTTAGCCATCAAACATGTCCTCTCGATACCAGTTTATTTTATTGGACTTGGTGAAAAAGAAGAGGATTTAAGACCGTTTGATCTGGAATCTTATCTTTACAGCATCTGTGAAGGGTTAAATTCATGATTGACAAAACCGAACGAATTAATCATTTAATGGATTTCTATGCACCTTTATTAACAGAAAAACAGCTGGAGGTGCTGGAATATGCATTTCGAGAAGATTATTCTCTCTCGGAAATTGCAGAAATCATGGAGGTATCACGAAGTGCTGTCCATGATTTACTAAAACGCTGTGAAGCTACACTGGAACATTATGAAGAAAAACTTCATCTTTTTGAAAAGTTCCAGAAACGTCTTCACATCTATGACAGAATCAAACAGCTTGGCACCCCTGAAGTTGCTGAGCTGGTTGAAGAATGTATACTTACTGAATGAATACAGGAGGAAAAATTTATGAGCAAAGTCATTTCAGTCAACGCAGGATCATCATCTCTTAAATTCCAGCTTTTCAACATGCCATCTGAAGAAGTAATCTGTTCAGGCGTATTCGAAAGAATCGGTCTTGAAGAAGGTATCTTCACAATCAAAGTGAATGGAGAAAAGCACGTTCACAATCAGCCACTGCCTGATCATGATACAGCAGTAAATATGCTTTTAAAAGCATTGATCGATTATAAGTGTGTAGAATCACTGGATGAAATCAAGGGTGCTGGTCACCGTGTTGTTCAGGGTGGTTCTTACTTCCAGGACAGTGCAATTGCGAATGAAGAAACTGCAGCTAAGGTTCTTGAACTAGCAGAACTTGCTCCACTTCATAATCGTGCTAATGCTGGTGGATACTTTGCGTTTAAGAAAGCTCTGCCTGAATGTGGTAATATTTTTGTGTTTGATACTGCATTCCATCAGACAATGGAACCAGGTGTTTATATGTATGCAGTACCATATGAATGGTATACAGATTATCAGGTACGCCGTTATGGTGCACATGGTACTTCACATATGTACGTTTCTCAGCGCACTGCTGAACTGATGGGAAAAGATGTGAAGGATACTCGTATCATTACATGCCATTTAGGAAACGGAGCTTCTATTACTGCTGTTAAGGGTGGCAAATGTGTAAATACATCTATGGGATTTACTCCACTGGGCGGTATCATGATGGGTACTCGCTGCGGTGATATCGACCCTGCAATTTTGCCATACATCATGAAAAAGACTGGTATGTCTCCAGCAGAAATGGATACTGTTTTGAATAAGAAGAGTGGTATGCTGGGTATTTCTGGAATTTCAAGTGACGCTCGTGACGTTGAAGCTGGTATCGAAGCAGGTAATGAACGCGCTGCATTGACTCATGAAATCTATGTAAACCGTGTAGTTAACGTTGTTGGTGGTTATGTTGCACAGATGGGCGGTGTAGATGCGATCGCATTTACTGCTGGTCTGGGAGAAAATGACGTTGTTTTGCGTGAAAAAATCTGCAAGGGCTTAGAAGAAGCATTTGGTCTTTCAATGAACTATGAACTAAACAGAAAGTCACGTGGTGTAGATGTATGTGTTTCAAATCCAGATTCTAAAGTACAGGTTTGGATCGTTCCTACAAATGAAGAACTGATGATTGCAAGAGATACAGTTCGTCTGCTTGGACTTTAATGAGTGATGAAAAAACAAATTCTCGCTGCGATTGAATCATATTCAATCATCACAATTTTTCGCCATGGGCATCCAGATCATGATGCCCTTGGCTCACAGTTTGGCTTAAGACAATGGATAAAAGACAATTATCCTGATAAGCAGGTATATTGCCTAGGCGAAGAAAGAAACAACAGTTTTGAATATCCATACAGTGATTTCGTTTCTGATGAAATGATTCAACACTCATTAGCAATTGTAGTGGATACTGCAGGGATGAATCGTGTTGATGATGCAAGATTCAAAGATGCTCAAATGAAAATTCGTATTGATCATCATCCTCAATTTGATGAAGGCTACGATCTTCAGCTTGTTATTGAAGAAGCAGGGAGCTGCAGTGAAATTCTTACAGAATGTATGATTGAATGGAATAAAACTGTTTCAGATTTGACTGCAGAAACTTTAATGCGAGGTATTTTAGCTGATACTTTGGGATTTAGAACAACCAATACATGCGCGAACACACTTCGAATGGCTGCTTATCTTTCGGAAAGAAATATTGATCTTCCTAAATTGAACAGAGATGTTTTTGATGTTCCTAAACGACGTTTTGAATTAGGAACAGAATTTAGAAAAATTGCCAATATCGAAGACAATGGTTTAACTACTGTGATATTAACTTATGAGAAATGTCTTGAATTAGGCATTTCATCATCAACAGCTAAAGAACTTGTTTCACAGTTTGGAGGCGTCATCGATTTTGAAGTCTGGGCTATTTTTGCACAAACTGAAGAAGGTCTGTATGAAGGCTCTCTTCGCTCAAAAACACTTACTATTAATGATATTGCCTTTGAATTTGGCGGAGGCGGTCATAAGAATGCGTGTGGTGTAAAAGCTTTAAGCGAAGAAAGAATGCACCAGTTATTAAATAAAATCAGAGAAAGGCTGTGAAGTCCATGACACAACAATTCCATTTTGGAAATTTCAACTTCAAGCGACCTGGAATGGCTCCGAAAAAAGCACATTTCATCTCGCTTTTTCTAACTATCATACTATGGGTATGTACAGATTATTTGTTTTTACCAGCTTATAATCTTCATGATGCTGGCTTTATAGTCTATATGTTCTTTTTACTTGGAGTATTTACTTTATTAGATACTCTGTTATCCTTACGTTTTACAAAAGTAAACAAAACATGTGCACTTGTATTAGTAATCATTACAGCATTATTTTTTGTGCTTCAGTTTTTAAGCAGTGAGTTTTTAAATGCGAAACGTTATCGTGATCAAATTCAGATTACTGAAGTCTCAGACTTTTCACAGGAATTTGATGCGATCTCTATTGACAGTATTCCTGTTGTCGATAAAGATACAGCAATTCGTTTAGGTGAAAAACAAATTGGTAAACAAGCTGGTCTTGGTTCGCAATATGATGTTTCTGAAACTTATACTTTAATTAGTTCGGGTAAAGATTTACTGCGTATTTCTCCATTGGAACATCAGGATTTTTATAAATGGTTTCAAAACAGTGATGCAGGGATTCCTGGATACATTCGTGTTAATGTGCGTGATGCAAATGATGTTGAGCTAGTTATGCTTGATGAAGGAATTATTTATTCTCCAACTGCATATTTTCACCAGAATCTTTTGCGTCATGTTCGTTTTAGCTATCGTACAGAAATATTTTCTGATTATTCTTTTGAACTAGATGATGAGGGCAATCCATATTGGATTATATCAGTCGTTGAACCTGAAATCGGCTGGTTTGGAGGCCTAGACGCGACTGCTGTAATTGTTGTAGACCCTTTTACTGGAGAGATGATAAAATACGAAGAACCAGATATTCCATCTTGGATTGACCGTGTTCAGCCAACTGATTTAGCATGGGCTCAGATTGATAACTGGGGTTACTATGTGAATGGATTATTGAATACATTCTTTGGTCAAAAAGATATGATTCAAACAACTGATGGTTACAATTATGTCAATATTGATACAGATACATATATTTTCTCAGGATTAACTTCTGTAGGCTCTGATCAATCGATAAGCGGGTTTGCGCTAATTAATCTTCGTACTAAGGAGGCTAGCTATATTAAAGTTGGTGGTGCTAATGAATATTCTGCGATGAGTTCTGCAGAAGGGCAGGTTCAGCATTTAGGATATCGCGCAACATTCCCAATTCTATTAAATGTTGGCTCTGAAGCAACCTATTTCATTTCTTTGAAGGATGCTGAAGAACTTGTTAAAATGTATAGTTTTGTAAATGTATCGGACTATTCAATTGTAGGTGTTGGAGAAACAGTGAATAAAGCATATACAGACTATATTAAAAAACTTTCTCAGGCTGGAAAAGATAATTTAAATCACTCAGATGTCATGAAAGAGATAAAGGGTACTATTTCATCAGTCAATACAGCGATTATTGATGGATCAAGCTGGTACTACATTACACTTGAAAATACTGATGTTTTATATATGGGGTCTATTGAATTATCTAATGAACTTCCTTTAACAAAAGTCGGAGATCAAGTAAAAATGTCATATATTGAAACTGAGAAAAACGTTGTAAATTTGGACAGTTTTGACAATCTTTCAGCAGATTATCAGTAGGCACAAAAAGCTTAAAAACTGATTGTATGCAAAAAGATTCGATGATATAATAATCAAGTACAAATTGGAGGTAATTTGAAATGAGTACAGTAATGAATAAAAAGGCTTTGGCTGAAGCGGTAGCAGTACAGACTGGTATGACTAAGAAAGCTGCAACTGAAACAGTTGAACTTGTATTTGATATGATGGCTGAAACTTTAAAAAACGGCGGTAAAGTTGATATCAGCGGTTTTGGCAAGTTTGAAGTTAAAACACGTGCAGAACGTGTAGGAATTAATCCTGCAACAAAGGAAAAGATTACAGTTCCTGCAAGCAAGATTCCTGGATTTAAGGCATCTAAATCTTTGAAAGACGCTGTAAAATAAGAAAGAAGCTTCGGCTTCTTTTTTTTTACATCAAATAATTATTGTTAAAAAGAATATTCATTGATTTGTGGTATACTAGTTATGTCAGAAAGGGTGAGATACCATGGATATGATTATCTATTTAGCTGCAATGGTTCTTGTGATATGGGCTCAGGTTAAAGTAAATGGTGCATATCAAAGATATAGAAATGTTGCAACACGAAAAGGTTATCGCGGAGTTGATGTTGCTAGAAAAATATTGAATCGATATGGTCTTAATGATGTACAGATTGAAATGGCCAGTGGTGGAATGCTGTCGGACCATTACGATCCTAAAACAAATACAGTTCGATTAAGCAAAGACATTTACTACAACGATTCCATTGCGAGTATTAGTGTTGCTGCACATGAAGTGGGTCATGCGATTCAGCATGCTACAAACTATTCGATGATAGCATTGCGTACTAAAATACTTCCTATCGCAATGATATCAAGTTCTTTAGGCTGGACCGTTACAATTATGGGATTAATGTTTAGCATAGATTCACTGTTCTATGTGGGAGTAATGATGCTTGGTTTAATTGCTTTGTTTCAGTTGATTACTTTACCTATTGAACTCGATGCATCAAAGCGTGCATTAACTATTTTAAATGAAGAAGCAATTATTGTACCTGATGAATATGTTGACTGCAAGGCAATGCTTTCTGCAGCTGCATTTACTTATATTGCATCTTTAATTTCAACACTTTTACAAATTGCAAGACTGTTTTTAATGAGAAACAGAAGAAGAAACTGACACGAAGAATCGTGTCTTTTTTCTATTACTTATGATAGAATAATACACAGAATTGGAGGGTGTTTTATGCAGGAAATTAAATGTCCTAAATGTGGTGAAGTGTTTCAGGTTGATGAAACTGGTTATGCTGCAATTGTAAAACAGGTAAGAGATAAAGAATTTGTTAAAGATCTTCAAGAAAGAGAACTTCAATATAAACATGAAATGAAACAAGCTGTAGAGCTTTCTGAGGCACGAAAGGATAATCAGTATAAAGATACTGTCTCTGATTTAAATAACGAAATAGAGCGTTTAAAAGCCCAAATAAGAGCGTTTGAACAAGAAAAGAAGCTTGCTGTATCTGAAATATCATCTCAGAAAGATAAAATGTTATCAGAAAGAAATGAACAGATTGTAAAACTAGAAAATCAAATTCTTAACCAGGAAAAAGAAAATGAAATTATTAAACATTCTATTCAGCAAAACTATGAAGAAAAACTAAAAATGAAGGATGAACAGATTGCCTATTATCGTGATTTCAAAGCAAAACAGTCAACAAAAATGATTGGCGAAAGTCTTGAAAAACACTGTGAAACAGAATTCAATAAATTGCGTGCAGCTGCCTTTCAAAATGCTTATTTTGAAAAAGACAACGATGCACGTTCTGGAAGTAAAGGAGATTACATTTACCGAGAAAGTGATCAGGATGGTATTGAATTATTGTCCATTATGTTTGAAATGAAAAATGAAGCTGACCAAACAGCTACAAAAAAACGTAATGAAGACTTCTTAAAAGAACTTGATAAAGATAGAAGAGAAAAGAATTGTGAATATGCAGTATTAGTCTCTCTTCTTGAAAGTGATAATGAATACTACAATACTGGTATTGTTGATATGAGTCATCGTTATCCTAAAATGTATGTGATTCGTCCTCAATTCTTCATTCCAATGATTACAATCCTTAGAAATGCTTCATTGAATTCTCTTTCTGTGAAAAAAGAATTAGCTCTTGTTAAAGAACAGCATTTAGATATCTCTAAATTTGAAGATGATATGAATGATTTTAAAGAAAAGTTCTCTAGAAATTATCGAATTGCTTCTGATAAATTTAAAGTTGCTATTCAGGAAATTGATAAGACAATTGATCATCTTATGAAGACAAAAGAAGCTTTATTGTCATCAGAAAACAATTTGAGACTAGCTAATTCAAAAGCGGAAGATCTCAGTATTAAAAAACTTACAAGAAACAATCCAACGATGGCAGCAAAATTTGCAGAACTTAAAGACAATAAATAAGAATAAGACAGTGATACTACAGAGCGAACCCTGTAATAAATCACTGTCTTTTCTGTTGTCATTAGAAATATAAATGCAAAAGAAGTAGGGGAGGCGTTGTTTTTGGTTACAATAGGGGTAATTGATCAAGTAATAAAGATTTATCCTCACATGCAATTAGAATACATTCGAAGTGAAAATAAACCGATAATTAATAAAAATTATGTCATCGAAATAGCAGAAAAATATTATCCAGGAACACATAAAATATTAAAGAATAAACTTGTGAATACTATCACAAAAGAAGAGGGAAAGGGGCTTAATTTCAAAGAAATGAAGGTATTTAATGAGTTAAAGAATATTCTTTTAATTACAAACGAAATCTATAACGATGATAAGATTACCAAAAAGATAAAATAGTCGAAATATACTTAATTGAACTCGCGTTATTATGCTATGAAAACATTTGTATTTTGGGGTACTTAGATGAACTGTTGTATGTGCTTCGAAAATTGCATTATATTAAACGAGGAATGATTCCAAATATTAAAAAAGCATGATAAGTAAAATATAGATTTTGAGTAAAAGCATCCATCAATATGTGTGGATGCTTTTTTTGTGTTTTTTGAGTGTATTGACAAAAACACTCTACAATTGTAGTATTATAATATACTCTACATGTGTAGTAATAAGGAGGATATTATGAAACGTTTACCGGATTCTGAATTAGAAATCATGCAGGCAATATGGTCTTTTGAACCGCCAGTTTATCGAACTGATATCGAATCTATTTTAAAAGAAGTTCATCCTATGGCTCCGACTACATTGTTTACGCTGCTGACTCGATTATCTGAAAAAGGGTTTATCAAAATTGAGAAACATGGTCGAAGTGCTGCGTATATACCGCTGATTAGCAAACAGGACTATCTAGCTACACAAAGCAAACGTTTCATTGATTTGTTGTGTGGCGGAAGTATTTCTACTTTTGCGAATGCTTTATGTGACAGCGGTATTTCAAAAGAGGATTTAGAAGAACTTAGAACTCTTCTTGAAAGGAGAGAACTATGAGTACAGAACTATTGCTTAGAGGATTCTTTTCTTTGATAGCCTCGGGGGCACTGATGTATGGAATCTATGCCAAAGATGATAATGAAAGAAGTCTATACATCCAGAATGATCATCAAAGATATGAACCTATAGTACCTGCGTTTGTTTATCCTTTATTTCTTTCGGCTTTGTTTGTGATTTCTTCTATACACTATGGAGTACCAACCACAATTAAACAACTGTTGATGACTTGTTTTGATGTATTTCTTCATATAGGGTTCTATTATTCGATCCTACTGGTCACAATGCCACTAATAAGGAAGAAAATAAGCGCAAGAGTTTGTGCAGCTTTATGGATGCTTCCAAATTATCTGTATTTCATTCACATGGGATATATGGAACTTGAAAAACCAGTATTTATTCTTTATACAAAGATTAACTATACTGATACACTGGTGATTGTATGGCTTATAGGCTTTCTGTTTGTCATGTGCTGGAAACTGGCAGGACATTTGTTGTTCAGGTACAGTGTACTAAAAGAATCATATCCTGTTGCTGATGAACAAATCCTTGATATCTGGCAATCAGTGCTTGAACATGCAGGAATGAAGAAAAGAAAATATAAACTTGTAAAATCTCCAAATGTAAAAACACCACTGACAATAGGCTTTTATCAGTGGAGCACCAAAGTCGTTTTACCTGAAAAAGAATACACCAATGATGAACTACATCTTATCTTGAAACATGAAATTGTTCATATTGGTCGAGATGATGCATCTACTAAGTTTTTCATGGCATTCTGTTCTGCAATATGCTGGTTCAATCCTTTGATGTGGGTTGCTGCAAAAAGCAGTGCTACAGATATGGAATTAAGCTGTGATGAAACAGTGCTGCTTGAAGCAGATGAAAAGACAAAAGAAAACTATGCACGTTTGGTCTTGGAAACAGCAGGGGATGACCGTGGATTTTCTACTTGTTTATCCGCAAGTGCGAACAGCTTACGTTATCGTTTGAAAAACATTGTTCAGCCAAGAAAACGTCATCTAGGTGCTCTCTTTGCAGGAATCGTATTCTTTCTGTTGATCATGACTTGCGGTCATGTTGCATTAGCTTATTCTGTTGGTACAGGAAATGAATTAGTATTTAACAACAATCAATCGGATGAATATAACATTGATTTTATCAATAAAGGGAATGTTCAGCAGTTAGAGTATTATAACTGTTTGGATGCAGACAAGTTATTCAAATACCTGTCAGAACTTGAACTTTATGATATGACAGGAAACTATTCGTATTCTCAATATGATAATTTGATGCGTATTTGTTATCACCATCCAGATGGTAATTTTGTTGTTTCGCTCTCTGATAATATAGTGAAGGTTACACCTTTGCATTCAGAAAGAATCTATTCAGAGGTATATCTATCAAAGGATCCTATCGACTGGGATTACATCGATTCTTTGGTGGCTGTTAGTGAAATAGAAGAAGTGATACTTCCTGAACCTCCAGAAATGGCGATGTACTTCAGTGATGAAGTCAATCCAAATGGGCAGCTGATGATTGCATCTGGTAAAGTTTTATCTAAAACAGATCATCAAGAAGAGCAAATCGTTGATTCGCAAGAATCTGTTTCTGCGAATCTGATTTCAGGGTTTGATGTATGGAAAGTGAAGTTCTACTTTTCCCATCAGTTATATACCGGAGAGTATCTTGTTGAAGTCAGAGAATGGAATTCGGATGAAATCAAGCATATATCCAGCTTAGATTTTGAAGATGAAAATGTTCTTGTTTTAGAACCATACAGTGCACATTACACTGTTTATGGACAATTTACTGATAATGGCAGTGTAGTTTACGAAATGGAATACAAATTTGATGTAGAATTGCCTGAATAAATGTATTCATCTCATTGAATTGCATCGATCAACTATAAGCATCAGATGAATCCGTTTTATGAAAAGAATATCCCTTCGTTCTTTAGATAATCTTATATTTCTTTTAAAAAAACTCTAAGTAACTGTTGATACAATTTATTTAGAGTGGAGGAGGACTGGACATATGAAAAGATTAAAAATTATAGGATTATCGATTGCTTTCATTCTTCTTATGTGGATTAGTGGATTCATTCCAAAAGGGATTGCAACAATCTACGGTCAGGTTTATGTTCATCATCATTATCCAGAAATGGATTTGTCAGTTGATAAAGTAGAATGGAATAAGTTCTATGGTGATTATGTCATTTATTTTGTTTCTGAAGATGGAGAAGTCTTTAACTGCGTGATAGGGCCTCGATTTTTTCCTGTATCAATAGGACAGGGTATCAATGTATTAAATGACTATTATCATATCCATATTCAAAGATGAAGATTATAAAAATTCAATTGTTTATGCAGTTTGATTTTTTATTTACTCTAAAATAGTAGTATGAAGGATAGAAAAAAAGTCTGACTTATAGTCAGACAAAATGGTTAAAATATACCCTTGTTATATTTGAATTGAGCATACAGCATAAGTGAAAAACCAATGATTATTCCAGCTGAAGTGATGAGTCCTCCGATTCCAATATATCCAAAAGCTTGAATAATTGCTGAAATAATCATTGTGATCCCAATGATGATGCATGAAAATCCATGAAGACGACAATAAGGAATTTGATTTTCTTTTGTCACTTTTCTTCTGTTATACCAATGAATTGAAGCAATGTTTCCTTTTAAATTAAAAACTCCTAGTAATATAATCATTGTTCCAATCATGATCATACTGATATTTTCCCTCAATGGTTCGATAAATAGATATCCTAATAACATGAGTCCTATTGCGCAGCCAACAACTAACCCTATGATAATGTTGTGCTGATGTTCAATGGTTTGGTTTTTTGAGACAAGTATTTGTTCGTTCTCTTTGTTTTTCAACAGCTGTTCTGGACTTACTTCAAAATAATCTGCTAATAATTGTAAGGATTCTTCATTTGGTATTCCTAAACCGTTTTCCCATTTAGCAACTGCAGATCTGGAAACAAATATTTCCTCAGCTAATTTAGCTTGAGATATGCCTTTTTCTTGTCTTAATTCTCTGAGTTTATCGGCAAAGTTCATAAACGGTACCTCTCTTATAAACAGAATATATCATTTTAACGATTGGTTTACTAGGTAATAGGTTGTTACTTTGTTTTTGTCACTGTTACTTTTGGGTTCAGTGCTAATCTGTAAAGCTCGCAAGCGTTTATTATAGAATGTATTTCTCTTACCGGTGAGTTGGCGCATAGAGTAGCCGGTTCGCTGGTTTTTAAAAAAATTTGTATTTTTATGCAATAGTTTTCGTTTTTTTACGAGTAGATAGTTGAAGGGCCCTAAAGAGATAATTTAGCAAGGAGGTGCAATGATGGAAGATAAATACATAGTAGAACTTTACTGGAATAGAGATGAAAATGCTATTTCTGAAACTGCTAATAAATACGGCAGATATCTTAATAGTATTTCATACAATATTTTGTTGAACAGAGAGGATGCTTTAGAATGCGTCAATGATACCTATCATGATGCTTGGAACAGTATACCTCCTCATCATCCATCTATTTTATCGACTTTTCTTGGGAAAATTGTCCGTCGTATCTCCATCAATCGATGGAGAAAATATCAAGCTGCAAAGCGTGGAGGCGGTGAAGTAACTATCGCTTTGGAAGAGTTGGGAGACTGTGTGGCAGGAACGAATGATGTCCAAATGGAATTTGAACGACAGGAACTGATTAATATAATCAATCAATTTTTGAGATCTCTTCCTGAAATAGAACGCAAAGTTTTTGTATGTCGTTACTGGTATGTGGATTCAATTGAATCCATATCCAAACAGTTCGGTTTCTCTCGAAGTAAAGTTACGTCAATGCTGTATCGTGTCAGAGAAAAACTCAGAAAGCAGCTCGTAAAGGAGGGGTACTGATGAAACCAAATGATCTACTCGAAATAATTGGCGAAGTAAATGATGAATTTATTCATGAAGCAAAAGAAAAGCAAAATACAAAAGCTGTAAGATTTCCAGTTTGGGCTAAATGGTCTTCTGCTCTAGCTGCTTGTCTTGTTGCAGTTTGTATCGGCAGTTTTATTCTTCCTCGTATGGGTGGCGCATCAAGTGGAGGTAGTGGACATGATAACGGAAGTGTATTCATGTCTTATGCTGGACCAGTGTTTCCATTGACACTGATGGAGGAAAATGAACATATTTCTGCTGAGCGAAAGTTTACAATGGATTTTTCTCCATGGATTCCTGTATGGATTTCCAATGAAGAAGAAGCAGCTTCACGTACACACTTAACCGATGAAGAGCGACAAGATGTCCTAGATACATATTATGAATGGTATCCAGAGGGTGGTTACTATCAGTCATCAGAAGATATTATGGTGATTGATTCTTATACACTTAGTAATACAGATTCAACAGATCAAACGATCCGTGTCCTTTACCCGTTTGCATCCAACTTGCATAGCTTAGATGAAACTCGTCCGATTCTCAGCATGGGTGAAACTATTCTGGAGACAAAACTTCATGTTGGTACTTACGCTGGTGGTTTCCAAGGTGCATGGGAAAACTGGAAGGAAACTCACCAGAATCCAGGCAGTTTGAATCTTTTGCAATTTGAAAGCTGGGAAGGATATCAATCGCTGCTTTCTGATGGAACGTATCTGAAAAACACTTTAGATGACTATGTGGATTTAGCACACATTCCAGTGACTGTCTATGAACTTACAGATGCATGGGGTCCTAAAGAAAATAACGACGCTGGAATTCCTAATCCGACAATCCGTGTAATGTTCGAATTGGATTATGAAAAGACAAAAGTACTTTCCTTTAACTTCAATGGAGGTTATCACGATAGTGATCATGGAATCATGGGGAAGAGCTTCTCTATTCGTGAGGAATGGGAAAGAGATTATGGAACACCTTGTTATCTCATCATTATTGGTGACGATATTCAAAATATTCAGTATCAAGGATATGTCACAGGAGGCTGGGATACAAAGAAAACTGTCGATGCCGGTGTTACGATTACTCGTACAGAAAGTAATTTGGAGGAAGCGCTCAGACAGGCTGCTCAATATAATTACGAGGAAATTGTTGGTATTGGTAATTATGAAGAGTCTGAACCAGAATATGGTTTTGAATTGTATTATGGTCTGCTCAAGGAACATCTGGTAGCTTATGGTGTTCTTTCTGATAACCAGATGGAACGCTATAGTGATGGAAATATTGAAAATCTGGACGTAACTAGTGTGAGTCGTGTTTGCTGGATTGAAGCAGAGATTACAATTCCTGCAGGTGAAAGCGTAAACCTTGATGCTGTCTTTAAAAAAGAACCAAGTTTTGATTACCACTGTACCGCAAGTGAAAATAAAGGTGTCAGTGGGTATGATGCAGTAACTGAACTAGGTAGCAATCTTAACTTTACGAAACAAACTGCACGCCTTGAAGACAGAGGTCAAATTGAAATCGTTCGTCAAAACTTCGGCTTTGATCTTGCAAATGGTATCAATGAAGTAACTCTGGATAAGTCAATTCCTCATTACTACCTGGAAGTCAAAGGTATAAAAGATACCGAATGAATCATTCTGTTGTATAAGAAATTAGATTCATGTACAATTAATTTAGACAAGTACCGGTGAATTGGCGCATATAGTAGCCGGTTCGCCGGTTTTCGCTTTGTGGAGGTATCACATGAAAAAGTATGAATATGTTAAGGTCGATATTCAAAAATTTATAGGTTCAAGGTCTGAAAATCATCGTGAGATTATTAATGAATATGCAGCCAAGGGATATCGATATGTAGGGTATATTCCTGTGGAAATGACAGGTCATGGTCAGATTCTAGAAATGGATCTGGTTTTTGAAATCGAGGAATAGCATCATGAAAAAGGTTCTTTTGGGGATTGCTTTGGTACTTATTCTTGGACTTGGAATTTTATCCAAAAATCCAATTGTCATCTGTGATAATGACCTACCAGAAGAATATATGGAAGCAATAGAATCACAGGCTGAAGGATTATATTCAAGAAAACTCCCGTTAGTGCCTGTCTGTGTGAATGTCACTAGTTTTGATGATGAAACTGTGTATTATACGATTTATTATTTTCCACTTGGTACTGTAGGAATGTCATACAAAAAGAATGACGGATATAATATGGAAAAATCACTAACGAGATTTTAGGAGGTTGCCCGATATGATGAAAAAAATAATCGCATTTGTTGTGTTGCTCACTTGTTTTTCTTTTCTGTCTGATGCGATGGGAAAGCAATGGAACAGAATCAACTAGGAATGAACATTAAACCTAGTACTTTTTCTGAAGAAACATTAGAAGTGTTAAAATTATTTGAAGATGAAATCCACTTTTTTGATATCAAATTAGATGATACTGCTAAATCCTTTGCTATTTCTATTTGGCAATATCAAGATGATCAATGGAACGAAATTGGATCATCGAGTGGCCAATCTGAATTCCTAGGAAATAGAATAGCAATCAGGTTTGATGAAACAGCTTATGAAATTTATCATATGGATGAAAATGGACACTCGTCCATAAAATCTCCAGCGTTAGATTTAAAGTTTGAAGACACGATTGCTAAAATTTCATGGAGAGTTGATCAAGAAGAAATTTTAGAAATGAATAAAGAAAAAGCACTATTTGTAAAAGTCGGTACAAATAAAAGTGAAGTCAGTACATCAATCATTTCAACTGATTTTAGAGAAGTTAAATGTGACACAGGAATTGCCATCACATTAACAATTTTTGATAAAGAATTGACCGATTAATATAAATAGAAACAAGAAATATATAGTAAATTAAGTTGTTGAAGCAGGAGTAGCAGTCATGTTTGAAAATTATTGTCGATTTAAAGAGTTAAACATAAATTCGAGTTTTATTTCACTTGAAAGTACAGAAAATCTATATCCTTATTGGTGTTACCCAGTAAATGCTACTCCGATTGGACTTGAAGGATGTATCTTATATTGTTTTATCGAAGGGTACAATGAAATGGTATTTGCATCGAATCCAGAATCTTGCGTTGATACCAATGTCTATCCTCTTGCGAAGAGTTTTACAGATTTTCTTAGGTTAATTTTGGCTTGTGGATCTGCAAATCCAGTTGAACAGATTAGTTGGATGACAAAAGAGAAGTTCAATGAGCATTTATCCAACGAATCTCAAAATCAGACAGATGAGCAGAGAAAAGTGCTTCAAATCATTAAAGAAGAATTTTGTTTGCTGCCAATGGAAGATCCATTTTCATATGTAAAGGAAATTCAAAAAGATTTCGATGGCAGCAAGATCGAATACTCAGATGAATACTATGAAATTCAGGGAATAGAAAGATAGGTGGACTGTACTATGAAAAAGACAATGTTTACTATATTCATAGTTGCTTTGATTATCTTTGTGATTGACTGGGGTGTAATGGGTGTTAAACTCCTCGATCATAATTATGAAGTCATGACAGAAACCTATATTGGTCTTCTTTGCTGGATAATCATGATAGGATGTGCTTTGTACAAGTCCTTTTCCAATAAGTGTCCACATTGTGGAAGATTAAGATTAACTAATGGTGATTACTGTTCATACTGTGGCAAGAAGATTTGTTGACAGCTTTATAGAATTACAAGGAGAAAATTATGCCAATATCCATTCGAAAAAATATTATGACAGACTATACTTTACATGACATGAATGTAATTTCTATTGAGAAACACGGACAAGATATAATCATGCGCACACAGTCTGGCATTGTGAAATGTGAAGGATTAAGTTCCCAAGTTAATGGTCATGTTGTGTTCAGAAATGTTGATATGGATTTTTGTAATGTCTATTTGATGAAATCAAATGGAAGATATGGAAAATTTGAGGCTGAGAAAATTACATTAGAAGAATTTTTAAGTCGCTTTCCTGTGTTTGGTTTTTCGATTTCAGATGAAGTATATGGATACAATCAAACAAAATATTGGGGTTATCTCACATCTAATCGTGAATTCTATGAATGTATTCTGGAATTCTATCATTCTGGAGATATGATTTTTGTGGAAGAATAAATTTTTAAAGCAAGCTATTCGATATCTGTAAATCCATATGAAAATGCATTATAGTACATAGTTTTAGTTCAGTTGCGCAATAGTTGGTAGAAGCAACTGCATTTCCTCGCTATGATTTTGCTGAAAGGGAGGTATACTTATGCTTTTTCAATTAAATACTATTATTTTCGCTCTGTTTGTAGTTGTTGGTGGATTGGGGACCACTATCTACCTTGTATATTTGCTTATCAAAGCATTGAGAAAATATATTAATTCATCTGAAATAAGAAGTGAAAAAAAGGATGTTAAAGCATCCTTAGGTGAAACAATCAAGAGATATCGCATTGAAAGAAAAATGACCCAAGAGTTTGTGGCTGAAAGAATAGGAGTAAGTAGACAAGCTGTCTCAAAATGGGAAAGCGGTGCATCAGATCCTAGCACTACTAATTTAATTTCTTTGGCTCGACTATTTGATATTACACCAGAAGAACTGTTAAGGAATGTGACAAACAATGAATCATAAAACTTTGAAAACTATTAAAAAGATAATTCTCTATTTAGGAGCAATAGTTTCTGTTGGTACTTCTATGTATATGTTTATCCATCATCAACTGATGATAGGTTTTTGTTTCATTATTAGTGCAGTATTTTTGCTTTTACTGCAGCGATATTGATTTGTAAAGTCTTGTTGCATGATTGTAAACCATAGTTGGTGGTATTTATGGTTCAAAACAAGAATAATGAAATCCAACGTTAAGGAGGATTTCATATGAGATTTTGTGACAAAATAACATACTTGAGAAAGCAGAAAGGTCTTTCTCAGGAGAATTTGGCAGATGAGTTATCTGTATCAAGACAAGCTGTTTCCCGCTGGGAAATGGGTACTGCAATGCCTGATGCTTCAAATATTCTTCAGCTCAGCAAGCTGTTTGATGTAACCACTGATTATCTGTTGAATGATGATTATGATAGCGATGAAGATCTTCCGAAAGTAAGAAAAGTAAAAAGTGAAAATCTGAATCAAGTCATGTTTTATATGATTGTGATCGAAGTGATGATTTTGATTATTCAGTTTATGACTGTATTTATTCTACAGAATGCTGTTTTCGCATTCTTGAGCTTTGTCCCATTTGTTGCAGCAGTTGGTGGATTTGAGGTAGCATTTAGAAAAGACACTCAAAACATCAACGAACAGATGATCACATTCAGGAAGAAATTTTATAAGATTTCTGCCTGGTTAGGAACATACTTTCCTGTACGCTTTGCAATCGAAGCTTTGATGCATTTGTATCCAAGGTCCTATTCTTCATTGGTTTTAGAATGTATTATTCTAGTAATTTATATTGCCTGTGCTTGCTTGATTGACCTTCAAATCGAACAAAATTATCAGAAATGGAAAAGAAACATATTATCATAAATCAACTCATAAGCTGTTAAGTTGTAGTTGGTGTACTATTCATGTAAAATAAAGTTAGTGAAGTACCGGTGAATTGGCACGTATGTAGTAGCCGGTTCGCCGTTTTTCGTTTTAAGGAGGATTTGTGTATGAAAAGATTTGCAACACTGATAAATTTATTGATGATTGCCGCACTTGTTTTTTGTATGATTCAAATCAATGATTTAGAAAATCAAATCAATAATTTGAGAAACAGCATCAATGATGTTGATCGTAATTTAAGTTATCAGATGAGCAGCATCTATAATAACGTTCATTCTATGCTTGAAGAGGAAGTAAATCAGCTTACGATAAGCGATTGGGAATTTGGTGAGATCGATATTGCGAACGAAACTGCTGAAATCATCTGTACAGTGGTTCCTAAAGAATATAATCCAGATGCCACTTCGGTAAAATTAATAAGTGAACATCAAGAGGTTCTGATGGAATATGCAGACGGGAAATATACTGCAAAAATGAATCTACCACTGTTTGGAATTTCAGAAATTGAGCAAATCAATTTGATTGATAACGGAATTATTCGTACACAGCAGTTAGGCTGGAGTATTTCTCCAAAAGACCAAGCGATACTTTGGACATTTACTCGCTTTAGTGGTGAAGGTAGGGGAACATACGGAAAAGAATCTTACACATGGGAGCCAAACGGGCATATTCATATCAACATTGAGAAGAAAGGTACTTTCGAAATTAAAAAGATCGATGTCGTCGAAATGATGGATGGGAAAGAAATCAGTCGTACAGCTGTTGATATCACACCTGAAGGACAAAAGGCTTATGCTGAGAAAATCTCAAAGCAGGGTTATGCAGTCCCTGAATCTGTAGTCTCATTAGAACAAGCAGAAACATCTACTTGTAACGGATTTGCTGAATTCTTTTATCCATTCAGTAAAGAAATCGTTGTGCCAAATGGCAGCGAATATATTGTGTATGTGGATATCACAGATGAATATGATTTAACTTATCGCTGTGTTGCAGATTTCGTCTCCATGGAAGAAAATGGTGATCGTAATGATAGCAGAGAAAATGAACTTCATATGTTAGTAAATGCTCAAGCTATCATGATTTTTAACAAAGATGGACGTCTTGTTTATGAGTCTGAATTTATGAAAGAGATGGATTTCCATCATTAATTTTGAAAGAAGATTATAAGAATGATAGGAGGGCATGAAAATGAATAGAAAAAGTATCTTAACTGCTGGTTTAATCTTGATGACACTTGTTTTAAGCATGTCCTCTGTTTATGCAAATTCTGCACAGACAAGATGGTCAGGGACCGATTCTACAGGAGCGATAGTTTTAGATGAAGATAGTCCGATTATCGTTGAAAAGGAACTGCTTACTTTTGATATCAATGAATTTCCTCAGTCCTATTATCGTGATATGAATGATTTTGTGGCTTATTCTGCAAAAGTTACTGCTGAGTATACATTCTATAATCCGTCTGATTATACAATCACTGCAACGCTTGCATTTCCATTTGGTGGTACTGCTGACTATGCAGATCTCTATGATCATGAACTCAATAAACGCCTGTTGAATGTTGATACAGAAAAATACGATGTTACGATTGATGGACAGGCGATTGAAAAACAGATTCGTCATACTCTGATGTATTATGGTGGTCAATTTGAGTTGGAAGAAGATCTACTTAAACTTCATGATGGATTCATGAAGGATGATTTCTATTCACCTGAATTGTCTGTCTATAAATATACATATTCACCTAGAAATGTTGACTTAGATAAACATCCTGCCGCATCAGCAGCTGTCAAATTGACAGGTGACAATCCACAAACAAAACTCTATATGGAAAATCAGAGTGGTGGACGTACTTTGGAAGATGGCATTTTGCTTGAAACATGGGTTGAACGCAATGATCAGTTTTCCGTCTATATCATTGGTAAACCTTTAAAAGATGAGCTTGAATGGACTTTCTATCATAATGGTGCATGTGAAGAAGAAATCAGTGGAACAATGCTGCTGGTAGGCTATGAAGAAATGACTTTCAAAGATCTCGCATTGTCTTACTATCAAGAAGATTCAGGGATATTGGATTATGACTGGTACAACGCTATTGTTACTTCATTGAAAGCTAATGAATGGTCTAATGGAGTTATTCACACGTTCGATTTTAATCTGGATGTATCCAACACTTTGATGAGATGGTATCAATATGAAATCACATTGGAACCTCAGCAAAGAGTCGTGAATGCAGTGACTGCCCCAATGTATCCTGCAATCAACAGCGATTATGAACCTCCGATTTTCAAGTACACCTATTTGCTTTCTCCTGCAAAGACCTGGAAAGAATTTGGAAACCTAGATATTGTGATCAATACCCCTTACTATTTGATAGAAAGCAACCAGGATTTCCTATATAACAATCCTGGTTATGAAGTGCATTTAACAGGATTATCGGAAGGTGAACTGGTGTTTACACTTTGTTCTGATTCAAATCCTGTAGCTCCAGTGTATTCAAAATCTTATTTGCCATTTATCATGGTTGCAGGAACGTTTTTATCTGTAGTAGCTCTTGTTTTCTTTGTTTTTTCGATTGCTAAGAGGAAAAGAAGCTTAAAAAGAGATGTTGAATAAAATCTTAATAAATTTTTAAGTTAGGAAGTGGTTGTATGAAAAAAAGAATGATGATACCTGCTAGAACGATTACGTTTATTCTTGTTTTTGCAATTGCATGTATAACAGTTTTGATAAATAAAGGGTATGGTGCATCAACCGGAGTGTATCTTGAAACGAAAGATGGCACCGCAATTCTAATATCAGAAAGAACACCTATTGTCATGTCAAGCAATCATAATGGTGATATGTTTTCTGAACTTGAAAAAGGAGATAAGCTCTTAGTGATTCATGATGGAATCATGGAAAGTTATCCCGCAAAGACTCATGTCTATGCAGTATTTGAAATCAACGATGGCATCACAGGTGCAATACCACCATCAGTAATCGAAGAGTTATTGGAATTAGGTTGGATAGATTCAGCTGAAGATGTTGATTATGATTTCGAGTCTGGAGAAAGTTCACAAAACTGATATTCGAAGAATAAGGGTGCAATTTAAAACGGAATTTTGATTAAAGGAGATTTTTCTGATGAAAAGAACAAAAGTGTTGATCACAATACTATTCTCAATCCTTGTTGTGCTATGCATGAATGTTTTTGTGCAGAAAAAATTCATTAGAACCTATACAATCACAGAACTCGAATATCGCGGATATTCAATACAAGACGTCCAGGAAATTGAAATCAAGCATTCCTATTTGAATCGTCTTCTTAGTTATAACGAATGGAGAATATCAGTTGAATTTAAAAAACAACCAGATGTTCTATTCTGGTTTACATATCGAGATGACAAGATCGTATTTCAAGGGGTTAGTTCCGAACCATTGCTTGATAAAGAAGCTATTCACGATTATTCAGAAAAATATAAAAATGGGACGTTGTTGAAATAAGGTGCAGAGAGGAGATGGAGAATATGAGAACACGAAAAACATTGAGATTGATTAGTTTAGTAATGCTTATTATTGCAGTTATTTTTGTGTTTTGTGCTTTGTCTGCACCAACACTAGAAAAGACAATTTATATAGGGGATTTTGTATTCGGCGCAGAACAATGGAGGTTTTGTTATAAAATCTATGCTTTTGTTATGGTGACGCTATTTGTAACATCTTTCTTTATAAAGGAAAAAAAGTAGTTAATATCCAACAAAGGAGAGTGATTTGATGAAAAAGATAATTATAATTCTTATTCTATTTCTAGGACTTACAGGAGTAGGAGGGTATTATGCTCTTGATCATCTTTTTCCAAAAGCAGACCCAATCATCTGTCCAGATGAATCAGAGCTGATTTCTATCTCTGTGGGGACAAACAGTGATGTATTTTCCATTTTGGAACCAACTGAATACCCAGAAATCTTGAATATTCTTTCTGAAGCAGAACCTACAAGAACGATGAGTGTTAATGATTATCCAAGTGTAAGACCATATTACACCCTTGTGTTAACCACTTCATCGAGAGAATATCGCTACTTTATTTATGAAGATCAAGGACAGATTTACATTGAAATCCCATATGAAGGTATTTATGGTTCAGACAAACAATTGCTTGATCTTATCATCGAATAATGCAGAATAGGAGGACAGAAAATGCAATTTACTTTTGAAACAAACTACAACCAGAAAACACTTTCCGTTATGGCAAAGTGCATTCGAAAAATCGCAAGAAAAGCGAAAAGTAAAAGAAGCCATCTTTTCGGATGGATTGTCGTTGCGTTGGCCCTTTTTCTGTCTTTTGTAAGTGGAGAAGAAGGGTTTGTGATCGATGGTAAAAAGATTCTGACTTGGATGGTTGCTGCAATCATTGTCATTACGTTATTTTTTGAAGATTATATCAATGGCTATTTTGCCAAGAAACGTCTTTTAAAGGGAACCGAAAAAGCTGTATCGGTCTTTGATACAGCTGCAGACACTTTCACTTCTGAAACTGCAGTTGGCAAATCTGAATTTGCTTATGACAGAATCATGCATATTGCAGAAACTGATGATTATTTTGTATTTATTTTCAGTGAAAACCATGCACAGATCTATGATAAAAAGAGCTGTACAGGTGGATCAATTGAAGAATTTAAAAGATTCCTGAGTGAAAAAACAGGAAAGCCAGTAATGACAGTAAAGGGGTAGGATCTATGAAGAAAATTTTATTGGTGTGTTCAATCATCTTTAATACTTTAGCGATTATTGGTGCTGTGTATGTTCTATCATTAAAGGGTACTGTTAATGCAGGGTATGCAGTTGTCCCTATGGCTATTGGCTTGGCGTGCTTGTCAGCGTACAATGCGATGTCTAACAAAAAATTAAGGAATCAGTGCAAGTAGATAGCGAAGATATATTTATTGGTAATAATAGGCCACATGGAGGTGACCGTATGAGAAAAATTATAGTAGTTTTAGCATTTGTTCTTGTTGTGATATCAAGTTCAATAACTGCATTTGCGGGAGATATACCAGAAAGTATATTGATTGACGAATCAGCACAGCTTTTCTTTGGAGAAGTATTGTCATATCATCCAAATAAGGAAACTCCTAGTATTTCTGTATCTCCTGTAGTTGGTATCAAGGGCAATGTAAAAGAGGGGACAAAACAGAATTATATCAATCCAAATGCGATGGGTGGTTTTAATATCGTAGAAGGAAAGGTATATCTCTTTACTTACTATGAAAATGCAGAGTGGATTGATGTTTTTGAAGTTACAACCTATGATACAAGAACTTTGAAACTAAAAAATGTTGAAGATGCTATGTGGGAACGATTTGAGGAGTATTTAAATCAAGGTAAGTACGGCGTAGCGAAGGTTGAGGGTATGTTACCTTATACAGTTGACATTATTTATGGCTTTGTATCAGTAATAGCTTGCATGAGTCTTATAGGCGCAGCAATCATTTATAAAAAGAAACGCAAGGCATAAGGAGTGTGATTGTATGTTAAAAAAGAAGGTTTTAATTGTACATTCGCTATCTGCGTTTGTACTTTGCATTGACTTTGTACTATTTAAATGAGAAATTAACCAAGAATACATAGAAATGATCACAAGAAAATATTATCCAGGAACATTTAAGTTAAATAAGAATAAACTTGTGAGTAAAATCACATACGAAGAAGGGTTATCTACAAAAGAATTAAAGGTAGTCGTCAATGAGCTTAAAAGATTACTTACAATGACTGAAGAAATTTATAATGATAGTAAAATTGAAAATGCAGTTCGAATTGTAAGTAAACGATCACAAAATAAATCTGAAGACGACTTGATTAAAGCTGCATATAAGCACTTAAATCAAAATTCATCTGATAAACGTAAAAAAAAGGCTACGGTTGATATAGATCAAGAACGTTTATATTTATTTGATTCAATAGCCAACATATGTGAGTAAGTCCTCTGAAATCAATCGAGAAATCGTTTAGTGAGCAATTATGCATCTCGATTAAAATTATGAAATTAAACATAAGACAAAAAGCAGCCATTATTAAGATGACTGCTTTTTAAATGATTTGATAGATTCATTACCTATATAATGTAACTAACATTACCGAATCAAATGTTACTGGAAAATGAACCATTACCGATGACAAGGCTATATTACCTAATCAAATGTAACTTAACAAGTTTTTTTTTACTTAATTATTAGGTAAAATTTTAATTTGCCAATTACTTCGCATAATGTATATTATACGATTTATATCTATTTACAATCAATGAGAATTAATGGGATTTCCATTTCATCTGAAGTAAATCCAGCATGATGAGACTTTAGTTTAAAACTGTCTGGTGTATCGATGATCATTTTGTCTGAGATTGCAATTGCGATAAAATCACCAATTGAGTCATCAAATCCTTCACGTGATTCACCTGTTCCAAATAGCTGCATGTTTTTTACTTCTTCTGCACTATAGACAATAAAATCTTCTTTTGAATAGACTTTAAAGAATTCTTCTTTAAAAGATGACTTGAATTCCTCTTTAATATGAAATACAGATGCTCGTGGTTCTAAAGAAGTTGGACGAATCATCATCTTTTCGATTTCTGGTGCGTCGCTGACATGAACAGGCGTTACATCCAAATGACCATGATCTGCACATACAATAATGAGTGTATCTTTTAATTCTTTGCTGATGGATTCTAGCCATTGATTGATTTCGATAATTTTCTCTTTGGCTGTTTGTGATTTTGCACCATCTTTATGCAGAATTGAATCGGGCTGCGTATCATATAGATACAGATAATTCTTTTCATCTTTTGAACATAATTCCAGAACTTCATTTCTTAGCTGCTGATGATCTTTATAAATGGTCCATTTAAAAGGAAAGTAGAAGTACCCCTTCCCATCTCCTGTTTCATTGATAATTTGATGAAGATAACGGTTTGGATAACGTTCTTCAGCATAATCATCACTAAATGAAAATGGAATAAAAGTATCACGAATGCAGTTTCTAAACAGTGTTACAATTTCATCAATCTCTTTGATGTACATATTCCAGCCTAGCCAACCATGTTCATTGGGCATTAAACCTGTTGTATAAGTTGTTGTGGAGGCAGTGGTCGTTGGAGGAAATACTGATGAAAATGTTGATACCATATGTTTTCTTAGAAAAGATTCTGTATCCAGATGTTCTTCCATTTGTGCACATCCTAAACCATCTGCCAGATATAAAATGACATGTTTATAGTTGTTTCTTTCCAGGATTTCATCCAATATAGGCATACCTGGATGAAATTGTGCACACTTAAAGTGCTTTAAAATAGAGTTTGCAACATTCGCTGGACAATTTGTATAATCGGGAAATACTGGGCTATTCATAAAGATTACCTCGTGCTTCTTTCTGTACTTATGGATAAATTTTACAATGATTCCCTTCTTTTTACAATCATTATAACATAAGAAAAGCGGAACCTTTTACCTGATTCCGCTAACTCTTCATTTCTTTTATGGATGAAGACTAATTTACCCTCCATTCATGTCATTATTTTTGATTTAATCCATTTAGGATCCAGGTCACAAACCTGAACTGTTTCCCTTCATCCAAACGCTGTTATATTCAGCGTACGAATTCGATTGTCTTATGTTTTAGCTTCCTCAATCAGATTTGTCATTTCTGATCAGGAAGCGGCTTAATAATTCAGCAGTACCTTTTTCATGAAGCAGTACCTCCTTTTTGTCAAGCTGTGCTGCTTGCTTCTTTATATCTTTATCATATCCTAATATTTCCTAAAAAACAGTCTTTTTTTCATATTTTATCTATGCTATGATTAATTTGTTGAGGTACTATTGTTGGTTCTTTTTATAGCACCGAAACCAAATATGAATCCAATGAATGTCCAAGATAGTAACGAATTAATATAATTCGTTTTTTTTTATAGCGTATAGCTATGACCTAATCTGTAACTTGCCAGATCAATATCTTTCAACCATCTTCTCTTCATAATTTCTCAAGTTAAGTCCGTTTCTATATGAAATCTGTATTCATCCTTCTGCGAATTACATATTTTTAGCTACTATCTACTACAGTTCTGATAGAACATTCCTAGAAAATAAAAAACTTTGATCAGTGATCAAGTTTTTTTTTAGATGTGATGATAAAATGTTTCTGCCTGCTTAGACAATGCAATCAAATCCTGTTCACTTAGCTTAAGTTTTCCCGTAATAAATGCCTCTTTATCAAGCACAATCCCTGTTCCTTCGCTGTAGATAACATTCATTGACATGTTATTTAGCAGCTGATGGAGCGATATTCTGGCGTTGATTCCTGCGCTTCTTCCTGCAGCAGATGAAATAGTGACTGGTTTATTTATTATCACAGAAGTAGATCTATCTCTTGCAATCTCTCCTCTTGATAGCCAGTCAAGTGCATTTTTGAGAACTCCTGGAATCTGTCCATTGTATTCGGGAGTAAAAATCCACAGACCATCTGCTTTTTTGATTTCATTGCGTATTTTTTGAATGCTTGCAGGTGCTGGAAATTCAATATCTTCATTCATAAAAGGAAGTTCTCTTATATTAAGATATGTAATAGTAGATGTATGTTCAAGCAGCTTTGCTGCTTCTTGTGCAAGCTGCTGATTGAATGAGTTTTTTCTTAATGAACCATTAATTATGAGTATATTTTTCATTCAATGTACCTCTTTCTTTGATTGTATTTTAACAGGTATTTAATGATTGTGCATTCAGTATGCCCAAAAGAAAAACAGCCAAAAGGCTGTTTTCAATCATTTCAGTACATCAAGATAGCTTGTACCGTATTCAGGCATCTTTACTTCAAAATTATCTGCAACTGTTGCCCCTAGATTTGCGAATGTTTCTGCTGGATACAGCAGCCCCGCTCCTTTGTGTGATGGTGATGTAATAATGAGAGGTACCATTTCACGTGTATGATCAGTTCCATGATGAACAGGGTCATTGCCATGATCCGCAGTTAAAATTACACAGTCATCTTCTGTCATCAATTCAAGAAGTTCTCCTAACTGACGATCAAACAATTCTATTTCCTTTGCATAGCCTTCAGGATTTCTGCGGTGACCCCACAATGCATCAAAATCAACAAGATTTACAAAGCAAAGACCCGTAAAGTCTTTTTTTGCGATGTCAATCGTAATATTCATACCGTCTTCATTTGACTTTGATTTATACGCTTCAGTAATTCCTTCTCCATCAAAGATATCTTTAATTTTACCTACTGAAATGACGTCATATCCACTTGATTTTAAAGCATCAAGTACAGTTTTTCCATATGGTTTAAGTGCATAGTCATGACGATTAGATGTACGTTTGAAAGATCCTGCTTTATCACCAACAAACGGTCTGGCAATGATACGACCTACCTTCCATTCATCCTTCATCGTAATATCACGTGCAATTTCGCAGCATTTGTAGAGTTCATCAAGACCGAATGTTTCTTCATGACAAGCAATCTGAAGTACGCTGTCAGCAGATGTATAAACAATCATAGCACCTGTTTTCATATGTTCTTCTCCAAGTTCATCTAAGATTGCAGTCCCTGAAGCAGATTTGTTGCCAATCCAAGGATGGCCTGTTCTTTTTTCAAGTTCATCCATTAATTCTTGTGGAAAGCCAGTATCTGTAAAAGTCTGGAATGGAGTTTGAATATTAAGGCCCATAATTTCCCAATGCCCTGTCATTGTATCTTTACCAACAGACAGCTCCATCATCTTTGTATAATAGCTTTCTGGATAATCAACAGGTTCAATACCTTTGATAGAATGAAGATTCCCTACGCCTAATTTCTGCATAACTGGACATTTTAGCCCACCAACAGCTTCACCAATATGTCCAAATGTATCTGCTCCAGTATCAGTATACTTTTCAGCATCTGTCATCTGCCCTACCCCTAGGGAATCCATGACAATAACAAACATTCTCTTGTATTTTTTCATAATTTCTCCTTCATTCCAGCATGGAATTGACGATATCCCTCAAGTAATCGTTCTTTTTGAACGTGTGTATATATTTCAGTAGTAGAAATACTGGAATGTCCTAAAAGTTCTTGTATAGCCCTTAAATCAGCACCATGATTCAACAAATGTGTTGCATAGGAATGTCTAAGCTTATGAGGGGTTATCTCTTTTTTAATTCCTGCCTGTACACAACAATATCTTAACATTTTTTCAACGCTTTCACTAGTCACATGATTACCTTTTTGACTAATGAAAAATGTTTTTGAATTCTTTGTACTATGTAATGGACGAATCGTATCTAAATAATATTTCATAACAGATAATGTTCCTTTTGGAACAGGGACAATACGTTCCTTATTCCCTTTTCCTAAAACACGCAAAAAACCAGATTCAAGATTTACTTGAGAAAGTGTTAATCCTAAACATTCACTTATTCGTAAACCACATCCATAAATTGTCAAAAAAATAGTCTTGTACAAAATTCCCTTTGGATCATTATCGAGCTGAAGCAAAATCTGATCAATTTCTTCCTCTGTGCAGTAAACTGGTACTTTTCTAGACACTTTACGTACTGTAATACTTAATGATGGATCTTTTATATCATATTTGTCAGATAAAAATTGATGAAATGAACGAATAGATGAAGCATGGCGATTTATTGTAGCATTTGACTTTGTCTGTGATAAGTCATTGATATAGCTTTGAATCATGATTGGTGTAAGTGATTCAATATCTTGTAGCTGTTCACGCTCTAAATAATTACGATATTGTTTTAAATCAATTTCGCGATTCACGATGGTCCGTTCTGAAAGCTGAAGCGTTGTCTTCATTGCTAGAAAATAAGTTTGAAAAGCTTGATGAATCTTCATTGGACCTCCTATTCATTACACAATCTGTGTAAACCATCGAACAAGAATCAACCCTAAAGTTGATTTAATAAAACTTGAAATAAGTACAAAACTTAAAGAAATCAACAAATCACTCATCAAATGACTCAGTAAATTCATGAATGTATATTGTACATTTGATTCATGAATCATGGAAATTAGTCTTCCTGAAAGCTTTATAGAAGCTATCGAAATCACTATAACTGCAGCTAAATCAAAAAGAATTTGTGGTACAAGTGTCATTAGAATTCCTAATATTCCTTGTGTTTTATAAGTTAACAGAAACATAGATGCTTGAAAACCTGTCTGAAATCCTTTTATAAAAACCGCTAACTGTATCAGTGGTATCCCTAAAACAGAAAACCCAAGAAAGGCAATGACACTGCATAAGAATCCATTAATAAGTGTTTGTTGTATGAAATATTGCACAACATCATCTGGAATCACTAATGTAGATACAAATACACTGCTGTATTGTTCAATCTGCTGAATATTTAGATTTAACGTACAGACAATTCCAGTAGCTGCTCCAATTATAAGTAATATGAAACAGCTGTCAATCATATCTCTATTTTTATGTATGTACCTCATCAACTCACCTCAGTTATGTATATGCAAAACCGAAGTCAACTAGAAGCTAGTCTTTCTTTAATAAAGAAGATGCACGAACAAGATGTGCAGATTTCATCTGACGATTTAAATCATTGATTACATCATCCGTACTACTTGGCTTAAATTCTTCAAAAAGATTGAGCTGTATCTTGGAAGAAGCAATAGAATTTAAATTTGATATCCCTATTCCAACATGACGAACGGCCATTTCATCCTGATTTTCATCATAAAGCATCATCGCCTGTTCAAAGATTGTATCAGCATCCTGAATTGGATAAATCAAACGTTTAGAACGTACAATCGTTTCAAATGTAAAATATCGAACTGAAATAGAAATAACATTTCCCATGATTCCATTCTCTTTTAATCGTGATGACAATTCATAGGATAATCTTCTAAAATGTGCTCTAATCTCATCATATTCAGTAATGTCATCCATAAATGTACGAGATTGAGACATTGATTTCATATTTGAATTTGTAGTAATTTCAGAGCTAGAAATACCATAACAGCGATCAATAACAGCTTTTGTATTTTTTCCTAATATTTTAGAAAGCAATTGAAGATTAGAATACTGTGCAAGATCACCTATTGTCATTATCCCCATTGTGTTCAATGCTTTCGAAGTCTTTTTTCCAATGCCGTACATATCCGAAACTGGCAAAGGCCAAAGCTTCTTCTGAACTTCAGACTTTCTAAGAATTGTAATCCCCATGGGTTTTCTCATGTCACTTGCCATTTTAGCTAAGAACTTATTTGGTGCTACACCAATTGAACATTTCAATTTTAATTCATTTTTCAATTGTTTTTGAATTTGCCACGCTAAGTCTAATGGTCTAGCAAACTTTTTTATAATTTCAGTCATATCAGCATAACATTCATCAACAGATGCCTGTTCAACGTAGGGGGTATATTGATGTATAATTTGAATAAACTTCTCTGAAAGCTCTTCATAATAGCTGTAATGACCTTTAACGATAATCAGATCTGGACAAAGCTCAATCGCTTCTTGAATAGGCATCGCAGAATGCACACCATAAGCACGAGCTTCATAATTGGCAGTTGATACTACACTTCGCCTAGATAATCCTGATACTGCAACTGGTTTCCCTGCAATTGATGGATCTAAAATTTCTTCTGCACTTGCATAAAATGAATTTAAATCAATATGAAAAATGACTCTAGCCATGAAAAAATCACCATTCATATTTTATCATAGAATGGTGATTTTGTCTTTTAACGAACTTTATAAACCTGTGACTGATTCATCTTTAAACGATGTTCCAAACGAAGTTTATCTGATATCATTGCGATGAACTCAGAATTTGTTGGTTTTGCCTTAGAAGCACTAATCGTATACGCAAAGATTTCATCAATGGCATCAATATTCCCGCGATTCCACGCAACTTCTATCGCATGACGAATTGCTCTTTCTACACGTGATGCTGTTGTCATATATCTTCTTGCGATTTCAGGATAAAGTACTTTTGTAATTTGTCCTAAATAATCAATATTTAAGTAAGTTTCAAGGATTGCAGTTCTTAAATACATATATCCTTTAATATGTGCAGGTATACCAATTTCATGAAGAATTGAAGTAATCTCACGTTCCAGCTGAAATCTCTGCAGTTTCTCTTCTGACTCAAGATCTACATCAAATGGAATCATAATCTCATTTTGTCCACTCTTTTCTTTTTGTGATACCAGCTGCACACACTTTTCAACAAACTGTTTAGGATGTATTGGTTTCAGCATAAAATAATCTACTTTTCTATCTTGCATTTCTGAAATCAGTGTTTCGTTAGTGATACTTGAAGTACACATAACTTGTCCATATTGCACACCATAAGATTTACATTGTTTTAACAGCTCAATACCATCAACTTTTGGCATAATACAGTCTACCACCAGTAAATCAATTCTTTTAGGTCCATGCATCAGGAAATCTTCACCATCTTCATATGTACCTAGCACTTCGAACATTGAATTTTTCTTTAATTCAATGGATAAGCTTTCTTTAAAGCTTGCGTTATCATCTACAATGACAATTGTTTTCTTTTCCATCTCGTTCCACTTCCTTTGTACATAGACATTATAGAGAAATGAAACGACGAAAAAGGTCGGTTTATGTCGAAACTGGAAAAAATTAGATTAAATCTGATTGTTTGAGCATCCATTCAATATATATTCCATAACCCTTATGAGGATTTGAAGGAATCATATGTGTCAGTGCACCAACAATTTTTCCATTTTGTATGATTGGAGATCCACTCATCCCCTGTATGATACCACCAGATTTCTGAAGCAGTCTTTTATCAGTAATGACAAGTTCAATGCCTTTTACATCAGGAAAATCTTGTCGATGAAGCTTAGTAATCTGTATTTCATATTCTTGTACTTCTGTACCATCAATAACAGTTAATATAGAGGCTGAACCTAGTTGAATATTTGATTGAAGACCAATTTCCATTATTTGGTAAGATGTTAATTGAGTGTATTTACCAAATAAACCAAACGAATTGTTGATTAGAATATTCCCTATTGGATTACTAGCTGACTTACTTGCTTTTTGTCCAGGCTGATTTAAAACTGACGGTTCAACTTCTATAACTGTTCCTAGCTCAATAGTTCCTTGATGTATATCAGCAGTATCATTTGTTGTTTTTTCAGTAATTTCATGCCCCAGTGCTCCATAAGTATGATTTTGAGGATCATAATAAGTGATTGTGCCTATCCCTGAAATATGATCTTTGACATAAAATCCAGTTTTAAATGTATTTTTCTCATCATCATAATAAAGATATAGTTTTGCATTTTTTCTTTCATTATTACGTTTTACTACAACATCTACTGAAGAGCTGGTAATCTTTTGTGATGCAATGATATGATTTAAATCAGAATTTGATCTTACAGGATGATTATCTGCTGTGATAATCAAATCTGTAATCTGTACAGAATCATTTGGATGACTTTTTATTTGCTGATCATTGCAGCTAAATTCAAAACTCCCACTAACAAGTACACCTTCATACTGTGCATCAATAAGGATTGTTTGTCCTGATACATAAAGCACTCTAGGTGCTGCTGAAAGATGTATAAAGCTTAATAGAAGCGCAAAGAAAAAACAGCAGAATCTTTTTAACATCTAATCACTCCTTTATGAAGTTATGATGTGATAAAGTCTGCTGTCAAATTCAGTCATTATTTGGCAGATAATGCTTGGTTTGTTCTATAAAGTTCCTTTGCAGCATTGATTGAATGCTCATTGACTGAACCATAGGCAATTGTAGCAATCTGTTCAATACGTTCATTTTCATTGAGCTCATGAATAGAAATCACTGAACGTCCTTCATTAACTTTCTTTGAAACAAATACATGTGTATCTGCACAAGAAGCAACCTGAGCTAAGTGTGTAACACTAAACACTTGAGCACTTGAAGATAAAAGTGACATTTTAAGCCCAATAGAAGTCGCTACAGCTCCGGAAACACCTGTATCAATCTCGTCAAAGATAACACAAGAAATTCCCTGTAAAGCCGTAAAAATCGTCTTTAACCCCAGCATCAAACGGGAAAGTTCACCACCACTGGCAACCATCTTCAATGGACGAAGAATTTCCTGAGGATTCATAGAAATCAAGAATTCAATATCATCAATCCCCGTACTATTCCCTTCAAATGTATTAAAATCCACAGAAAACTGAGCATAAGGAAGCATCAAATCTCTTAATTGAACCACAACTTTCTTTTCAAGTTCAATAGCAGCAGATTTTCTTAGCTCAGAGAGTTTCTCAGCACAATGAAGAAATGTCTGATAATTGTCATTCATTTGTTTCTCTAAACGTTGTAAAGTCTGCTGACGATTTTCCAATGAATCCAACAACTCAATATTTTTGTGCATATGATCAAGTACAGCTTGAATAGAACGTCCATATTTACGTTTTAAACGTCCAATTTCAAACAAACGACTCTGAAGTTCATTCATTTCATCTTCATCATAAGACTGGTTATCTCTAAGATCTTTCAGCTGCTCAATACAGTCTTTTAAATCATAATACTTTTCTTTAAAAAGTTCACTAATCTTTTTTATCGAATCATAATCACTGATTTGATTTAAATTAGAACTAATTTCATATAAAAGTTCATCAGCGCCGCCATCTTTTTCAAAATATTCAATAGATTCAGATAAACGACCATAAATTTTTTCAAAACTTTGAATCAGTTTTAAACGATCTTCAAGTTCTTCATCTTCATTCACATATAGATGAGCTTTCTCAATTTCTTCAATTTCAAAGCGAAGATAATCAACATCATTTTCAGTAAGTGAAGTATTTAGAAAATCTTCATATTGTTTTTTAGAAGCAGCATATGCTTTCCAGTGCTGTTCTGTTTCATCACGAAGTGTTTTATCTTTTAATGTTTTATCTAAAAGTAATAGATGAGAATTTTTATTTAAAAGATACTGGGTATCATGCTGAGAGTGAATATCAATCAAATTAGATGTAATAGCCTTAAGCTGTTGAAGATTAGCTGTTTTTCCATTGATTTTGATTGAACTCTTTCCATCTTTACTAATCTCTCGATAAAGATGCAAATCATGGTTCGTATTTAGATTAAGTTCTTTTAACACATCCTGATTTACATTATCAAGTGAAAATAGTCCAGTAATCACGGCTTTCTGTTTGCCTCGCTGAACAAAAGAAGCACTTGCACGTTCACCACACAATAGTGAAATTGCATCAATCAGCAGGCTTTTACCAGCGCCTGTTTCTCCAGTAAATGCTGTAAAGCCACAATGAAAATCAAGATTGCATTCATCAATCAAAGCAAAGTTTTCAACATGCAGTTGTTTTAACAAGTTCATTCCCCTCTTTCTTTGTTGAGAAGTTTTAGACATGCTTCACAAACAGTATTCAAATCAATGTGTTCATGTCTACGAATCTGATTCATTGCACCAAAAGTCACATAATGATCCCCAATACCAATACGTTCAATCTTTAAAGTCTTGTGATGATCACAGCACCATTCTAAAACAGCACTTGATAAACCTCCAGCTTTCATGTCTGTTTCATAGATAAGTACTGGAAGCTGTTCATCAGACAGCATCATCAGCATTTTTTCATCAAGAGGTTTAAAGAAACGAGCATTCACAATACGAATAGGAAGATTATTTGTCATCATTTTATTTTTTAGACGATCAACATCAGGGCCATACGTAATTACTGTCATATTAACTTGTTCAGGCTCATAAACAATTGACCATGATCCAATTGCAATCGGTTCACTCTGTACTGTTTCCTGATAAGCACCCGATCCGCGAGGATAGCGAATCGCAAAAGGATGATTCTGTTTGAAGGCACAGGTTAAAATCTGCTGCAGCTCATTAGAATCTTTTGGCTGAGCTAATATCAAATTTGGCAATGAGCGTAAAATAGAGATATCAAAAACACCATGATGTGTATCACCATCTTCGCCAACCAAACCTGCACGGTCTATTCCAATGACCACAGGCAAATCCATACGGCAGATGTCATGATTGATCTGATCATATGCACGCTGTAAAAATGAAGAATACAGACACAAGAAAGGACGTTTTCCCTCAAGTGCTAAAGCCGCTGCAAATGTTGCTGCATGTTCTTCCGCAATTCCACAGTCAAAGCTTCTTTCTGGATATAACGCAAAGAATTTTTCAAGTTTACTGCCTGTAATCATTGCGGGAGTAATAGCACAGATTCTTTCATCCTGTTTAGCTAATCTCACAAGTGGTTCACTGACAATCTGACTCCATGATAAATGTCCTTGAGGCAATGAGTGATGAGACATTCCAGTTTCTACATTAAACGAAGAAACACCATGCCATTTTCCCTCACTGTCATTTTCACAGAATGGATAACCTTTTCCTTTTTTAGTTAATACATGAACGACAACAGGTCCTTCATGTTTTTTTGCAACTTCAAGAATTTGGATAAGACTCTTTATATCATGACCATCAACAGGTCCTAAATATTCCAAGCCAAATTCCCCAAATACACTAGAATCAACCACTTCATTTTTAATATAGTTTTTTACTGCTGTCATGGATTTAAGAACTGTTTTACCTACTGCATTGTGATCGAGTCTGTTCTTTAAGTCAGCCTTTAATGTATTGTATCCTTTTGATGTTCTTAATTTAGAAAATCCATTGGTTAGTGCTCCTACATTTTGAGAGATGCTCATATTATTGTCATTAAACACAATAATCAAATTACGTTTTTGATCACCAATCTGATTTAAAGCTTCCAAAGACATTCCTGAGCTCATAGAGCCATCCCCAATAACAGGTACTATATGATAATGTTCATGATTCAAATCACGCGCTACAGCCATACCAAGAGCTGCAGAAAGAGATGTTGATGAATGTCCAGCTTCCCAAACATCATGAACAGATTCACTTCTTTTCTGAAATCCAGAAATCCCCTGATATTGACGAAGTTTAGAAAAATCTTTAGCACGTCCTGTTAAAATCTTATGAATGTAGCATTGATGTCCAACATCAAAGAAAATCTTATCTACAGGACTGTTAAATACACGATGCAAGGCAATCGTCAGTTCAACTACTCCAAGATTGCTTGAAAGATGACCACCCGTACGCGATACACTCTCAATTAGAAAATGCCGGATTTCTCCAGCTAGTTGTTCCATTTCATGAATGCTAAGTTTCTTCAAGAATTTAGGATCAGTAATTTGAGTTAAATCCATAAAACACACTCCTATCAGCGCTTACGACCTTTCATTTCTATCAAAAGATCAACAATTCTCGCTGTATCAAAACTGCATTCCCCTAATTTAATAAGCATCTTCTCATAGACTTCTTCAAGAAGTGCTTCACTTTTTTCTATCCCTAAAATTGAACAAGTTGTTGATTTGTGTGAATCAGCATCTTTTCCAATTGTTTTCCCCATCATTTCAGATGTGCTTGTCACATCTAGTATATCATCCTGAATCTGAAAAGCCAAACCAAGAAGCAATCCTACTTCGTCAAGTCGAGCGCATTCTAGAGATTTACCAGCTACAATAGCTCCAAGCTGAAGTGCGCAGCTGAATAGTCGTCCTGTTTTATTCAAATGAATTTTCTCAAGCATTTCATAAGTACAGTCAGGATTATTTTCATTCGTTAAATCAAGAATCTGTCCCAGCACCATACCATCAGCACCAGCATTATCCGCAAGTACTTTCATACATTGTGCTTTTACGGAATCTGAATATTTAGAGCGACCAATATGACAGAAAGCCTCTGTCAAAAGACCATCACCCGCCAAAATAGCAGTAGCTTCATCAAACTGCACATGACACGTTTTTCTTCCTCTTCTAAGATCATCATCATCCATAGCAGGAAGGTCATCATGAATTAATGAATAAGTATGTATCATTTCAAGTGAAGCAGCAGCTGGATATGCATCTTCCTCATGTAAGCCGCAGCATTGAGCAGTCAGCATGACAAGTTTAGGACGAAGACGTTTACCAGGTGCCATCAATGAATACTGCATTGCCTCTTTTACACGGCTATCAGTGACAGGATCCAATGCATGCAGTAAATATTCTTCTAAAGTCATATTACTCACCTGTGCTTTCTTTTAAAAGCTGAGTCACTTTTTCTTCATAGTGCTTTAACTGTTCACTTAATGATTGTGAAAGCTTAAGTCCTTCCTCAAACAGTTGGATACTTTCATCCAATGTACACTCATTCTTTTCAAGTGCAGATACAATTTCATCTAGACGTTTCATAGATTCTTCAAATGTTGGTTTCTTTTCACTCATGAAAGTTCTCCTTTTTGTTCAACTCTGCAAGTCAAGTGTCCATCACTTACTCTTAATTGTAAAATATCTTCTTTTTCAACTTGATGAATTGAAGTTACAGTTTGCTGGTTATGTGTTGCAATGCTGTAACCCCTCAATAATATTTTCAATGGACTGTATGCATCAAGTGACTGAATCTCATGTTTAACATTCAGTGATTGTTTTTGTACATTCAGTTGAATTGATGAAATCATTTTTTGTTTCTTCTTTTGAATAGTATTCAGCTGAGTATTCATTAATGAACTCATAAGACGACTGCATTTCACTACAGAAGAACGGACTTTTTGAGCCTGATTCAATTGAGATTCCATAGCATGAATCAACTGGGAATTTAAATAGTCAAGTACCATTTGTTTTCGATGCAGCAGCATATCTGCGTTTTGAAGTACACTTCTTTGCGAAAGTGAATCCAGCTGCAGTTTCTCTATATCCAACTTACGATTTATAGCGCTCAATAATCGAGTAGAATATTGACTCAGTTGTAAAAGTACTTCAGCAATATCCGGTGATACTGTTTCTGCAGCAGCAGTTGGAGTTGCAGCACGTACATCAGCTACAAAATCCGCAATCGTGAAATCTATTTCATGACCAATTCCAGTTACTATAGGTGTATTTAATTGAAAAATATATCGCGCCAAGTCTTCATTGTTAAAAGCCCATAAATCCTCAATAGAGCCTCCTCCACGCGCAAGGATCAAGACATCACAATTGCTTTGATCAGCTCTTAAAATGGCTGAAATCAGCTCTAAATGTGCTGTATCCCCTTGTACAAGAGAATGAAACTCAACAATCTGTGCAACCGGCCATCTACGCTTTAATGTTGTCATAATATCTTCGCGTGCAGCTGTATTTGCGCCAACAATAACACCAATACGCATCGGATAAGCAGGAATCATTTTTTTATGCTGCACATCAAACAACCCTTCAGAACGAAGTTTTTGTTTTAAAAGCTCAAGCTGTACATATAAATCACCAACTCCAGAAGGTTTCATTGAAGTACAATAAAGCTGTACACTTCCAGCACTTTCAAACATAGAAGTACTGCAGCTGACAATAACTTTATCTCCATTTTTAGGAAAGAATTTCACCGCTTTCACATACGTTTGAAACATAACACAACTGATACGTGATTGATGATCCTTCAGTGAAAAATACCAGTGCCCGCTTCGATGAGCAGTAAAATTAGATATTTCCCCCTCAATCATAATTCTTTGAATCAGCGGATCATTATCCAGCTTAGATTTCAAATAGCGAACAAGCTGACTGACAGAAATGACTCTCTGACTCATAGACGATCCAGTACACCATTAATCAGTTTATATGTATTGTCATCACAATAGTTTTTTGTTAAGTTAATTGCTTCATCCATAATTACCTGTGCACTCAGTTCCTTACAGTCAAATTCAGCACAAGCTAATAATAGAATGGACTGTTCCAGATATCCAAGACGCTCAAATGTCCAATCATCCAAAACAGCGTTGATGTATTCGATATAACGTTCTGTGCCTGCTTCCAAAGCACTCAGAATACGTTTTCCATAATCTTCGATCTCATTGACATTGTCAAAATTATCAGCTGCTGTTTCTTTTAAATCTTTCTTTAAAAGACGGCTCTGATAAATACTGATCATAAATTTTTCTCTTAATTGATGTCGATTCATAAGACACCTCCGTACTTGTATTATTTTAACACAGTTTTCTTGTTGACGAAACTGTTTTCCTTTACAACCCAACTCAATTTCACTATAATTCAGACATATGGAGGAAAGAATATGAATCTATTCCAAAGAATCACAGGACACCTGTCAACAATCACTCGTCATAAACTAAAAGTGACTTCTTTATGTTTTAAAATGGGACTTTATAAACAAGGTCTGCTTCATGATTTATCAAAGTACAGCTGGGTAGAACTAAGTGCTGGTTTTAAATATTATCAAGGGGATAGATCTCCTATTGATGCTGAAAAGAAAGCATTAGGCTATTCATTAGGATGGCTCCATCATAAAGGAAGAAACAAGCACCATTGGGAATACTGGCTCGATAGAGGTGGTAAAGAAGGCCTTCTGATGTGTTTTGAGATGCCGAAGAATTACGTTAAAGAATCTGTCTGTGACCGTGTTGCAGCATGTATGATTTATCAGAAAGATAAATACACGGATGCCTCTGCCTACAATTATTTCATGAATGGAACTGACAAAGATTACATGCATCCCAATACTGCTAAACTCATGAAGCATTATCTTACATTAATTAAAGAAAAAGGATTAGACGAAGCCTTCAATATTATTAAGGCGGATGTCTAATCCTCTTTTTTATGAATTCATATTGTTCGAATTCTTGTGGTCTTTAACTAAAACGTCATGTGCTCCGCCTTCGACAATACTTGTTGCTGAAACCAAAGTCAGTTTTGCCTTCTTTTGTAGTTCTGGAATCGTCAAAGCACCGCAGTTGCACATTGTAGATTTTACTTTGTACAGCGTAATCGCTACATTGTCTTTCAAATGTCCTGCATATGGTACATAGGAATCAACGCCTTCTTCAAAGCTGAGTTTTGTTGCTCCGCCTAAA